>JAKDNM010000100.1 GCA_030456445.1 Hyphomicrobiales bacterium
TCCATCTCCTGTCGCGCGAGACGCAGGATGTCGATATCCTGAACGGCCGCATCGACGGCGAGCGCATCCGGCTTCTTGCCGAGCGCGGGCTGGTCGACCCGGCGGGAGCCGACGGCGTCTTCCTGTGCGGGCCGGGCGCGATGATCGACGATGTCGCCAGGACGCTGGCCGCCCTCAGCGTCGAGGAAGACCGTATCCGCTTCGAGCGTTTCACGTCGTCCGGCGAGGCACCGAGGCCGAGGCGGATTTCACGCGAGGTCGAGCGGGCGGTTGCGAAAGGCGTACCGGTAGAGGTGGTGCTCGACGGCGTGCGGCGAACTTTCCCCGTCACCGATCCCGCGCAGACCGTGCTCGACGCGGCGCATGCGGCCGGTATCGAGTTGCCCTATTCCTGCGCCGGCGGCATGTGCTGCACCTGCCGTTGCCGGGTCGTAGAGGGGCAGACCGAGATGGCGGTGAATTTCTCGCTGCAGCCCTGGGAGATCGAAGCCGGCTTCACGCTCGCCTGCCAGACTCGGCCGCTGAGCGAAAAGCTGGTGCTCGATTTCGACGCGGCGTAGCGGAAACTCCATCGAGCCTTCGCTTCTTCCGGAACGCATTCTGCCTAAAAACCGAGCCTTGACCTTCCTGTCGCTGGAAGCGGTAGCGTTGGAAGATCGACATTTGGTCACAATGAGGTTCCGATGCGACAGGTGATTTTTGCAGGCGCGCTGTGCGCTCTCTCCTTGGCGACCGCGGCGTTCGCGGCAGAGCACACGCACGACATGAAAATGGGCCATTCGCCTTCCGACAAGGCTTTCGAGAAGGCCATGACCGACATGCACAAATCGATGATGATCGACTATTCCGGGAACGCCGACGTCGATTTCGTCCGTGGCATGATCCCGCACCATCAAGGCGCGATCGACATGGCCAGGGTCGAACTCCGTTACGGCAAGGACCCGCAACTGCGGAAGCTTGCGCAGGAGATCATCACCGCGCAGGAACGCGAGATCGCCGGCATGAAGGCATGGCTCGAAAAGCACGGCAAGTAAGTCGCTTTCATGCCTGGAGATGCCAGCGGGCGATCAGTCCACCCCGTTCATCGACCCGCGCTTCTCATTCGCGATTAGCCACAGATTGCGGATGTAGATGATGAGGCCGAGCCCCTGGCCTGCGATGAAGACCGGATCCTGTCGCTTTATCGCGTAAAGCAGCAGGAGCGCGCCGCCGCCGAGCGAGAAGAACCAGAAGGCGATCGGCACCACCGAGCGCTTGGCCCGTTCGGAGGCGATCCATTGCACCAGGAAGCGCATGGTGAAGAAGGCCTGCGCGACGAAGCCGAGAAGAATCCATGCGTTGAATTGGTCGATGAAAACCTTTTGGAACCAGTCCACTAGATGGACGAAGGTAGCGCTCATTCCTGTACCTCGGTGACTTTGGGCACAATTTTGCGGCGGCGGCGCAGCCACCAGACGCCGATCAGGTCGAGCGCCCCACGCAATCCCCGGTCGATTATACCGTAATTCGATTTTCCGTGTCGCCGCTGGCGGTCGACCACGTCGATATGGACGACGGCGAAACCCTCGCGCACCACCAGCGCCGGCAGGTAGCGGTGCCAGCCGTCAAAATAGGGCAACTGCCTGAAAAGGGCGGTCGGCAGCGCCTTCAGACCGCAGCCGGAATCACGCGTGCCGTCATGCAGAATGGATTCGCGCAGCCTGTTGGCAAAGCGCGAGGAAAGCTGCTTCAGTCTCGTATCCGTGCGCTTCAGGCGCTGGCCGGCGGCGATCCCGGTATCCGATCCGGCGGCAAGGAGCGCGTCGGCCAGTTTCGGGATATAGGCCGGGTCGTTCTGGCCATCGCCGTCCATGGTCGCGATGATCGCGCCGCTTGCCGCGAGGATGCCGGAGCGGACGGCGGCGGACTGGCCGGCCGAATGATCATGCGCGACCAGCCTCACCGGCGAGCCGGCCTGTCGCATCCGTTCCGTCACCATAGGGCGCGTCCCGTCGGTCGAGCCGTCATCGACGACGATGATCTCGAAGGGCCGGCCGGAGAGCGCCTGCTCGACCTCGTCCAGCAGGAAGGCGAGGTTGGCTTCCTCGTTCCGGCAGGGGATCACGACGGAGATTTTCGGGTTATCGGGTAGGTTCATGGAGACCGCGCAGCGAATTCCGGCGCTCCTTAGCATCGAACCGGAGACGAGGCTATATTTTGTGGAAAGGGCAGTAGGGTCCCAGGCTCGGCGGCTTCGTCAATGACCTAATCCCTCCTTCACCTCTTTTCCCGAATGTCCGTCAGCGTCCGCGTCGGCGTTATCGCCTCCGGATCGAGGCGGATCTCTATGATGGTTGGCTTGCCGGCTTTGCGCGCACGCTCGAAGGCGGGGGCGAAATCCTCGGTCCTCTCGACTGTTTCGCCGTGGCCGCCATAGGCGCGGGCGAGTGCGGCGAAGTCCGGATTGTTCAGTTTGGTGCCCGACACACGGCCGGGATATTCGCGCTCCTGATGCATGCGGATCGTGCCGTAGATGCCGTTATTGACGACGATGACGATGATCGGCACGTCGTATTGGACGGCGGTGGCGAATTCCTGGCCGTTCATCATGAAGCAGCCGTCGCCGGCGAAGGCGATGACGAGCCGGTTCGGATGAAGCTGCTTTGCGGCGACGGCGGCCGGCGTGCCGAAGCCCATGGAACCGGAGGTCGGTGCCGCCTGCGTGCCGAAGCGGCGGAAGCGGTAGAAGCGGTGGATCCAGGTGGCGTAATTGCCGGCGCCGTTGGTGATGACGGCGTCCTCCGGCAGCACGCTTTCCAGATATTTCATGATCGGCCCCATCAGGACCGGTCCGGGGCCGGTTTCGGGCGGCGTCGACCATTGGAGATAGCTTTGGTGCATCGCGGCGGTGTCGTCCGCCCATGCCGGGGCAGCCTTCGGCTTGCGGGTGGCGAATGCCGCCGCAAACGCGATCGGCGATGCGTTGATCGCAAGCGTCGGACGGTAGACGCGGCCGAGTTCGCTCGTATCCGGATGGACATGGACGAGTTTCTGGTCGGGGTAGGGGCTCTTCAGGAGCGTATAGTCGGAGGAGGGCATCTCGCCGAGCCGTCCCCCGACCAGCAACACCACGTCGCTCTCCTTGATGCGCTGGGCGAGCTTCGGGTTCGGGCCGATGCCGACGTCACCGGCAAAGTTCGGGTGCAGATGATCAAACAGCATCTGGCGGCGGAACGAGCAGCCGACCGGCAGTGCCCAATTCTCCGCCGCCTTTCGGAAATCGCCGACCGCCTGCTCGCTCCAGCGCGTGCCGCCGAGGATCGCAAAGGGCTTTTTCGCGTTGCCGAGCAATTCCTCCAGCGCCGCCATTTCGGCTTGGCCGAGCGTGGTTTCGACCGGCGTGAAGGCCTGTGCGGCAGGCGCTTGTGCCTCCTCGGTCAAAACGTCTTCCGGCAGCGCGATCACCACCGGCCCCGGCCGGCCTGAGGTCGCGGTCGCGAAGGCGCGGGTGACGAGTTCAAGAATGCGCGCCGGATCGTCGATCTCGGTCACCCATTTGGCCACGCTGCCATAGAAGGCGCGGTAATCGACCTCCTGGAAGGCCTCCCGGTCGCGCGCCTTGCGGGCGATCTGGCCGATGAACAGGATCATGGGAATGGAATCCTGCCTTGCGATGTGAATGCCGGCGGATGCGTTGGTGGCGCCCGGCCCGCGCGTGACGAAGCAGATGCCGGGCCGGCCGGTCAGCCGGCCATAGGTGTCGGCCATCATCGCCGCGCCGCCTTCCTGACGGCAGACGATCGTCTTGATCTTCGAATCATGCAGCGCGTCGAGTACAGCGAGATAGCTTTCGCCCGGCACGCAATAGAGCCGGTCGACGCCGTTTGCCTCGAGCGCCTCGACGATCAACTGGCCGCCGGTCTTCATGGCTTTCTCCCCTCCAGTTCCCGCAGGATTTCTTCCGTGTGTTCACCGAGGCGCGGCGAGGGCCGTTCATAGGAGAGCGGCGTTTGGGACATCAGCATCGGCGCGCGCACCGAAGGCAGGACGTTGCCGTCCGCGTCGGCGAGATCCATGCGCATGCCGCGCGCGACGATCTGCGGGTCCTCGAACATCTCGGCGATATTGTTGATGGGGCTTGCCGGAACCGTCGCCTTTTCAAGCGCGGCGAGCAGCGGCGCCTTTTCGTGGCTCGCGAGTTCAGCGAGCAGCCTTTCACGCAGGCGGCCGCGGTTCGCGACCCGCGCCGGGTTGGTGGCGAAATCGGGGTCTTGCGCAAGTTCGGGAATGCCCACAGCACCGCAGAAGCGCTGGAACTGGCCGTCATTGCCGACCGCGAGGATGATGTGCCCGTCCTTCACGGGCAGCACCTCGTAGGGCGCGATGTTCATGTGGGCGTTGCCCATCTGTACCGGCACGTTGCCCGAGACGAGGTAGTTCAAATTCTGGTTGCCGAGGATGGAGCACTGCGTGTCGAGCAGCGCCATGTCGATATATTGCCCTTCACCGGTTTTCTCCGCGTGGCGGAGCGCCGCCTGGATGGCAATGACGGAATAAAGCCCGGTGAAGATGTCGGAGACGGCGACGCCGACCTTCTGCGGCTCGCGGCCGGGCTCGCCGGTGATCGACATCAGCCCGCCGATGCCCTGTATGATGAAGTCGTAGCCGGCACGCGGCGCATAGGGCCCGGTCTGGCCGAAACCGGTAATGGAGCAATAGACGAGGCGTGGGTTGAGCGCCTTCAGGCCCTCATAATCGAGGCCGTATTTCTTCAGGCCGCCGACCTTGAAATTCTCTATCACCACATCGGCGGTGGCGATCAGCCTCTTCAGCGTTTTCGCGCCCTCGGGCTCGGAGAAATCGAGCGCGACCGAGCGCTTGCCGCGATTGGTCGAGTGGTAATAGGCGGCCGAGAGGTTCTCCCCGTCCTTGCCTTCGACAAAGGGCGGTCCCCAGCTTCGCGTATCGTCGCCGCCCTTCGGGTGCTCGATCTTGATGACATCGGCGCCCAGATCGGCCAGCAACTGTCCCGCCCACGGGCCGGCGAGGATGCGGGCGAGTTCGATGACGCGAATGCCGGAAAGCGGAGGACGGGACATGGATATCGTCTGGTCGGCAGGATTGCTCAGCTTCTTCCTTGCCTCTCGCAAGCGCGAATGTAAACCGGCCCGCACCGCCGATGCGATGGGCCAACGGCTCATCGACGACCTATTCCATTCGCCCATTTCACGAAATCGGCCGTCACGGCGTCGCGGTTCACGTCGTTCAGGGATTCGTGCCGCGTATCCGGATAAATGCTTGTCGTGACGCTGGAAAAATTCATGCGGCGGAGGCGGGCGTCAAGGTCGCGGACAGCCTTGCCGCCGGCCGTCGCCGGGTCCTTTTCGCCGCCGACCAGATGAAACGGCAGGTCTTTCCTGACCTCGGCAAGGCTGCGGTCGTCGGCGCCGCGGAAGATGAGGTCGAAGATGTCCCGCCATAGCGACACCGAGGCGTCCCAGCCGCACAGCGGATCGGCGATGTAGGCATCCACTTCCGCCGGATCGCGCGACAGCCAGTCGAATTCGGTGCGGCGGTCCGGTATCTGCCTGGCCCAGGCCTGGAATGTGAGCTTCGGCAGCAGGCGCGACGGCATGTCGGAGCCGAGGCGGAAACGCTCCCAGAGAAGCAGCAGCTTCGCGATGCGCTCGGCTGGCCCGGCCGAGAAATTCGCGTTCCAGATCGCTGCGCCGGCGATGCGCGGGCTGTAGTGCTGCACGAAATTCAGCGCGATCAGCCCGCCCATCGAATGGCCGAAGACGATCACCGGCAGGCTGGGATGCGCTTTCGCTATGAACTCATGGACCGCCAGCACGTCGGCGACGACTTTCCCGGCCCCGTCCAGCCGAGCGAAGATGCCGGGTGGCGCATCCGGCGCCGTCGTCCCGCCATGCCCGCGATGGTCATGTGCATAGACATGGAAGCCATGCACCGCGAGATGGTCTGCGAAGCGTCCGTAACGCGCTGCGTGCTCGGCAAGCCCGTGGTTGATTTGCACGACTGCGCGGGGTGCTTGCGTCGCTCTCTTCACAAAGAAGTTCAGCACCGCACCCGTCGGGGAATTCAGGATGCGCTGGTCATCGAAAGCCATTCTTACCAAAGCCTCACACTAACTGGAACCGCTCGAACCGCTCCAGTTCTTCCTCGATCACCCGCTTGTGCCCCTCAGCCTCACCGTTACCGACCCATGTCCATTGCTGGATAAGCAGCTTTCCTGCCGCGCGGTCGGTCTTGAGGTCCAGCACCGCGACGATTTCGTCGCCGATCAATACCGGCAGGGCGAAATAGCCGAAAAGGCGCTTTTCCTTCGGCACATAAGCCTCGAACTTATGATCATAGCCGAAGAAAAGCGCCAGCCGCTTCCTCTGGATCACCAGTGGATCGAAAGGCGAGAGGATATGGACGGGTGCGCTTTCCGGCGCCGGTGGTGCCTCCAGCGTCTCGGGCGCGGCCCAGTGTTCGGCCCGGCCGGCGCCTTCGATCGCGACCGGCACCAGTTCTTTCTTGCGCACCCGCCGCTCGATGATCTTGCGTATCGCCGGCTTCCTCGGCGCGTCGAGATGACAAGCCGAATTGAGGCTGACGATGCCCTGTGCCCGCAGCGCCCGGTCGAGCAAATATTCGGCGAACTGGTTTTCGGTAGCCGGGCGCGGGCGCTTCTCCCAGCCGAAATGCCGCTCCATCAAATCGTAGGTCTTCAGCATGCCCTCGCGCGCGGTGATCGCCAGCACGCCGCGATAGAAGAGCAGTTGCAGCGCCCGCTTCGAGGGCTTGCGGCTCGCCCATAGATGCTCCTTTTCCACCAGCACGTCGTCGTCGATGTCGCGGATGGTGATCGGGCCTTCCTTGCGGATCAGCTGCATCACCTTCCTGATGTCCTTGTCGGTGACGCCGGGATACCAGCGGTTCGGCTTCGCTTCGCCGCGCTTCATCATGCCGAGATAAAGCCGGATATCGCGCGTCGGCGCGTAGGAAAGCGCGTGCGTCCAGTATTCGAAGACGGTTTTGTCGATGCTCTGCGCCTGCTGGAGGTCTTCGCGCCGATACTTTGGAATCCGCGTATAGAGGATGTGGTGGTGCGAGCGCTCGATGACGTTGATCGTGTCGATCTGGACGTATCCCAGATGCTCGACGGCCAGCCTGGTCGCCTCCGCTCCCGAGCCGAAAGGCTCCACCGTGTCGAGCCTTTGAGCATGGAGCCATGCGCGGCGGGCGTCTACGCTCGAAACCTCCCGGCGTCTCTTTGGCAATGGTGATTCCTCCTTCCCCATTCTGACTTTCCGGGCCGGAAGGGGAAGCACCGGAAAGGCAGGGCTCCTGACAAGTCGTGGCAGGAGAAAGGGCGAGGCGATCTTTTGGGCGAAGTTCAGCGCACTTCGTAGCCGACTTCCTCGGTGCTGTGGCCGAGCATCTTCCAGAAGGAGCGCGCGAAGGAGCGGAAGACATAAAGGTCGAAGGCGTCTTCGCCGGTGCGCTGGATTTGCGCGAAGATGTCATGATGGACGGTCGAGACGCCCGACCCGACCGGGAAGGCCGGCAGCGCGAAATCGATGGCAAAGAGTTTCGACAGGACCCATTCCGCCTTCGGGCCGGCGACGCGGATCGCGGTGCGGCCGTGCGACAGGTCGGTCACCGTGCCGGTGTCGGCTGCGACCGCCTCGCGCAAACGAGCCGCCAGTCCCTCCGCCTGATCGATGAGGAGGAAGCGCCCCGGGGCGATGCCGAACGCGCCCTTGCCGCCGGAATAGGTTCCCGCGCCGGCGCCGTCGGGCAGTGAAAGCCCGGTCGACTTGCGGATCGCCGCGATCAGCTTCTTTTCCTCGCCGTGCCAGGCGGCGGCCTCCACGATCGAGCCCGGCCGTGTCTCGGAAAGCACGACGCCGACGCCGGCGGCGAAATTGCCATGCGAGCCCGGCTTCCACGCCGGCGCCAGTGGAGAAAGCGGCTCAACCATGCATGCGGCTCCCTTCGGGATCGTAGAAATGGTGGCTGACGATCTGGATCGGACCGAAACGCTTACGCACGGGATCGCAGGACCAGGCGCGCCGGCCGATACGCTCCTTGCCGCCCTTGACCAGCGCCAGCCCGATATATTTGCCGAGCGCCGGCGAATAGCAGACCGCGGTGATATGGCCGATATCCTCGCCGGGCTGCTCTAGTGAACCACCGGTCACGATATGTGCGCCGCCGGCAAGCGCCTGGTCGTCAAGCGAGACGACGCCGACGAGCTTCAGCCGGGACGGAGAAAGCAGGCCATCGCGATCCATGACGGCGGAGCCGGCGAAGGGCTTTTTCTTGGACAGCATCCAGTCCAGATAGAGATCGCGGGCTGTGGTGCGGCCGTCGATCTCGGCACCGGTGACGTGGCCCTTTTCGATGCGCAACGTGCCGAGCGCCTCCATGCCGTAGGGCACGATGCCGAAAGGCTTGCCGGCCTGCATCAGCGCTTCCCAGACATGGGTGCCGAAGCCTGCGCCGCAATAGACCTCGAAGGCCATCTCGCCGGAGAAGGAGAGGCGGCAGATCATCACCTTCACGCCGTCGATCTGGCCATGCACGATGCCCATGAAAGGCAGCGCCTCGTTGTCGACCTTGGTGCCGGCGACGCAGGCGGCGAGCACGTCGCGGGCCTTGGGTCCGGCAATCGCGGCGCCCGCCCATTCGTCGGAGACGGAGGTGAGGTGGACTTTGAGTTCCGGCCAGACGATGTCGAGATAATATTCGAGCTGCTGCATGACCTTGCCGGCATTGGCCGTCGTCGTGGTCATCAGGAATTCCTGCTCGCCGAGCCGCCATGTCGTGCCGTCATCGTAGGCGATGCCGTCCTCGCGCAGCATCAGCCCGTAGCGCGCCTTGCCGACTGCGAGCGTCGAGAACATGTTCGTATAGACGCGGTCGAGGAATTGGGCGGCGTCCGGACCCTGTACGGCGATCTTGCCGAGGGTGGAGACATCGACCATGCCGACGGATTCGCGGACAGCCTTCGCCTCGCGCACATAGGCCTGTTCGACCGTCTCGCCCGGATCGCCGTATATCTGCGGCCTGAACCAGAGGCCTGCGGGCAACATTCTCGCGCCCTGCTCGACATGCCAGTCATGCATCGGGGTCAGCCGGTCGGGCCTCAGGTCGCCATAGCGTTCGCCGGCAAGCGCGCCGAGCGAAACCGCTGCGAAGGGTGGGCGGAAGCGGGTCGTGCCGGCCTCGGGGATGGACAGGCCGCGCGCGTCGGCCATGATGGCGAGGCCCGGGACGTTGGAGGTCTTGCCCTGGTCGGTCGCCATGCCAAGCGTTGTATAACGCTTCAGATGCTCGACCGAGACGAAGCCTTCGCGGTGTGCCAACCGCACGTCCTCGGCCGTCACGTCGTGCTGGAGATCGACAAACGCTTTCCCGTCCGCGCGGATTTCGCGATAGGGCGCGGGATGCGGATCGAGCGCGGGCGCGAAGACCTTCACCGGCCTGGCACGGGAAGCTTTGGCGCCGGCAGCCTTCTCGCCGGCCTTGCGGCCTTCGGCGATCGCCGTTTCGGTATTGGCCGCCCCGGTGAAAGCGCCGGCGCCGATCCAGTTCTGCGTCGCAGGCGGGGGCATGAAGGCTTGGCGGTCCGCATCCCATTCCGGCTTGCCGCCGGCCTGGCTGGCAAGATGCACGACCGGCGACCAGCCGCCGGAAATGGCGAGACAATCCGCCTCTATCGAGCGAGGTTCGCCCGACAGCACGCCGGTGGAATTGTCGAAGCGCTGCACCTTGATGCCGGTAAGCTGCTTACCGCCCTCCGCTTTTATGACAGCATGGCCAAGGAGCAGTTCGGCGCCGGTCTGCGCGGCGAGATCGCGTGCGGCAGTCGAAATGTCGGGTCGCACGTCGATGATAGCGGCAATCGAGGCGCCTGCTTGCCTCAGCGCCGCGGCGGCACAGTAGGCACTGTCATTGTTGGTGAAGATCGCGACGTTGTTGCCCGGCAGCACGCCATATTCATTGGCATAGCGCTCGGCTGCGGAAGCGAGCATTACGCCCGGTCTGTCGTTGCCCGGAAAGACCAGCGTCCGCTCGAAGGCGCCTGAGGCAAGCACCACCGTGTCGGCGCGGATGGTCCAGTGGCGGTGGCGCGGCTCACCTTTGCCCGGCGTCAATCTATGGTCGGCGACCCGCTCCAGCGCGGCGAGCGTATTGTTGTCGTAATAGCCCCACACCGTCGTGCGTGGCAGGACGCGCACATTGGGGAGCGCGGCTAGTTCCGTGGCGGCTGCCTCGGCCCATCCGGCTGCATCCTTGCCGTCGATGGTTTCGCCGGACCATTTGGCCGATCCGCCGAGAGTTGCATCGAGGTCGGCGAGAATTAGGCGGTGGCCTGCGGTCGCTGCCGCTTTGGCGGCGGACAGGCCCGCCGGCCCGGCCCCGACGACAAGAATGTCGCAGAAAGCGTTCATCTTCTCGTAGCGGGCATCATCGGCGGCGTAGCCGGCGCTGCCGAGACCGGCGGCGCGGCGGATGAAATGCTCGCAGAACATCCAGAACCGCGTGCCTTTCAGCGGGCCGACCACCGGCCCCATGAAGGTCTTGTAGTAAAAACCGGCGGAGAGGAGCTTGCCGCCGAGTTGGTTGACCGCGCCGATGTCGAAGCCGAGGCTAGGGAAGCGGTTCTGGCTGGCGGCGGAAAGCCCATCGTAGATCTCGACCGTGGTCGCCGGGATGTTCGGCTCGCGGACATCGCCGCTCAGGATCGTGACCAGCGCGTTAGGCTCGTCGATGCCGGCCGTCAGTACGCCGCGCGGACGATGGTATTTGAACGAGCGCCCAAAAAGCGTCGCGCCATTTGCCATGAGCGCGGAGGCAAGCGTATCGCCTGCATGGCCGGTATAGGCCCTGCCGTCGAAGGTGAAGCGGATGGTGCGGGCGCGATCGATGCGGCCGCCGGAGGCTGCGCGGCGCGGGCTCATGCCTTCCCTCCGCTCTTGTGGCGGGTCGCCGACTTGCGTTCGTCGTGTTCGCGGGCGAAGCCCACGGACGAAATTACATGCGTGAGCGTGCTGCGCACCACGACGAGGTGGCTGCGGCAGCCGCCCGAATGCTGCCAGTATTCCTTATGGTCGCCGACCGTGTTCACGCGCTGGTAGACATAGTCGTACCACGCCTGCTGTTCGGTCGAGGCCGGGTCGGGGCGGGCGCGGTTCGCGTCGCCCTGATAGGTGAATTCGGAAAGATCGCGCGGTCCGCAATAGGGGCAGGTGATCAGCATCTTATGGTCTCAATGCAGCCGGGGCGTGGCGCCCTGGCCCTTCTCGTCGATGAGGATGCCGCGATTGAAGCGGTCGAGCGTGTAGGCGGCGTTGATGGCGTGCGGCTGGTCGCGTGCGATGGTGTAGGCAAACGCCCAGCCCGAAGCCGGCGTTGCCTTGAAGCCGCCATAGCACCAGCCGCAATTGAGATACATGCCGGGGAGAGGTCCAGTCGTGATGATCGGCGAGCCGTCCATCGACATATCCATGATGCCGCCCCATGAGCGCAGCAGCCTTACGCGGGCCAGGCCGGGGAACATGGCGATCATCTCGCTCATCACGTCCTCGACGATCGGCAGGTTGCCGCGCTGGGCATAGGTATTGTAGCCGTCGATGTCGCCGCCGAAGACAAGACCGCCCTTGTCGGACTGGGTCATGTAGAGATGGCCCGACCCGAAAGTGACGGCCGGGTCGACGAAGGGTTTCAACGATTCCGACACGAAGGCCTGAAGCACATGGCTCTCGATCGGCAGCTTGTCGATGCCGGCAAGCTTCATCACATGGCCGGTCATGCCGGCCACGGCCACCGCCGTTTTCCTGGCGCGGATTTCGCCGCGTGTCGTCTTCACGCCGATGATGCGGTCACCGTCGCGCAGGAAGCCGGTGACTTCGCAATTCTCGATGATGTCGACGCCGCGCCGGTCGGCGCCGCGTGCAAAGCCCCAGGCGACGGCGTCGTGGCGGGCCGTGCCGGCGCGTGGCTGCAACAGTCCGCCGATGATCGGAAAGCGGGCAGAGGCCGACATATCGAGGCCTGGGACCTTTCGCGCCACTTCGTCGGCCGAAAGAAGTTCCGCGTCGGCGCCGTTCAACCGCATAGCGTTACCGCGGCGGGCAAAATCGTCCATCTGCGAGGGCGTGTGGGCGAGGTTGAGTACGCCGCGCTGCGAGAACATGACGTTGTAGTTCAGTTCGTGGGAGAGGTTTTCCCACAATTTCACCGAATGCTCGTAGAACCGGATATTGTCGGGCAGCAGGTAGTTGGAGCGGATCATGGTGGTGTTGCGGCCGATATTGCCCTGGCCGAGCCAGCCGCGTTCGATGACCGCGACGTTGGTAATTCCATGCTCCGCCGCGAGGTAATAGGCTGTGGAAAGGCCGTGCCCGCCGCCACCGATGATGATAACATCATAGCTGGGCTTGGGGTCTGGCTTGCGCCACGCCGGTTTCCAGTCCTTGTTGCCTGAAAAGGCGTTTCGCAAAAGCGATAGTGCCGAATATTCCGCCATGTTCCCCTGCCGAGACGACGCCGAGCGAACCTACAGGCAGTGGGATAAAGCCAAGGCAAGGAAAGCGCCATGCCTTTTCGGCCAGCCGACCTCGGATTTCCCGCCCGTTCACCATCCGTCCGGCTCTGCTTGCCGTCATCGCCGACCCCGCTATAAGTCTCTCCGAGGACGAAACGGATCGTCCGGATCAGGGAGACGGTGAAGACACCGACCGATGATGAAACGCCTAATCACGAGTGCCTTGCTCGCCTTGTCCGTCGCCGGCCCGGCACTTGCGGCCGATATTACAAACGGCGACGCCGAGCGCCAGACCATCACGATCATGGAGGCGGGCGGCGTCTCCGAGCGCAGTCTCGATCCGGGCGAGCAGGTGGATGTCTGCCAGAACGGATGCATCGTCGCTTTTCCAGATGGGAGCCAGATGGCGCTGAGCGGCATGGAAAGCGTGGAAATAAGAAACGGCGCGGGCCATCTCGACTGACGCCGCGGCTGGAAAGACAGTTGTCCGCAAGCCGGAAGAAGGGGCCGAAAGAAGGGAAACAGATGAGCGGATACATTCTGGCGATCGACCAGGGCACGACATCGAGCCGCGCCATCGTCTTCGACGGCGCCATGAAGATCGTGGCGCAGGGCCAGCAGGAGTTCCGCCAGATCTATCCTGCTTCCGGTTGGGTCGAGCACGACCCCGAAGACATCTGGAATTCCGTCGTCGCCACAGTGAAAACCGCGCTTCGGCAGGCGAAGCTCAAGGCAGCGGATATCACGGCTATCGGCATCACCAACCAGCGCGAGACTGCCGTGATATGGGATCGCGCTACCGGCAAGCCGATCCACAACGCCGTCGTCTGGCAGGACCGGCGCACCGCGCCGCTTTGCCGGAAGCTCAGGAAGAAGGGGCTGGAGCCGAAATTCTCGCGCGCGACCGGCCTTTTGCTCGATCCCTATTTTGCCGGCACCAAGTTTGCCTGGCTGCTCGACCACGTGAAGGACGCGCGGCGGCGCGCGGCGAGGGGAGAGCTTGCCGCAGGCACCATCGACACGTTCCTTATCTGGCGGCTCACCGGCGGCCGCAAACACCTTACCGATGCGACCAACGCTTCGCGGACGCTGCTTTACGACATCGGCCGCAATGAATGGGACGAGGAATTGTTGAAAATCCTCGATGTCCCTTTAAACATCCTGCCGCAAGTGAAGGATTGCGCGGATGATTTCGGCGTGACGGACAAGGCGCTCTTCGGTGCCGGGATTCCCATCCTCGGCGTCGCCGGCGACCAGCAGGCGGCGACCATCGGCCAGGCCTGTTTCAGGCCGGGCATGATGAAATCGACCTATGGGACCGGCTGCTTCGCGCTGCTGAATACCGGCGCGGAGATGGTGCGCTCGAAAAACAGGCTGCTCACCACCATCGCATATCGGCTGAAGGGCAAGACGATTTACGCGCTGGAAGGCTCGATCTTCGTCGCCGGTGCCGCGGTGCAGTGGTTGCGCGACGGCATGAAACTGATCGGCCACGCGGCGGAAAGCGGCGACCTTGCCGCAAAGGCCGATCCGGCGCAGGCGGTCTATCTGGTGCCTGCCTTCGTCGGCCTCGGCGCGCCGCATTGGGATGCCGATGCGCGCGGCGCGATCTTCGGGCTGACGCGCAATTCCGGGCCGGCCGAACTGGCGCGGGCGGCGCTGGAATCGGTTGCCTTCCAGACGCGCGACCTGCTCGACGCCATGCGCAAGGACTGGAAGGGATCGGCCCGCACCGTGCTCAGGGTCGATGGCGGCATGGTGGCGTCCGACTGGACCATGCAGAGGCTTGCCGACATCCTGGACGCGCCGGTCGACCGGCCGGAAATACTGGAGACCACGGCGCTCGGCGCGGCGTGGCTTGCAGGCTCGAAGGCTGGCGTATGGCCGAACGCCAGCGACTTCGCGAAATCCTGGGCGCTGGAGCGGCGCTTTGAGCCTCAGATGGATTCCAAGACCCGCTCGGCACGTATCAAAGGCTGGAAGGATGCCGTGCGGCGCACGAAAAGCGATGCCTAAAGAGCGGGCGTTCCGAGGAACGCGCCCAACTGCTCAAGCCGGTTTCCTTAGCCGCATCCGGCCTCCAAGAAAAGCCCCGGCCGATGACCGGGGCTTCTGATCCATGCGAATGGATGCCAGCTCAGTAGGGTGACACGCACTGTTTGCGCGGCCCGTTATAGGGCTGGAAGGTATTGTCGGAAGCCCGGTACGAACGATAACGATTGTAGCACCATTGCACGTGGGCGTTGCCGCCGCGGGGCGCGTTGGCAATCGCGTTGCCGATGATCGCGGCGCCCAGGAAAGCGGTGGCCGGGAACCACCAGCCATTATACTGGCGGTAGCCATGCCGGCGGTGACGGTAACCGCGATGGCCGTTGTACCAACCGTGGCCGTCATGGCGGGAGAAACCGCGGTGGTGACGGCCGTGCCGACGATTGTGAGTCCTGTAGGCGCGCCGGCCATGATCACGGACGCTGATCACATTACTCCCTTCCTGAGCATTGAAGATCTTGCCGTGGCCGAAACCCTGCGGAGCGGCCATCACGGGTAGCGACATGGATATCGCCAGCACCCCGGCCGACAACAGCGATATGATTCTTTTCATGATCCACTCCTCTCAAGCAGTATCGTGTTCCTTCGTCCCTGAAACGGACTTATGGGTTGAATAGTTCCATGGCAAGGTGTCCATTTGCAATTGCACCAGCCGCAAGGCTGCGATGGAATGCGGCCGGAAACGGATAAGGGTGGTGAGGAAACGACAGATGGCGACAGAGGCTCCGCTTTCGCTTCACGTACCAGAACCCGAGGTCAGACCGGGCGGCAAGCCGGACTTCTCCGACGTGAAAATCGCCTCGGCAGGCTCTGTGCGGCGGCCGGAAATCGACGCGAAGCCCGAAGATATCCGCGATCTCGCCTATTCGATCATCCGTGTGCTGAACCGGAATGGCGAGGCGGTCG
>JAKDNM010000101.1 GCA_030456445.1 Hyphomicrobiales bacterium
AGAAATCCATGCCACCCGCAGCCCGAACGATCAACAGCACAGATGGAAAACCGACCGCTATCGCCCCGGCGCTGCTCGCCTGGTACGACCTGCACCACCGCGACCTGCCGTGGCGGACGCCGCCAGCCGAACTCAGGCGCGGCAGGCGCCCGGACCCGTACCATGTCTGGCTTTCGGAAATCATGCTGCAACAGACCGGGGTCGAGACGGTCAAACCCTATTTCCTGAAATTCATCGGCAAATGGCCGGATATATCGGCGCTCGCGGCTGCCTCCACCGAGGACGTGATGAAGGCCTGGGCCGGGCTCGGCTACTATTCGAGGGCGCGCAATTTGAAGAAATGCGCCGACGAGGTGGCGGAACGAATGGGCGGTGTCTTCCCTTCGACCGAGGCCGGCCTGAAGGCGTTGCCCGGCATCGGCGACTATACGGCGGCCGCGATCGGCGCCATCGCCTTCGACCTCCGGACGGCGGTCGTGGACGGCAATATCGAGCGCGTCGCCGCGCGGCTTCAGGCGATCGAGCGGCCGGTGCGCGAGGCCAAGCGCGAAATCCGCGCCATTGTCGACGCCATGACGCCGGCCGGCCGGCCAGGCGATTTCGCGCAAGCCATGATGGACCTCGGCGCAACGATCTGCACGCCGCGCCGGCCGGCCTGCTTTCTCTGTCCGCTCCGCGAAAATTGCACGGCGCTGACAAGTGGCGAGCCGGAGCGCTTCCCGATCCCTGCGATCCGTGCGGAAAAGCCGCGCCGCGTGGGCGCCGCCTTCGTCGCGGTGCGGCAAGACGGCGCCATCCTGCTCAGGCGGCGCCCCGAATCCGGCTTGCTCGGCGGGATGACGGAGGTACCTACGACCGATTGGACCGCACGCCGCAACGGCGCGACCGGCAGCGATGCCGCGCCTTTTTCGGCCGGCTGGAAACATGCCGGCGCAATCACCCATGTCTTCACGCATTTCGCGCTGGAATTGCAGGTCTACCGGGCAGAACGGCAAAGCCTCGCCGCACCGGCCGATCATTGGTGGTCTGCGACCGGAGAAGTCCGGGACGAGGCCTTGCCGACCATCATGAAAAAGGTCATCGAGGCGGCGGTTCCCGGAGCCACGAAGCGACCGCATCCTCTTCAAGCGAGAAAAGCATGAATGAAATCCGCCACATCGTCTTCGATATCGGCAAGGTTCTGATCCATTACGACCCGGAACTGCCCTACCGTCGGCTTATCCCCAATGATGAGAAGCGACGCCGGTTTTTTACCGAAATCTGCACGCCCGAATGGAACATCGAGCAGGATCGCGGCCGTAGCTGGGAGGAGGCCGAGGCGCTTCTGATCGCCGACCATCCGGACGAAGCGGAGAACATCCGCGGCTTTCGCCTCAACTGGCACGAGATGGTGCCGCACGCCTATGAGGGGAGTGTCGCCATCATGGAAGCGCTGGTCGAGCAGGGCCATGACGTGACCATGCTGACCAATTTCGCCTCCGACACCTTCGTCGAGGCGCGGGAGCGTTACACTTTCCTGCAAAAGCCGCGCGGGGTGACCGTGTCGGGCGATATCCGCGCCATCAAGCCGGATCGCGCCATCTTCGACCACCACATTTCCGCGTTCGGCCTCGAGCCTGAGGCCACGCTCTTCATCGACGACAGCGCGCCGAACATCGAAGGCGCCCGCGCGGCGGGATGGAACGCGGTGCTGTTCACCGATGCGGAGACGCTGCGCAAGGACCTCGCGCGTTACGGGATCGAGGTCTGATCCCGTCTATGCCGCGCTGAGCTGCATGCGCTGGCGGGCGATCGCGCGCAACTCGTCGATCGGCTTCAGGCTGCCCTTTTCCTCATAGTGCCAGAAGGTCCAGCCATTGCAGGCGTCGAGCCCCTGCACGATGGCGCCGAGGCGATGGATCGAACCGGCGCGGCTTTCGGAGGAGAGCGTTCCGTCGGCGCGAACGGAAGCGGCGAAGCGGCGGCGCGAATCGTAAAGCACCGTGCCCGGCCGGACGAGACCGGCGTCGAGCAGGTTGGCGAAGGCGACACGCGGTTCGGCCCGCTTGCCGGTCATGACCGTCAGGTCGGCCTCTGCCAGCGGCTCGACCGCCGAAATACGCGCCGTCGCGGCGTCGATATAGACCTGCTCGCGCTCGACGCCGACGAAATGACGGCCGAGGCGCCGTGCCACCGCGCCGGTGGTGCCGGAGCCGAAGAACGGGTCGAGCACGACGTCGCCGGGCTTGCTCGAAGCCATCATGATGCGAGCGAGAAGCGCTTCCGGCTTCTGCGTCGGGTGAACCTTGGCGCCGTCCTTGCCCTTCAGGCGCTCGGCGCCGGTGCAGATCGGAAACAGCCAGTCCGAGCGCATCTGGAGGTCGTCGTTCGCCGCCTTCAGCGCCTCGTAATTGAAGGTGTATCCTTTCGCCTTGGCGTCTCGGGACGCCCAGATCATGGTCTCGTGGGCGTTCTGGAAGCGGCGGCCGCGGAAATTCGGCATCGGGTTGGTCTTGCGCCAGACGATGTCGTTCAGCATCCAGAAGCCGAGATCCTGCATGATCGCGCCGACACGGAAGATGTTGTGGTAGGAGCCGATCACCCAGATCGTGCCGTTCGGCTTCAGCACGCGACGGACGGCAAGCAGCCAGGCGCGGGTGAAGGCGTCATAGGCGGCAAAACTTTCGAACTGGTCCCACGCGTCGTCGACGGCATCTACCTTGGACTGGTCGGGGCGGTGAAGATCGCCGTCAAGCTGGAGGTTGTAGGGCGGATCGGCGAAGACGATGTCGATCGATTTCTCCGGCAGCCTTTCCAGCGCCGCCACGCAGTCGCCCTTGATGATCGTATCCAGCCAGCCAGCCGCACCGGCGGCAGGCGAAATCTCTTCGGCGAAGTGCGATGACGACATGAAATGTACCCGGAACGCGCGTTACTCTTTACTGATCGTTATGGTTACCCTTCTCGGTAAACATTTAATGAAATGGGATCGGAATCCGGTGGTACGCGAGATGCGCCATCGGGGCGCGGTTGCCACCCGAGGGTGGAATGCATAAATGTCCGGCAATCCTCCAACAACTGGAATCCCTCTATGCCGGCTCCCGAACTGGTCATCTTCGATTGCGACGGCGTTCTCGTCGATTCCGAAATCATCGCCGCCCGCGTCGAGGCCGAGGTGCTGACGAAAGCCGGCTACGAGATCGACGCCGACGAACTTTCCGAGCGCTTCGCCGGGCTGACCTTCACCGACATGCTGCTTCGGATCGAGACCGAGACCGGCCTGCCCCTCCAGGCTTCGATCATCGCGCGGACCGAAGAACTGATCGACAAGCGGCTCGCCGCCGAGGTGCGGGCGATCGAAGGCGCGCGGCAGGCGGTCGCGTCGGTCAAAGGTCCGCGCTGCATATGCTCCAACTCAAGCACGAAGCGAGTGAAGCTTTCGCTGACAAGAGCCGGCCTGACGCCGCTTTTCGAAGGACTGATCTTCTCGGGTCTCGAAATACCGTCGAAACGCACCAAGCCGGCGCCGGACGTTTTCCTCTATGCGGCGGAGACGCTGAAGGCCGATCCGAAACAGAGTTTCGTCATCGAGGATTCGGTGCATGGCGTAACGGGCGCGAAGGCGGCCGGCATGCGCGTCATCGGCTTCACCGGCGCATCGCACTCCTATCCGGGCCATGCAGACCGGCTGACCGAGGCCGGCGCGGAGACCGTCATCCGCCGCTGGGCGGAATTTCCGGCCATCCTTGCCGCGCTGTCGGAATGGGCGGAGCCGCTATAGGAACCACGCCGCCCGCAATACGCTACTTTTTCTTCGACTTGCCGGCCTCGGGGCCAGCGTCGAACCCGGCGAAGACCTGGATGTTGCGCTTGGCCGGCGCCTCGAAAGTCACGTTCGCATTGCTGTAGAGGAACTGGGCGGCCTCGGAACTATCCGCGATCTGCACGGGATATTTCGCGAGGTTGGAATAGATGACGTCGCCGTCGCGCAGCACCACGACCCGGATCGGCAGCGTCACCGATCCGGCTTTGCCCATCGGCCCCGGCACGATCTTGCCGGCTGCGGCGACAGTCATGGTGAGCATGCCGCCATTATAGCTGCACGAGCGCGTCACGTCGGTGATCGCGGCCTGATAGATCCGGCTTGCCGAATTATCGGGCTGCGCGTCGGCCCCCGCCAGCGGATCGTCTTCGTTCTTCCTGGGCTTCCTGGCGCCCTTGGCATACTGGCTGTAGAAGGCCGTGCCTTCGCGCAGCGTAACGGTCGGGCAATATGCCAGAAGGTCCTTCTGGCTGATCTTGGTGGACGGCGGAGGCGGCGCGTCCTTCACGCCGGGGTCGAGTTTGCTCAAGCCCCCGCCGGATTGGCAACCGGCAAGCGTCAGGATAAGACCGGCCGCGAACAATGAAGCTGGAAATCTGCTCTCGAACACACGAAACTCCCTCAACCTGTTTCCCCGCCGCGGAGAAGGTGTCTATATCAACGCCGGATCGGAAATGCGACCGGCGGGAAACGGTTTTCCCTCGGAGCTTGAGGCGGACGCAACGGACCGACAGAAAATGCAGTATATCAGTACCAGAGGGCAAGCCCCGGCACTTGGCTTTTCCGACACGCTTCTCGCCGGGCTCGCCCGCGACGGCGGGCTTTATCTGCCCCAAGAATGGCCGCATTTCGGCGCGGCTGAAATCCGCGCCCTTCGCGGCCTGTCCTATCCGGATATGGCGGTCCGGCTTTTGACGCCGTTTGCGAACGGCGAGATCGACGGCGAGACGTTCTCGACAATCGTGCACGAGGCCTATGCCACCTTCCGCCACGAGGCGGTGTGTCCGCTGGTGCAGACGGGCGCCAACGAATTCGTGCTGGAACTCTTCCACGGACCGACGCTCGCCTTCAAGGACGTGGCCATGCAGCTTCTGGCGCGGCTGATGGACCATTTGCTGGCCGAGCGCGGCGAACGCGCCACCATCGTCGGCGCTACTTCGGGCGACACCGGCGGCGCGGCCATCGATGCCTTCGCCGGGCGCGACCGCACCGACATCTTCATCCTTTTCCCGCACGGCCGCGTCTCGCCGGTGCAGCAGCGGCAGATGACCGGTTCGACCGCAGCCAACGTCCACGCGTTGGCGATCGAGGGCAATTTCGACGACTGCCAGGGCCTCGTCAAAGGCCTCTTCAACAATCACGCCTTCCGCGACACGGTTTCGCTTTCCGGCGTCAATTCGATCAACTGGGCGCGTATCATGGCCCAGATCGTCTATTATTTTTCGGCTGCCGTCTCGCTCGGTGCGCCGGACCGGCCGGTCTCCTTCACGGTGCCGACCGGCAATTTCGGGGACATTTTCGCCGGCTACGCCGCCAAGCGGATGGGCCTGCCGATCGATCGCCTCGTCATCGCCACCAACGATAACGACATTCTGACGCGCACATTGGAGAGCGGCCGCTACGAGACGCGCAAGGTTGTCGAGACGACCTCGCCTTCCATGGACATACAGATATCGTCCAATTTCGAGCGGCTGCTTTTCGAGGCGGCGGACCGCGACGCAGCGCTGGTGCGGCGCCAGATGGAAAGCCTGAAGCAATCCGGCGCGTTCGAGCTGGAGAAACGCCAGTTTTCATCGATCCGCCAGGGGTTTGCGGCCGGCCGCTCGACCATGGCCGAAACGGCCGGGACGATCCGCGATCTCCTCGAACAGGACGGCTATCTCGCCGATCCGCATACCGCGACCGCCATCAAGGTCGCGCGTGAAAAGGCCGATCCGAAGGCGCCGATGGTCGTGCTGTCGACGGCCCATCCAGCCAAGTTTCCCGCAGCCGTCAGGGAAGCCAGCGGGGTCGCCCCGGCACTCCCCGCCTTCCTCTCCGATCTGATGGAGCGCACTGAAAACTTCACGGCGCTTCCCTCCGACCCGAAAATGTTGGAAGATTACATTATGCGGCGTACACGGGCGGCGCGCGTAAAGGGAGTATCTCATTAATGGGTGTCGAGGTTAGCCGTCTTTCGAACGGCCTGACGGTTGCGACCGAAACCATTCCTTCCATCGAAAGCGTCGCGCTGGGCGTCTGGGTCAAATCCGGAGCCCGAAACGAGCGCGAAGAGGAGCACGGCATCGCCCACCTCCTCGAGCATATGGCTTTCAAGGGAACCGGGCAGCGCTCGGCCTGGGACATCGCCTCCCAGATCGAGGACGTGGGCGGCGAGATCAACGCGGCGACAAGCGTCGAGACGACTGCGTTCTTCGCGCGCGTTCTGGCCGACGACGTGTCGCTCGCCGTCGATATCCTTTCCGACATCCTCACCGATTCACGCTTCGATCCAGACGAACTGGAGCGCGAGCAGCATGTCATCTTGCAGGAGATCGGCGCGGCCTACGACACGCCCGACGACATCGTCTTCGACCGCTTCACCGAAACCGCCTTCCGCCACCAGACGATCGGCCGTTCCATCCTCGGCACGCCGGAAACGGTGAAGTCCTTCACTTCGGCCCAGCTTCGCTCCTACATGGACCGTCAGTACGGCGCCGACCGCATGGTCGTGGTCGCCACCGGCGCCGTCAAGCATGATGAATTCGTGCGGCAGGTGGAGTCCAGGCTGGGCGGCTTTCGCGCGAAAGCGGAAAGCGTGCTGCCGCAATACGCCAACTATGTCGGTGGCGACTACCGCGAGGATCGCGGCCTGATGGACGCGCAGATCCTGCTCGGCTTCGAGGGTCGTGCCTATCATGTGCGAGATTTCTACACCTCGCAGCTTCTTTCCATGGTGCTCGGCGGCGGTATGTCGTCGCGCCTGTTCCAGGAGGTTCGCGAGAAACGCGGCCTTTGCTATTCCGTATATGCGTTCCACTGGGGCTTTTCGGACACCGGCGTCTTTGGCGTGCATGCCGCGACCGGCAAGGACGACATCGCCAGGCTTGTGCCGGTCATTCTGGACGAGTTGCAGCGCGCAGGCGAGAATATCCTGCCGGAAGAACTCAACCGCGCGCGCGCGCAGTACCGCGCCGGCCTTGTGATGTCGCAGGAGAGCGCGGCCAGCCGGGCTTCTCAGATCGCCCGGCAACTCATGCTCTACGGCCGGCCGATCCCGATGCAGGAACTTGTCGAACGGCTTTCGGCGATCGACACGGAGCGCCTGAGGGACCTTGCCGAGCGGCTTTTCAACACCAAGCCGACCGTCGCGGCCATCGGACCGGTTGGCGCGCTGCCGGCCTTCGAGACAATCCGTGAAGCGCTTGGCGGCCCGACGCCGTCGGTACGCCGTCTCGCCGGCTGAGGGGGTCGTCACCCTAGCCAAGCATGCTGGCGCTCTCTTTTCTCAAACGCGATACGCCGGTTCTCAAAGGCAGGCGCATCACGCTGCGCGTGCCGGTGGGCGCTGACTACACTGCATGGGCGGCACTGCGCGAGGCGAGCCGCGGCTTCCTCGAGCCTTGGGAGCCACGCTGGGCGCCGGGTGAACTGGAGCGGCAGGCATGGCGCATGCGCCTGCACCGCTACCGGGAGGACTACCAGCACGGCAGCGCGGTGCCCTTTTTCATCTTCCTCAACCAGAACGGAGCGCTGGCCGGCGGGATCACGCTCGGCAATATCCGTCACGGGGTCTCCCAATCCGGCCAGATCGGCTACTGGGTCGGCGAACGCCACGCCGGCAGGGGCCTGATGCTCGAAGCCGTCAATCTGGTTATCCCCTATGCGTTCGACAGGCTCGGCTTGCACCGGATCGAGGCCGCCTGTATTCCCGATAACAGGCGGTCGATACGGGTGCTTGAAAAAGCCCGATTCACGCGCGAAGGGCTTCTCAAATCCTATCTCAGGATCAACGGAAGCTGGCAGGACCACTATCTCTACGCGCTGATTGCCAGCGACTTACCCGCTCCCTGGGGGCGACCCGGCAATTCCGCGTGAGAAGGCGAACGGACCAAGTGCGAAGATTTCATCCCGACCGATTGATCCTTGCACTCGCCCTTCTGGTCGGACTGTTCGCGATCCTGCCCGCCCATGCGGTGGAGCCGATCAAGATTTCTCGCGACGACGTGGCGCTCGATCTCTCCCGCGCCGTCCAGATCTACCGCGACAAGGGCGACAATTTCCAGGTTTCCACGGCGCCCGGCGCCGACGGCATCGTGCGGCGCATCGAGGTGGAAGCGAAGGATCAGCACGCCAGCGGCGACTGGGCCGTCTTCGCGCTCGCCAACACGACCGACCAGCAGATCGACCGGCTGATCGTGGCGCCGCATTACCGGCTGGTCGGATCGGGGCTCATCTGGCCCGATCTCGGCACCAAGCGCATCGCCGCGATCACGCCAAGCGAAGGGTTCGCGCTCGACCGGCAGGCGAGCCCCGATTCCGACGTGTTCCTCGTCACGCTCAACCCCGGCTCGGTCGTCACCTTCGTGGCCGAACTGACTGCACCCACGCTGCCGCAGATCTATCTATGGGCTCCGGACGCCTATAAGGACGCGGTCAACTCCTACACGCTCTATCGTGGCATCGTCATCGGTATCTCCGGGCTTCTGGCGCTGTTCCTGACCATCCTCTTCGTGGTCAAGGGAACCTCGCTCTTTCCCGCGACGGCGGCGCTTGCCTGGGCCGTTCTCGCCTATATCTGCATCGATTTCGGCTTCCTTGCCAAAGTCATCGCCATTTCGCCGGGCAACGAACAGGTCTGGCGGGCCGGCGCGGAAGTGGGGCTGGCGACGACCTTCGTCATATTCCTTTTCGCATATCTCAACCTCAACCGCTGGCACGGCCATTTCAGCTACGGCGTCTTCGCCTGGATGGCGGGGCTGGCGGCGATCGCCGGCGTCGCCGTCTACGATCCCGAGATGGCGGCGGGGCTCGCACGCATCTCGCTTGCCGCGACCGCGGTCGTCGGGCTCGGCCTTATCGCCTTCCTCAGCTTCCGCGGCTACGACCGGGCGATCATGCTGATCCCGAGCTGGCTGATGGTGCTGGTCTGGCTCGGCGGCTCGTGGATGGCCGTTACAGGGACGCTCAACAACGACATCGTGCAGCCCGCACTCGGCGGCGGGCTGGTGCTGATCGTGCTCCTCATCGGCTTTACCGTCATGCAGCACGCGCTGGCGGGCGGCGGCGTGCACCAGGGGCTTTTCAGCGATCTCGAGCGGCAGGCGCTCGCCATCACCGGTTCGGGCGACATCGTGTGGGACTGGGACGTGGCGCGCGATCGCGTCGTGACGCGGCCGGATGTGAGCGGGCTGCTCGGCCTTCCGGCAGGCAGTTTGCAGGGTGCGGCGCGTACGTGGCTGCCTCTGCTGCATAGCGAGGATCGCGACTCCTTCCGCACGACGCTCGATGTGGTGCTGGAACACAAGCGCGGCAGGATATCCCAGGATCTGCGCCTGCGCGGCGCGGACGGCCATTACCGCTGGTTCACGCTAAGAGCCCGGCCGGTAATGGGATCGGACGGCGAGATCATACGATGCGTCGGTACGCTCGCCGACGTTACCGACCAGAAGAAGGCCGAAGAACGGCTGATGCACGATGCGGTGCACGACAACCTTACAGGGCTGCCGAGCCGCGAGCTTTTCCTGAACCGGCTGGAGGCAATGATCTCGATCGCGAGAACGGAACAGAGTGTCCGGCCGACCGTCTATTTCATCGATATCGATCGTTTCAAGCAGGTCAATGACAGCCTCGGCATCTCAGCGGGCGATACGATCCTCCTGACGATCGCGCGCAGGCTGCACCGGCTCCTGAAGCCGCGCGATTCACTGGCGCGGCTGGGCGGCGACCAGTTTGCCCTGATGCTGCTTTCGGAAAGCGAGCCGGCCCGCATCGCCTCGGTGGCGGAAGCGATCAACCACGCCATCCGTTCGCCGATCACCTTCGCCAGGCGCGAGATCGTGCTGACCGCCTCGATCGGGCTGGTGAGCTGGACGGGCACGCAGGCGAGCGCCGAGGACATGGTCAAGGATGCCGAACTTGCCGTACACCAGGCAAAACGGCTCGGCGGCGACCGCATCGAGCCCTTCCGGCCCGCCTTCCGAGCCGCCGGGTCGGATCGCCTGCAACTGGAGTCCGACCTCAGGCGGGCGCTGGAACGCCATGAGATCAAGCTCTTCTACCAGCCGATCGTGCGGCTCGAAGACCATTCGGTGGCGGGGTTCGAGGCGTTGCTGCGCTGGGACAACCCGCAGCGCGGCACGATACCGCCCTCCGACTTCATCCCGATCGCGGAGAGTTGCGGGCTGATCGTGCCGCTCGGCCTGTTTGCCATGCAGCAGGCGGCGGACGATCTTTCCGGCTGGCAGAAGCTGGTCGGCGACGTGCCGCTGTCGGTCTCGGTGAACCTTTCCAGTCGCCAGCTTCTGCGGCGCGACCTGGTCACCGACGTGCGCTCCGTCATCGCGCGCTCCAATCTCGAGCCGCGCTGCTTCCGGCTCGAACTGACGGAGTCGCTCGTCATGGACAATCCGGAGCAGTCCACCCATGTGCTGGCACGGCTGAAGCGGCTCGGCATCGGCCTTTCGCTCGACGATTTCGGGACCGGCTATTCCTCGCTCTCCTACCTTACGCGTTTCCCCTTCGACACGATCAAGATTGACAGGAGCTTCATCGACGATCCCAGCCCGAAGCGACCGGTGCTTTTGAAATCGATCATCAGCATGGCGCACGAACTCGGTCTTGCCGTGGTGGCGGAAGGGGTGTCGAACGAAGCCGACGCCCGCCAGCTACGCGAGATGGGCTGCGAGTTCGTGCAGAGCTTCGCCTTCGGCGCGCCCGGCCCCGCCGAAGCCATGCTCAGGATGCTGAAGGAGGAGTTCGTAGTCTCCCGCGCGAAATCAGGAGCGGCGGAGTAGAGCGGGACGGCTCCCAGCTTCGATGCGTTTTTGGTGCGTCCTTCGAGGCTCGCTCCGCTCGCACCTCAGGATGAGGGAGGTAGGCGCATGGCTCGCGCCTCAGGATGAGGGAGGGAGAGCCTGCTTCCCTCATATTCAGGACGTTTTTTGAAATCCGCCGCTTCAGGATGAGGCTCTTGGCACAAACCTCCCTCATCCCGAGATGTGAGCGAAGCGGGCCTCGAAGGACACAACCGCTACAGTCGGGGCTTCCTTACGAGGCCCACGGTCCCTTCCCTGCCGGCTCGGGCGGGAGCTTGCCTTGAGGGGTCATCTCGTTCACCGCATCGGGGATGTCCTTCGACAGCCTGTCGAGGATTTCCGCGCGCGACATGCCGGTCTGCTGGGCGATCTGGTCGAGCACTTCGGGGCTGATCGCCTTTTCGACGTGCTCAGGCGCGATGGCCTTGTTTGGACCCGTACCCACCCAGGAATCGGCCGCATCGCCATGGCCGGCCTGCTTGAAACTGTCGAGCAGGTCGCCCAGTCCGCCAGTGGAAGGGCCGGAGGAACCCGGCGTGACGCCGATACTGTCGCCGAGATCGCCCAACATGCCACCGATCTTGTCGCGGTTCTTGTAGGCAAGGACGCCGAGAGCGGCGATGGCAATCTTGCTGAGCGCTGACATATGAATTCTCCTTTACCGATTACCCGCCACCTGAGCGCGCGGATTTCACCATAGAATGATTTATGACGGCCTCATTATGGCAGACATCAGGCATGGCCCGCGATGCTGCTCAGATGCGTAACGTCCACACCGATAGAGGCCAGGATACGGTCATACATGCTGTCGATCTCGTCGCCGAACAGCAATTTTGGGTTCGCCGGGCAGGTCAACCAGCCGTTCTGGGATATCTCGGTCTCGAGCTGGCCGGCGCCCCAGCCCGAATAGCCGAGCGCCATCAAAGCATGCTCGGGGCCGCGGCCGGCGGAAATGGCGCGCAATATGTCGACGGTCGCGGTAAGGCACACCGCGTCGGATACCGGCATGGACGACTCCACGACGAAATCGCCGCTATGGAGGACGAAGCCCCGGCTCCTGTCCACCGGGCCGCCATGGCGCACGACGAGATCGCGCGTCTCCACCGGCAGATGGATCGCTTCCTTTTCCTTGACGACACCAAGCTGGACGAGAAGGTCGGGGAAGCGCATCTGCTGCTTCTGGTTGACGATGAGGCCGAGCGCTCCGTCCTCGCCATGCGCGCAGACATAGATGACCGAACGGGCGAAGCGCTCGTCGAGCATGCCGGGCATGGCGACCAGGAACTGGTCGTCCAGATAGCCTGCCCCGCCAGGCTTTCTCTTGAGGTCGTGCAGGTCCATCTCGAAAGGCTAGCGTTTTTCCACCGGCGTTGGAAGCCGACTAAAAGTCGATTTATCGGCGCGATTCACGGAAAAATGATGGCAATTGCGGCTTCCGGCGTTGCCAATCACGGATGGCGAAACCAAAGTCGCGCCATGAAGAAACTGCCTGCCTTTCTGCTTGCCTCCGTCCTTTCCGGCGCGATGCCGGGAACCGCCACCGCGTCTTCGAGCCCCTGGGCGGATGTACAAGGCGGCGCGGTGCGGCTCGTCACTTCGGGAAAGCCGGATGCCGACGGCATGCTGCGGGGTGCCCTCCAGATAGACCTCAAGCCCGGATGGAAGACCTATTGGCGCGATCCGGGCGACACCGGCGTCCCGCCCGCGATTTCGCTCACCGGCGCAGCGCTTGCCGGCATCGCCTATCCCGTGCCGCGGCGCTTCAGCGAGGAAGGGACCGTGTGGAACGGCTATGAAGCGCCGGTGAGCTTCGCGGTCAGCCTGAAGGTGCCGGCCGGGAAAGCCGAAGAGATCGGCGCGCATGTCTTCCTCGGCATCTGCCAGACGATCTGCATCCCGCTACAGGCCGAACTCAAGCTCGATCCCGGCGCCGAACCCGCCAATCTTGAAGACGCCGCAATCGTGACGCAGGCGTTCGAGGCCGTTCCCGGCCCGGCACGATCCGGCTTCCGGCTCACCGATACGAAAAAGGCGGGCGAGGCACTGACGGTAGCGGCGGAGCTTCCCCAACCCGGCGAGGCGGCGGCGGAGCTTTTCCTTGCCGCGCCTGAAGGCTACTCCTTCGGCCCGCCCAAGCGGCTCGCCGACAAGGGCGGCAAGGCGACCTTTTCGGTGCCGCTTTACGAGCAGCCGGACAATGCGGCTCCCGGCACCATGGCCGCCTACACGCTGGTTCAGAACGGCGAGGCTGTCGCAGGAACGATTTCTCTTCCCTAGGCGTTCCTGAAAACCGCTGGACAAGCCGCGCCATTCAATTATTCGACCCATCAGCAATCCCGTTCCAATCCCCAATCAGGAGAAACCAGATGACGATCAAAGTGGGCGGCAAGCTGCCCGAGGCGACGTTCAAGACAATGACGGAGGACGGTGCGAAGGACCTGACGACCGACGACATTTTCGCCGGCAAGAAGGTCGTGCTGTTCGCCGTGCCCGGCGCCTTCACCCCGACCTGCAGTAACAACCACCTGCCCGGCTATCTCGAAAACCACGATGCGATCATCGCCAGGGGCGTCGACCAGATAGCGGTCGTCGCGGTCAACGACCATCATGTCATGGGCGCCTGGGCACGGTTCACCGGCGGCGAAGGCAAGATCCTCTATCTCGCCGACGGCAATGGCGATTTCATCCGCAAGCTGGGGCTGGAAACCGATCTCAGCAAGGGCGGCCTCGGCCTCCGCTCGCAGCGTTTCTCGATGATCGTGGAAGACGGCACCGTGAAAGCGCTCAACATCGAGGATAGCCCCGGCAAGGCCGTGACTTCCGGCGCCGCGACGTTGATGGAGCAGCTTTAGCCCGTCGCGCATGCTTCGATCCGCGCTCGTAGCTCAAATGGATAGAGCACCGGACTTCGAATCCGTAGGTTGCAGGTTCAAGTCCTGCCGAGCGCACCATCCCTCCCCGGTCCATTCCGGACAGATGCGGCGAACTGCCCGCCCGCACCGGTTTGACAATGCCGGTCGCCTGACCAACATATCGGTCATGCACACTCTTTCCTTTGCCCGCTTCATCGTCCGCAAAGGCAGCCTTCAAACCGGCTGATCGCCTGGCGCTGCTACCTGCGAGAGCAAGAGCGGCGCCAGGATAGCAATCCACCGCATCAGAAATCCATGTGCGTCCGCCGTTTCGGCTGCGCCGTTTTTGCGCGCGCCCGCAATCGGCCGCCCTTTCCCACGGATCGATCCCGATGACTTTCAAATACAGCTACACATTCCCCATCAGCGGCCCCAACAAGCTGCCCCGCTTCAAGCAGTGGGCCGCGCAACACACACCGGAAATAGAGGTCAGCCTGCCGCCTCAGGTTCCCGTCAAGAGCGAGAATATGACGATCCGCCTCAAATCCACCGGCGACCGGCAAAAGCTGATGGAAAAGCTGGCACGCGCCGCATTGTGACCCGCCTGCTGGCGCGGCTTCAGCCGCGCCAGCAGGCCTCGCGACGCGGCCGGCACAAATTCCGGATCAAGGGAAAGCAAGAATTTTGAGGTCGAATTTGCGGCAAGCGGTTTGTCGAGGATAATCGGCATTACCGCCAGACCATCTATCCCGATCGCAGTCGACCACCGCTCGATTTAACCGTGGCAGCGAGGAAAGACCGAACATCTCCTGACCGGCCGGTGTCAGGAGCACTATGCGACACTTCTCTCCCATGGTTGCCGTTCTCCCATGGTGGCCGTGAAAATGAAGGGCTTCTTGACGATGAATACGACGATTTCTCCGTTTCTCACCGCGCTCGGGTCCGAAGGTCCGCCTGCTGGCCGAGCGAAAGACATGGCCCTTTACGGGTGGCTGATCGGAAGCTGGGAAATGGATACCGTCCGCCACCTCGACGACGGAACCATCCAGAAATCAGACGGAGAAATCCATTTCGGCTGGGTGCTGGAAGGTCGCGCGATTCAGGATATCTGGATCAGGCCCAAGCGTCCTGCGCCTTCCACTATGTACGGCACGACTTTGCGCATCTTCGATCCCGGGATCGATGGCTGGCATATCATCTGGGCCGATCCGCTCAACCAGGATTACTCGCGCCAGATCGGACGGGCCGAAGGCAAGGACATCGTCCAGGTCGGCGAAGATTCGCGCGGCCTGAAAACTCGGTGGCGTTTCACCGGGATATCGGCCAACAGCTTCCATTGGATCGGCGAGGAAAGACCTTCACAAAGCACCCCTTGGCAAGTGACATATGAACATCTGGCCCGCCGAATAAGTTCCTGATCTGGTCGTATCCGCCTAGCCTGAGCCATGTTGCGCCTGATGAGGTTTGTACCGGATACATGGAAACGCTTTTGGCTTTTGGCCGGGGGTATCGATGCCATGGAGAGAAGCCGCTCTCAGGTAGTCACGATAGCCGTCAAATAGACCATTTTGAGGATCGGCATTCCAGGCCTCTCCATTAAGTCCTTGAATTCCATGAAATTTACATACTGAATAGGCGATGGCGGAGAGGATGGGATTCGAACCCACGAGGCCCTTTTGGAGCCTACTCCCTTA
>JAKDNM010000210.1 GCA_030456445.1 Hyphomicrobiales bacterium
TGGCTGACCTTCCATTTGCCGACGAGGGAGACAAGTTCGATCTCTATCCCGATGATGCCCTTGATCTGCGCCTCGATGAACGGCTCGGGCGCATCCGACACATGCCAGGGGTCGGTTCGGCCGGCCTCGTGCGTCCCGGTCAATTCGTTGATCTGTTCGGCAAGCCAGTCGCGGTCGTCGATGATCCTTGCGTGGCCGCGCGCCTGCACGATGGCGTAGTTCCAGGTCGGCACGACCTTGCCGGTTTCCCGCTTCGTCGCGTACCAGGACGGTGTGATGTAAGTATCGACGCCCTGGAAGATCACGAGCACCTGCTCCTGCGGGCGCTCGGCGATCTGCCGCCATTGCGGGTTCGCCTTCGACAGATGCCCTCTCAGCCTGCCGTGCGGATCTCTCCCGGCATCGAGCAGGAAGGGGATCGGGTTGGCCGTCGGCCCGTCCACTCCGTTCGAGACCAGGAGACCGAGCGGATGCGCGCGCATAAGCGCGTGGATAATTTCGGTTCTCGTCTCGGCATGGTGCGGCGGCTGGTACATGGTTCGGGCTCCGATTGCCCCGACGATAGCCCGGCCTCAACGGATGCGCTTGGGCCTCGGCTCCGCAAGCTCTCCGGCCAGACGCCGGTCGAGATAGTCGCTGCATTCCTCGATGAGGAGTTCCGCATCATTGGCAAAAAAATGATTCGCGCCGGTCAGCGTCTTTTGCGTGATGGTGATGCCTTTTTGCGCGTGCAGCTTGTCGACGAGACCCTGCACGTCCTTGGGCGGAGCCACCTTGTCGGCATCGCCGTGGATGATGAGGCCGGACGACGGGCAGGGCGCGAGGAAGGCGAAATCATAGGTGTTGGGCTGCGGCGCGACCGAGATGAAGCCTTCGATCTCCGGGCGCCGCATCAAAAGCTGCATGCCGATCCATGAGCCGAAGGAATAGCCGGCGACCCAGCAACTCTTCGAATCGGGATGCAGCGACTGCACCCAGTCGAGCGCGGCGGCCGCGTCGGAAAGTTCGCCCGTGCCGTGGTCGAATTCGCCCTGGCTGCGTCCGATCGAGCGGAAGTTGAAGCGCAACGTCGTGAAATTGCGCTTCTGGAACATGTAGAAGAGGTCGTAGACGATCTTGTTGTTCATCGTTCCGCCGAATTGCGGATGCGGATGCAGGACGATCGCGATCGGCGCGTTCTTCTCCGTCGACGGCTGGTATCGACCTTCCAGACGTCCGGCGGGACCGGTAAAGATGACCTCGGGCATGCTGTACTCCACTTGTCGCCGCCGGATTCCACGGCCGGACTGGCGAACTGACCCAGGTGCGGCCCAAAGCGCCTTGACGCCCCGAAGCAGCACCCATAGAAGCTAGTTTAGAACCATTCAAAAATGGGCGGTCCAGCAGATAGGGACCGCTGCATCGACAGAGCGGGTAGATAGGATGCCTTGCCCTGCGATTTCAAGGAAATAACGCTGCCCGTTGAGCAAAAGCGGCATGTTGGAGCTATATTGAGCGACTGATGGCGAAGTCTCGCGCCTATCTCGACTGGAACGCCAGCGCGCCGATCTCCGATCCAGCGCGGCAGGCGATGCTTGCCGCGCTCGATCTTGCCAATGCTTCCTCGGTGCATGCGGAGGGCAGGGCCGCCCGCCATCTGATCGAAGGGGCGCGCGGCGATGTCGCCGCTCTTGTCGGCGCCAGTGCGGAGGATGTCGTCTTCACTTCGGGCGCGACGGAAGCGGCCGCCACCCTGCTCACGCCCCGCTATCGCATGGGCCGTTCGCCGCTTGCCGTCTCGCGGGTCTATGTGCTGGCCACCGATCATCCCTGCGTGCTGTGCGGTGGGCAGTTCGCCGCCGACAAGGTGACGGCCATCGGCGTGGATGAAAATGGCGTCGTGGACCTTCCGGCGCTCGGCGATGCGCTCGCCCGGCACGACAAGAGCGAGGGCCTCGCGCTGGTCGCCATGCATGTCGCCAACAACGAAACCGGTGTGGTCCAGCCGATTGCCGAAATCGGCAGGGTCGCGCATGAGGCCGGCGCCATCGTGGTGCTCGACGCCGTGCAGGCCGCCGGCCGGATTCCGCTCGATGTTTCAGACGGCTCGGCCGATTTCCTGGTTCTTTCTTCGCACAAGATCGGCGGGCCGAAGGGCGCGGGCGCCATCGTCGCCGCATCTGGCTTGATGATGCCGGTGCCGCTTTTGCCGGGCGGCGGCCAGGAACACGGGCACCGGGCCGGCACCGAGAATGTCGCGGCAATCGCAGGATTCGGCGCGGCCGCCCGGGAAGCACGGGTGGCTGTCGCGGATATGGGGGCTGTGCGCGCCATGCGCGACGCCATCGAAGCGGAGATCGTTCGGCTGGCGCCGGACGCCATCTTCTATGGCCACGGCGCCGAAAGGCTTCCCAACACGGTTTTCTTCAGTCTGCCCGGCCTGAAGGCCGAAACGGCGCAGATCGCTTTCGACCTCGCGGGCGTGGCTCTTTCGGCGGGCTCGGCCTGTTCGTCGGGCCGCGTCGGGCCGAGCCATGTGCTCAAGGCGATGGGCCATGACGGAGAGGGCGGATTGCGCGTTTCGGTCGGTCCGCGCACCACTTCCTCGGAAGTGGAGTTGTTCAGGACTGCGCTTGTGGGCATTACCGCGCGGCGCAGTGCAAAAAGGGAGGCGGCCTGACTGAGGTTGATGCCGCAAACAGTGCAGCATAAGGCGGATTGATCGCTTGATCGGACCGGGTCCGATGGGGTGTAATTCCGGCATGCCGCACATTAGATAAGCAAGGGCCGACGAACGGCTCTGCGATTTCGACAACTGTCGGGCCTTGACCCCGGCGAGGATGGAGAACGCCAATGCCTGCTGTGCAGGACACGATCGAGCGCGTACGCAAGATCGACGTCGATCAGTACAAATACGGTTTCGAGACGATCATCGAGTCCGATACGGCCCCAAAGGGCCTCAACGAAGACACGATCCGCCTCATCTCCAACAAGAAAAACGAGCCCGAATGGATGCTCGAATGGCGGCTCGGCGCCTATCGCCGCTGGCTGACCATGGTAGAGCCGAACTGGGCGCGGGTGAACTATCCGAAGATCGATTTCCAGGGCATCTCCTACTATTCCGCGCCGAAGAATTTCGGTGGCCCGACGTCGCTCGACGAGGTCGATCCGGAACTCCTGA
>JAKDNM010000102.1 GCA_030456445.1 Hyphomicrobiales bacterium
GCCAGCCGCACGAACAAGGTGATGCCGACGATCATGATGACGATCGAGGTGAGCTTTCCCCAGATTCCGGGCAGCACGATGTCGCCGAAGCCGGTCGTCGTCACCGTCGCGACGGTGACGTAGAGCGCGTCGACATAGCCCTCCAGCCCGCTGCCGCCGCGATAGAAGCTCACATAGACGAAGCTCGCGGCAACCAGCAGGAAGGTCAGCAGGTTCATGATCGCCTGGACATCGTCCCGCCACATGCCATAGCCGCGCCGCTCGAGCGGTCGCCAGATGGTGCCGCTCCGCGAGATGGTCCACAGCCTCAGAATGCGCAGGAAACCGAGGTTGAAGAGGGTGTAGGGAAAGAGCAGTGTCACCAGGATGAAGATGTCGACCAGCACCGGCAACTGCTTGAGCCAGCGCGGGATATCCCTCGAAGCGAGCGCGCGGGCCGCAATATCGATCGCGAGGACGGCCGCAACGGTATAGTCGAGCCACAGAAAGGACGGCCAATCCCGGACGACCGGCGAGACAATGAAGAAGGCGATGGTGAGCAGATCGACGAAGATCATGGAGAGTTGAAAGCGGAGCGCCGCCTTCGACTCGCCATGGTAGAGTCGCCTAAGCGACGAGCGGAGCGTTTCGAGTGTCGAGGGTCTTTCGCTTTCGGCCATGGTCGATACTCTTGGCAAAGCTCCCCGCCTTTCGCAATGTCCAGCAGGCGGCCGGCCACAACCGGATTTCAGGAACAACGCATGTCGAAACAGGTTTTTGATGATGGCCGGCCGTGACGCCGATCTGGCGGAAATCCGTTCCGCCTATGCAAGCGAAATGGCGGCCGCGAGCGGTTCGGCCGATCCGCGGCTGGAACAGGCCTTCGCCGAAGTGCCGCGCGAGGATTTCGTCGGCCCGGGCCCCTGGATGATCATGGGCCTCACCGCCGCCCTCGCCGGCGAACGCTACGTCCGTACCCTGGACGCCGATCCCGCCCACCTCTACCGGAACGCGTTGGTCGCACTCGATGCCGAAAAGGGCATCAATAACGGCGAGCCATCGCTCCACGCCGCATGGATGGGAGCCCTTTCGCCAAAGCCGGGCGAGGTCGTCTCCCATATCGGCGCCGGCACCGGCTACTATTCCGCCATCCTGTCGCGGCTGGTCATGCCCGACGGCAACGTCCACGCCTTCGAGATCGAACCGAAGCTCGCCAGGAAGGCAAGGCGCAACCTTCTCCCCTACCCCGGCGTAACCGCCGTAACCGGCGACGCGGTGACGCTGCCCCTCCCTGCCTCCGACATCATCTATGTGAACGCCGGCGTCGTCGCGCCGCCTGCCGGCTGGCTACGCGCTTTGAAGCCGGGCGGCCGGCTGATCTTCCCCTGGCGGCCGTCCGAGGAGGTCGCGCTTTCCGTGCTCGTCACGCGCCGGAAAGCCGGCTACGCACTGGAGCCGCTGATGCCGTCCTGGTTCATCCCCTGCATCGGCGCGGGCCATGCCGGCGCCAAAGCAAAGCTGCCCAATCCCGCGGAGGCCCGGCGCACCCGTTCGATCTGGCTTGCGGCCGAAAGGCAGCCGGACGAAACGGCAACCGCGATCATCGGCGACGTCTGGTTCTCGTCGGAGCCGGTTTCGAAATAGGCTTCCTCGCAGCCTGGCGGCTCTCCCCTTGCCCTTGCCGCAAAGCCGTGTGACGATGCCGTGACGACGGCACAAATGCGCCCGAAAACGGGCGCCTCACGATCCCGACGCGCGCCGGCCGCCGGGCCGGCCGCCGCTCAACCGGAAACGCTTGAGAGGAGGTCGGGCATCATGGGTAATCGCGCCGGAGGACGACGCCAGGGACCGAAATGCGTCGCCATCATCGGTCCCTTTTCCAGCGGAAAGACGACGCTTCTCGAAGCGATCCTCGCGCGCACCGGAACCATTTCCAAGCAGGGCACGATAGCATCGGGCGGCACGGTGGGCGACCATTCCGCCGAGGCGCGCGCGCATGCGATGAGCGTCGAGGCGAGCTTCGCCACCACCGAATTCATGGGCGAAGAGATGACGTTCGTCGATTGCCCCGGCTCCATCGAATTCGCTTATGAGGCCGTGCCGGTGCTGTCCACCTGCGATATCGCGGTGGTGGTGGCCGAGGCCGACGAAAAGAAGATACCCGCGCTCCAGCTCATCTTGCGCCAGCTCGACGATCTGGGCGTGCCGCGCATGCTTTTCCTCAACAAGGTCGACAAGATCGACGCCGGCGTGCGCGACACGCTGAAGATGCTGCAGCCGGCCTCCAGCACGCCGCTGCTCCTGCGCCAGATCCCGCTTCGGAAGGACGGCATCGTCATCGGCTCGATCGACCTTGCGCTGGAGCGGGCCTATGTCTACCGCGGGCACGCCGAAAGCGAGATCGCAGCCATCCCCGACGACGACAAGGCGCGCGAGATCGAGGCCCGCTTCTCCATGCTGGAGACCCTGGCCGACCATGACGATCAGCTCATGGAGCAATTGCTGGAGGAGATCGAGCCGCCGCGCGACGCCGTCTTCGACGACCTCGCCGCGGATTTGCGTGAGGGCGCCGTGACGCCGGTCCTGATCGGCTCGGCCGAGCGCGGCAACGGCGTGCTGAGGCTCTTGAAGGCGATCCGCCACGACGCACCCGATGCCGCGGCAACGCGGGAGCGGCTCGGGCTCGGCGACGCCCAAAGCATCATCCGGGTCATGAAGACGATCCACACCTCGCATGGCGGCAAGCTGTCGGTCGCCCGCCTGCTTGCCGGCCCGCTTGCCGACGGCGCCGAGATCTGGCTGCCGAACGGCAATTCGGCCAAGGTTTCCGGCCTCTACCGCATGCTCGGCAAGGACCCGGTCAAGATCGCGTCGGCGAAGGAAGGTGACACCGTCGCCCTCGGCAAGCTGGACGAAGCAAGAACCGGAGATGCGCTAAGCACGCTAAAGGGGGGCGTTTCGGTTGCCGCCATCCCTGCCGCGCCGCTACCCGTCTACGCGCTGGCGCTCAGGCCGCGCGAACGCAAGGACGAGGTCAAGATGTCGTCGGCCTTGCAGCGTATCTCCGAGGAAGACCCCTCGCTGTCGCTGGAGCACCACCAGGATTCAGCCGAGACCGTTCTCTCCGGCCATGGCGAGATGCATCTGAGGGTCGCCATCGAGCGTCTGGAGGGAAAGTACCAGATACCGGTCGATGCGCATGCGGCGCAAATCCCCTACCGCGAGACCATCCGCAAACCGGCCGAGCAGCGCGGGCGCCACAGGAAGCAGTCGGGCGGCCACGGCCAGTTTGGCGACGTGGTGCTGCAGATAAAGCCCCTGCCCCGCGAGAGCGGCTTCCAGTTCACCGACACCATCACCGGCGGCGTCGTTCCGAAACAATATATCCCCTCGGTCGAGACAGGCGTGCGCGATTTCCTGAAATCCGGGCCGCTCGGCTTCCCTGTGGTCGATGTCGCGGTCAATTTGTCGGACGGCTCCTACCACTCGGTCGATTCCTCCGACATGGCGTTCCAGATGGCGGCGAAGCTCGCGATGAAAGAGGGCATCACGGCCTGCTCTCCCGTGCTGCTGGAACCGGTGATGAAGGTCGAGATCGCCACGCCATCCGACACGACCGCCAGGATCACTGCGCTGATCCCGCAACGGCGCGGCCAGATCCTCGGCTACGACGCCCGCCCCGGCTGGCCGGGCTGGGACGTGGTCGAGGCGACGATGCCCCAGGCAGAGATCGGCGACCTGATCATCGAACTGCGCTCGGCGACGGCCGGTGTGGCCGGCTTCGTGGCGAAGTTCGACCACATGGCGGAACTGACCGGCAGGCTGGCGGACGACGTGCTGTCCGTCGCCGCCGGCAAGGCGGCGTGAGGCGAGCGGTCCATCTGGACCAAATTTATGCAAGGCTGTGGCATAGGGATGGGCGGCTGCCGCTGCCCGTTCGGGCGTGATTTCCCCTTCGATATCGTACTTGACGGGGGCGAAAAGCCGGACGAAAAGGCGCGGCCGGCAAGCGCGCCCGCGCTCGAAACGCAACGCCGATCCCGGACGCTTGCGTGGCGACAACTGGAACATTTTCAGTTTTGCTCGCACCGCGAATGCAGAGCCAAGCCCGGCGCTGGTCAGAAAAACCAAAGAATATCTGGACTTTAGATAACAAAAAAGCCGGATCGAATAGATCCGGCCTAGTTGAATTGGAAGCGCTGTTTCCAGCTAAACTTCCAGAGGGGAACACTCGACGGACGCTAATGGGAGGAGGAACGCGTCCGTGAGATGATTAGGATATGGGCTTCCTTTGCCCGTTTAACAAGCACTCTTTTGCAAGGGACCCATGCATTTTCGCATATGTCTGTCGACATGCCATTCTGGCCCAATCAGAATGACCAGTTGCGCGCCTTGGCGATGAGAAAGTCACGGAACACCTGCAGCTTGACCTGGCTCTTCAGCGCATCCGTATAGGCGAAATAAGTGTCGAAGGACGGCACCGGGGTTTCGGGCAGAAGCTGGATCAGATCCGAATCCTTGCGGACCATGTAGTCGGGCAGCGCCGCAATGCCCGCGCCACGCCGCACCGCGCGCTTGATCGCCAGAAGATCGTTGATCTGCAGATGCGCGATCCGGCGCGAACCATCCGGCCGCCCGGCGGATTCCAGCCAGTTCACGTCGGCAATCGCGGTTGGGATCGGCTCGCCGAAATTGACGATGCGGTGGTTGTCGAGGTCCTCGAGGGAAGAGAGGACCCCGTGCTTGGCGATATAGGATTCCGACGCGTAAAGATGCATATGCACGGTGAAGAGCCGGCGCTGGATCAAATCGGACTGCTGTGGCTGGCGCAACCGGATGGCACAGTCGGCGTAGCGCGTCATCAGATCGTATTCCTCGTTCGCGAGGATGAGCTGAAGCTGGATATCGGGATAGAGATCGAGGAATTCCTGTACGCGCTCCGTCAGCCAGCCGGCGCCGAGCCCGACGGTGGTCGTCACGCGCAAGGTGCCCGACGGCCTGTCCTTCGCCTCGGTCAGCCTCGTGCGGACGTTCTCAAGCCGCATCAGCACGTCATGCGCCGTGCGGTAGAGCAGTTCGCCTTGCTCAGTCAGCACCAGCCCGCGCGCATGGCGATGGAAGAGCGGCACGCCGACATCGTGCTCAAGCGCACTGACCTGCCGGGAGATCGCCGATTGCGACAGCTTCAGCGTCTCCGCGGCGTGCGTGAACGATCCCGCTTCGGCCGCGGCGTGAAAGACACGCAGCTTGTCCCAGTCCAGTGACATACCACCGCCACCCCTTTTCCCGAGGGTCTTATTCGGCCGCTTCCGCGGCTTGCCCGAGCGTGTTCAGTTCCGCCAGATAGTGTTCCGCCTCCAGCGCGGCCATGCAGCCCATGCCCGCAGCCGTCACCGCCTGCCGGTAAATGTCGTCGGTAACGTCGCCCGCCGCGAACACGCCCGGCACATCGGTCTTCGTCGAATCGGGCGCCGTCCACAGATAGCCGTTCGGCTTCTGCTTCAGCTTGCCGGCGAAAAGTTCGACCGCGGGCGAATGACCGATGGCGACGAACACGCCGTCGATCGGCATGTCCGTGATCTCGCCGGAGATCGCGTTCTTCAAGGAGAGGCCGTTGACCGAAGGCGGCAGCGGCAGCTTGCCGGGCACGCCCCTGATCTCCTCCACGATCGTATCCCAAAGCACGGTCACGTTCGGCCTGGCGAACAGCCGCTCCTGAAGAATACGCTCGGCGCGAAACTCGTTGCGCCGGTGCACGACCGTCACATGCCGCGCCAGATTGGAGAGATAGAGCGCCTCCTCGACGGCCGTATTGCCGCCGCCGATCACCACCACGTCCTTGCCGCGATAGAAGAAGCCGTCGCAGGTGGCGCAGGCCGAGACGCCGAAGCCCATATAGGTCTGCTCGCTGGGCAACCCCAGCCACTTCGCCTGCGCGCCGGTCGCGACGATGAGCGCGTCGGCGGTATAGACCGTGCCGGAATCGCCGGTGAGCCGGAAAGGCCGGGTGCCGATATCGGCCTCCACGATCAGGTCGCTGACGATCTCGGCGCCTACATGCTCGGCCTGCTTCAACATCTCGCCCATCAGCCACGGCCCCTGGATCGGATCGGCGAAGCCGGGATAATTCTCGACATCGGTGGTGATCGTCAACTGCCCGCCCTGTTGCAGGCCGGCGACGAGCACGGGCTTGAGCATGGCGCGTGCGGCGTAGATTGCGGCCGTGTAGCCAGCGGGACCGGAACCGACGATGAGGACAGGTGCGTGCTTGACCGTCATGAAATGCCCTGTGACCCTTAGCGGGCGGCCGGCAGGCGGCGCCGCGATTTCAATGGAACTGCCGTAATCTAGGTGCTGGGCGCCCCGCCTTGCAAGGTTGCCGGCGGGCGACAGATCGCCCGTCCCCGGAAAAGCGCGCAGCACAAGTGCGCCCAGGCAGGATTACACGCACTTGAAATCGGATATTCTGTCCGGATCGGCTATATCGGCGGCAGATTGCTGTCGCGATTCGGAAACCGCCCATGGCATTGAAAGCAGAACTGGACGCCATCGACTGGAAGATCCTGAAGGAACTCCAGGATGACGGCCGCATGACCAATGTGGAATTGGCGCGGCGCGTCGGCATCTCCGCGCCGCCATGTCTGAGGCGCGTGAAGCGGCTGGAAGAGACCGGCATCATCCGCGGCTACCGGGCGCTGCTCAACGCCCCTGCTCTCGGTCTCGACGTGGTCGCATTCTGCCTTGTCGGCCTTCAGCACCAGTCGGACGCCGAATTGAAAGCCTTCGCCGAAGCGACCCGCCGATGGCCGCTGGTACGCGAGGCATGGATGGTGTCGGGCGATTCCGACTTCCTGCTGCACTGCGTGGCAAGCGATCTCGCCAGCTTCCAGAGTTTCGTGATCGAGGACCTGACCTCCACGGCCAATGTCGACACGGTGCGTACCGCTTTGACAATCCGGCAGGTGAAGGCCGACGGGCTGGTGGCGATCTGAATTCGCCTCCCAAAAGGCGGGCGGCGCTTCAGGCGTGCCTGGCGGATATCAGGTCGAGATAGGCTCCCACTATCGCATCTTCGGAAAACATTTCGGTCAGCGTCCTGCGGCCACCTTTGACGATGCCCGCGGCAAGGTCCGGGTCCCGCTTCAGCGCGTCGATTGCGTCGCCAAAACCCTTGCAGTCGCCAATATCGACCAGGAGGCCGTTTTCCCGGTCGCGCATGAACCAGCTCGGCCCTTCCGCGCGTGTCGAAACGACAGGCACGTCCTGCGCCCACGCTTCCAGCACGACATTGCCGAGCGGCTCGTGGCTGGAGGCCATCGCGAAACAATCGCTGGCGGCGATGTAGGGACGCGGATCCTTTCGCCATCCCGCAAAACGCACACGCCCGGCAACGTCAAGTTCGGCAGCCAGCGCCTTCAGATTGCGCTCTTCCTCGCCGTCGCCAAGAATCCACAGGTAGATTTCGGGCTGCTCGGCGAGCATTCGGATAAGCACGTCGAACCCCTTGCGCGGTACGAAACGGCCCATGGAAGAAACGACATACGCGTCGCGCGGCGTATCGAGCGCGTCGCGCGTGATCGCCGTCACCTTCTCGATCTCGGTGAAATTGGAGATGACCTCGACGCCCCTCTCCCAGCCCATCTCCCGCACATGTTTCGCTATTCCCGGCGTATTGCAGACCAGCGTATCGATATTGCGGAATTTGCGGAGTTCGGTCGGATAATCGCCAAGCCGCGCCAGCTTGAGCGGTCCCGGTTCGTCGGGCACGAGCTTGGCGCCCTTCGGCATCCAGCCCAGAACACAATCGGGTCTCCATTGCCTGATCATCGAGCGGACATGGAGGGGCAAGAGCACGCGGTCGAGCGAAACCGTCCTGAAATGGCTCTCCTTCACCCCGATCGACGGATGCAGATCGGCCCGCCACTGACGGTCGGGGCGAATGACGACCCGTTGCTCGATGCCGCGCTCAGCGAGCGCGTTGACCAGATGGACGAAGAATTTTTCGGCCCCTCCGTCCTTGCCGAAATGAAAATGCGCGATTTTCATGGATGGTCCAGGCCCGATTGGAGCGCATCGCGGCCGTCCATGTCATCGACCGGCGGCTTTGCCCTCATCGCATGCCGCTGGAAAATCTTGGCTTCGGTGAGAAATGAGTAGACCGCTCCGGTCATAGCCTCGATGAAGCCAGGAAAGCCGCATCGCCACAACCCGTTCCTGAAATAGAGACGAATGAAATAGAGCGGCGGATTGAAGATCATCTTGAGGCGCCGCGGCCGCACGCCCTCCCCGACCTTCTGGTCGGCCTTGAGGGAGGAGTATTTGTTCTCCTTGAGGATTTGCTCATCGATCACAAGCGGCCGGAAATGCAGGAGGCTACCCTTCATCGCGTTGTCGACACGCCCATCGGGCCGGATACCCTCATGCACCTTCTGGGCCAGGTCGTATCGTCCCTTGCCTTTGCGGATCAAACGCAGATTGCGCCGCTCATGCACATGCTGGGGCGTATATCCATAGCCGATCAGGAAAGGCCGGCGCGCGATGCGCCATCCGACGGTGGAAGCGCCAGCCGACAACAAGCCGGGCAAAGCGGCATGGAGCGCCTCGTCGACCCGTTCGTCCGAATCGATGTTGAAACACCAGTTTTCCGTACATTGTTCCAGCGCGAACTGCTTCTGGCCCGCATAGCCGCGCCACTTCTCGTGGAACAGCCGGATCGGCCAGCCTTTGTCGATATAGGACTGAACGAGCGGCAAGGTGCCGTCGGTGGAACCGGAATCGACGATCACGATATCCCTGAAACCGCGCAGGCTCTCGATGCAGTTGCCAAGATAGGCTTCCTCGTTCTGGCAGATGATGAACGCGGACAGGGGCAGGACGCCCTGTGGCGCCGATTCTTCTGTTGCCAACCGAAAAATCCTTCCGCTACACGGGATCTAGCCGCAATGACCCAAGCGGTTGCGAGGCGACCATTAGAATCACCCCGGCCGGAAAGCAATCCGTCGCCGCGCCGGCACTCCCCGAGGCGGCTCTACCGTCGTTTCATCCCCGATGACCATATCTCTTCATAGACTTCGCCGATGGCGGAAGCCTCGCGCTCCAGCGCGAAATATTCGACAATCTGTTTTCGCCCGGCCACGCCCCGATCCTCGCAGAGTAGCGGGTCGGTCATATATTCACGGATCGCCCCGGTCAGCGCACCGGCATCTCCCGCCGGCACGACCGTGCCCGTCACGCCTTCCTCGATCAGTTCGCGGTAGGCGCCCGCGTCCGACGCGACGACCGCCGTGCCCGACGCCATCGCCTCGAGCGGCGTCAGGCCGAAGCCTTCGTTGCGCGAGGGCGCGACATAGAGCGAAAGGCGGCGATACCACCGATCGACAGACGGCACTTCGCCGAGGAATACAATGCGGTTCGAAAGCCCGGCCCTTTCGATCTTTTGCTTCAGTTCGTCGGCAAAAGCCTGATGTTCCGCCGTCACGCGGCCTGTGATGACGGCCGTCCAGTCGGGAAAATCCGGCAGGAGCGTAATCATCGCCTCGACGAACAGATCCGTGCCCTTCTGGTGGCGGACGCGGCCGAAACAGCCGACCGCGAAGCGCCCCGGCAGGCCGGCGGCGGCGAATTCGTCTTCGCTCGTGCGCGCTGGATGGAAACGCTCCGTATCGATGCCATGCATGATGACGCGGTGCGGCACTTCAAGGAAGGAGCCGGATCGCGTGCTGGTCGCCACCACCGCGTCCATGCGCCTTATCAGCCATTTGGTGAAGGGCTTGTGATGCCTTTGCGCCGCCGAGGTGAAGACGAGCTTCATGGGCGCGCGCAGCACGTCGCGCAGGAGGATGCCCGCGATCATCTCGATATTGCGGCGGGCGTGCCAGATACGGAAGGGACGCGCTTCAGGCCGGGTGAGCAAGGCCGGCAAGTGCAACAGGCGCATCTTCGGCAGCGTATCCGGCAGGCCCGGTCCGAGCGTTGCCATGCCGATCCGCTTCGCCTGCAACGGCACGAGTTGAACGATCGTACTGGTGACGCCGGAAAGCCGCTTCTTGAAATTAGGCGCCACCACCTCGACGCGGCGCATGTCGACGACTTCGGCCACAACCGGCTTGTCCACTCGACGGCGCCGCCGCAGGGCCCCGTCAGGAAAAGCTCAGTTCGACGATCTCGTAGCCGCGCGCGCCGCCCGGCGCGTTGACCTCGATCACGTCGCCTACTTCCTTGCCGATCAGCGCCCGCGCGATCGGCGACGAGATGGAGATGCGGCCCGATTTCACATCGGCTTCCTGGTCGCCGACGATCCGGTAGGTCTTTTCTTCCTCGGTATCCTCGTCGACCAGGCGGACGGTCGCGCCGAACTTTATCTTGTCGCCGGAAAGTTTTGATACATCGATGACTTCCGCGCGCGCGACGAAATCCTCAAGCTCGTTGATACGGCCCTCGTTGAGGCTCTGCGCCTCCTTGGCGGCATGATATTCGGCATTCTCCGAGAGGTCGCCATGCTGGCGCGCCTCCGAGATCGCCTCGATGATGCGCGGCCGCTCCTCCTGCTGGCGCCAGCGAAGTTCCTCCTTGAGCGCCTCGTGGCCCTGAGCGGTCATTGGAACCTTGTTCATCGCCATCGACCCTTCCTGTTCATGGCGCGCGCGACCGGCCAGGGGCCGCGCGACATAAAAAGAAACGGCCCGCAAGCGCTGGCTAACGGAACCGTTCACCCAATTCCGGCTGAATATAGCAACGTTTCAGCGCTTTTCACGAAAAAAGTTTGCGCCCGAACGCCGCGTTCGGCTTGCGACCGGCCTATTCGTGCCATTGCCGGCAGCGCCACGATCCCTATCTTGCTCCCGATGCAGCCATTGCCCGCAAATTCCGTTCGACTTGTCCGTTCCGCCCTCATGGCCGTCCTCGTTTTCATGCTCACGGTTCCGGCAAACGCAAAAGGCGGTATCTTCAATACGGAAAGGGTCAAGGTCCGCGCCGAGGTTCTGGCCGACGGTCTCGTCCATCCATGGGGCCTCGATTTCCTGCCGGACGGCACGGTGATCGTCACCGAACGCCCCGGTCGCGTGCGGCTTTTCTCCAAGGGACGCCTTTCCGATCCCCTCCCCGGCGTGCCGAAGGTGCTCGCCGGCGGCCAGGGCGGCCTGCTCGACGTGACACTGGCGAAGGATTTCGCCCGGACCGGGACGCTCTTCCTGTCCTTTACCCAAGGCGGCCCCTCGGGCGGCGGCACGGCGGTCGCGCGCGCAAAACTTGTCCGCGATGAAAATGGCGCGAGGCTCGAAGACACGAAAATCATCTTCTCCGTAAAGAAGAAGACCGGCACCCATCAATACGGCTCGCGCATCGTGCTCGACCGCGACGGCAACCTCTTCGTCACGACCGGCGACGGCGGCCAACCGGAGCGCGCGCAAGACCCGTTCGACGGCCAGGGTTCCGTGCTGCACATGACGCCCGACGGCGCAGCGGCACCTGGCAACCCATGGCCGGACGGCAAGAAGGGCCTGCCGCAAATGTGGTCGATCGGTCATCGCAACATCGACGGCGCCGCCCTCGACCCCGCGACCGGCAAGCTGTGGACCGTGGAGCATGGCGCAAAGGGCGGCGACGAGATCAACCAGCCGGAGGCAGGCAGGAACTATGGCTGGCCCGTCATCAGCTACGGGACCAATTACGACGGCACCAAGATCGGCATCGGCACCGCCGCGCCCGGCTACGAGCAGCCGAAATTCTACTGGGACCCTTCCATCGCACCGTCGGGCCTTGCCATCTATGACGGTACCATGTTCCCCGAATGGAAGGGCGATTTCATCGTCGGCGCGCTGAAATTCCAGCTTGTCTCGCGGCTTAAGCGCGACGCGTCGGGAAAGATCACGGAGGTCGAGCGCATGTTCAAGGGGGCCTTCGGCCGCATCCGCGACGTTAAGGTGGCGCCGGACGGTTCGATCTGGCTCCTTACCGACGAGGACAATGGCGAGATCGTAAGGCTCTCGCGGGCCAAATAGCCGCTCCGTCCGCGACGGCTGCCATAGGGGTTTTACCACCGGGCAGGAGGGTGCTATCAGACCCGCATCCCTCACCAGGAAACCCATGACGCGCGCACAAGCCAATCTCGTCCTTTTGCTGGCCGGAGCCATGTGGGGCATGGGCTTCGTCGCGCAGTCGACCGCCATGCAGGCGATCGGGCCGCTGCTCTTCATCGGGCTTCGCTTCGTGGTCGCCACCTTCGCCATGATGCCTTTTGCCATCCGGGAAAGCCGGCGCGCGGCGCATCCGGTGCGGCGTTCCGAATGGCTGGCCTTCGCCATGATCGGGTTCTTGCTTTTGGCCGGCATGACGGCGCAGCAGATCGGGCTCCTGACGACATCGGTGACCAATTCCGGTTTCCTGACCGGGCTCTACGTGGTCATGGTGCCCTTCATCGCCGTCCTGCTTTTTCGTCAATGGCCGCATCCACTGGTCTGGCCGGCAGCATTCGTTGCCCTTCTTGGCATCTGGCTGCTTTCGGGCGGCTCTGTCGGCGCCTTCACGGTCGGCGACTGGCTGACCATCCTGTGCGCGCTGATCTGGGCGTTGCAGGTGATCTATACGGGCCGGTATGCTGTGGCGAGCGGCCGGCCGGTGACGCTCGCCGTCACGCAGTTTGCCGTATGCGGCGCGGCGGCGCTTTTCCTCGCGCTCTTCATCGAGCCGATCGGCTGGACGGCGATCCGTGCCGCGATGCCGGAAATCCTCTATGCCGGCGTGATCGCCGGCGGCGCCGCCTTCACCTTGCAGGCGGTCGGCCAGCGCTACACGACCGCGCCCCAGGCCGCGATCTTCCTTTCAACCGAGGCGGTATTCGCGGCGCTCTTCGGCGCGATCTTCCTCGGCGAGCGGCTGCCGGTCGAAGCACTCGCCGGCTGCGGATCGATCTTCGCCGCGATCCTGCTGGTCGAAATCGGACCGGCATTTCTCTCCCGCCGGAAACTCGCCGCCCGCCTGACGGACCGTAACGTCATTTGAATGTCGGCGCGGAACCGCCTTTCCTCAAAGCCATTACCACACCATGAGGGACTTGATCGGGGCGCGGGCAGCGCTTTTCCTGCTGATATTGGTACTCTCGGGCGTGGGCGGTTTCACTCCGGCCATTTCCGCGCCCCTGCCCGGCCACGCGCCCGTACCGGAACCGGCTCCACGCCTGATACCGCCTTCCGAAATGCTCGATAGCACCGCCCACGCGTCGCAACCGCGCGACGAGCCCGAAAGCCCGGCGACCGCGCCTGTTCCCCAAAAGCGGCCGGAGTTACCGCGTGTCCGTAAGGTCATATCCCGCCCGACGCCGCCGCCGCCCCCGGCGCGCTTCGCCTGCCGGGCGGATCTGCGCAAGCTCGGCGTCAAATTCGAGGAGCGTGCACCTTTGTCCGATCGGAAGGCCGGCTGCTCTGTTCCGAATCCGATCGCCGTATCCGCCCTTTCCTCTTCCGTGAAGATCGGCCCCGAGGCGGTGATGAACTGCGCGCTCGCCGACCAACTGGCGCATTTCATCAAGGACACGGCTTCGCCTCTCGCCGAAAGGAATTTCGGCTCGCCCATCGCCTCGATCCGGCAGGCTTCGGCCTATGTCTGCCGCGACAGGCACGGAACGGGCAAGATATCCGAACACGCCTTCGGCAACGCCGTCGATATCGCGCAATTCGTGCTGAAGGACGGCACGGCGATAGAGGTCAAGGATTACGGCGACAAGGACCCCAAGCGCACCGCCTTCCTGGACGAGGTGCGCAAGGCCGCCTGCGGCCCGTTCCGCACGGTGCTCGGCCCAGGAGCCGATGCCGATCACAGCCTCCATCTGCATTTCGATCTCCAACCGAGAAAAAGCAAAAGCGCCTTTTGCCAGTGAGTCGGCGTAGGCGCGCCGACGCTGCCTCCTTTCCGCCGCAGGCATGAATCCGGCAAAGAGCATTCCTTTACTCTTGCCGCCTAAAGTCGCTTCCGGGGCAGACCGGGACGACGCATGCCAGTACAAGTTCGCGTATCTTTTGCCGCGCCGATCCGCGCGCGCCTCAGGCAGGCTGCCGGCGCAGGGCTTCTGTTGGTTTCGGCCGCGATCGCGCTTGGCGGCTGCACGGCGGGCAGCGTGCTTGAGCCGGTGCCCCGTGTGGATGTCGGCACGCACACCGCCGCTATCGGCAATCCACGTCCCTCCTCCTCCCGGCTGGCGCCGGCGGCAGCCGCCGAATTGCCCTCATCCGGCGGGGAAGGCGAACCCGACATGGTCTGGCGTACCGGCCCGGCCGGCGTCGGCGATACCAACAGCGCTACGTTTACGCAGTCGGACGAACCTATGGACACGGAGGCCGGCTATCCACAGCGCATCGCCACCACAATGCCGGCCGCCGACCAGCAACCGGTCCAGCCGAGCTATCAGGTGCCCTTGCCGCCACAGGCCGAGGCGGCGCCGCCGTCCAGCGGCTCGGCCAATGGCCCCCGCTACGCCATGCTGCCTCCTGCGCGGCCCGGCGGGCTCGATAGTCCGCGCACCTTCACGCCGCCGGCGCCCGAGCCGGAAGATATCCCTCAGGCAGCGCCTCGGCCCTCTCCGCCCGCAGCCCAAGATTTTTCGCAACCGGACGTCATGCCCGCCGACGAGGTCGCGCTGAGGCGTCAACTGAAACGGCTCGGCGTGCGCTATGTCGACCTGCCGCCGATCCACGAGCGGCGCGTCTGCGGCATCGATTATCCGGTGAAGGTGCTCGGACTTTCAGGCGGCATCCAACTGAAGGCGCCCGCCGTGCTCAACGCCACGATGGCGGTCACCTTCGCCAAATATGTGAAGAAGGATTTCGCCCCGGCCGTCCGCATGCGCTACTTCTCGGGCATCCATACGATCTATACCGGCTCGACCTATTCCTGCCGCAACATGATCGGCGAATCCACGAAGCACCTTTCCGAGCACGCCAAGGGCAACGCCATCGACGTGATGAAGATCAAGCTCGACAGCGGCCGTGTGATCGACGTCACCAAGCCCGGCTTCTTCTCTTTCCGGCAGAAGGGTTTCCTGAACCGCGTGCGCGCCGAGGCCTGCGATTATTTCACCACCGTGCTCGGCCCCGGCTATAACCGCGCACATGCCAACCATTTTCACTTCGACCTGAAACAGCGGCGCAACGGCTACGTGGCCTGCCGTTAAACCTACCCCGTTGCCCTACCCC
>JAKDNM010000103.1 GCA_030456445.1 Hyphomicrobiales bacterium
TGCGTCTCGTCGAAGCCGTCGCTGTTCAGCCGGCGGCGGTTCAAAAGCCCGAGCCGCGAGATGCCGAGCACTTCGCGAGCGATTTCGCGCAGCGAGGAATTGCGCATGGTGGCGTTCAGCCCTTCCTTCGGCACGGCGTCGCGCATCGCGTGCGTTTCCTCATAGGTCCAGTTCGCGGTCAGCGCGTCGGCCTGGCCGAGCGCCTCCGCATCGTAGAGCAGCCCGACCCAGAAGGCCGGCAGCGCGCAGATGCGCCGCCACGGGCCGCCATCCGCCCCGCGCATCTCCAGGAAGCGTTTCAGGCGCACATCCGGGAAGAGGGTGGAGAGATGGTTGGTCCAGTCGCCCATCGTCGCCTCGCCGTCCGGCACCTCGTTGCGCGCCGCGCCATCCATGAACTGACGGAAGGTCAGATGCGTCATGTCGTAATAGCGACTGTTGCGGATGACGAAATACATCGGCACATCGAGCGCCCATTCGACATAGTCGGCAAAGCCGAAATCGGGCGAAAAGCAGAATTCATGCAGGCCCGAGCGCTGGTTGTCGGTGTCGCGCCAGATTTCGCCGCGCCAGGATTGCAGGCCGTTCGGCTTGCCGTCCGTGAAGGGCGAGTTGGCGAAAAGCGCGGTGGCGAGCGGCTGCAACTTCAATCCGACCTGCATCTTGCGGCGCATGTCCGCTTCGCTCTCGAAGTCGAGATTAACCTGGATCGTGCAGGTGCGGTACATCATGTCGAGCCCTTCGCTGCCGACTTTCGGCATGTAGGCGGTCATGATGTCGTAGCGTGATTTCGGCATGCGCGGCGTTTCAGCAAGCGTCCATTTCGGGCTGCCGCCGAGGCCGAGGAAACGGATACCGAGCGGCTCGGCGATCTCGCGCAGTTGCGCCAGATGCGCGTTGCCCTCGCGGCAGGTCTGGTGGATCGTCTCCAGCGGCGCGCCGGAAAGCTCGAACTGGCCGCCGGGCTCGAGACTGATCGCGCCCTGGCCGGTCGGCCCGCCCAACCCGATCAGTTTGCCGGCGTCGAAGATGGGTTCCCAGCCGAGCTTTTCGCGCATCCCTTCCAGAAGCGCTTCTATGCCGCGCCCGCCGGCATAAGGCACGGGTGCGTTGCCATCGACATAGAAGGGGAATTTCTCGTGCTCGGTGCCGATCCGCCATTTCTCGCGCGGCTTGCAGCCCTTGGCGATGTCGGCGACGAGATCGTCCATCCGCTCGATCGGCCGGGAATCGGTGGTGTCGCGTGCCATGGATTTCTCTCCTGCGGCCGGCCGCTTTCACGGGCAGGGCTATCGTATATGGTAAAATAACCCCCACTCCGCCCCGCTTCGCGGGCCACCTCTCCCCCACTTTCGTGGGGGCGAGAAAGGGTGCCGGTCTTGCGGCCGGTATTTCCTCTCCCCCGTCGAGCGGGGGAGAGGTGGTCAGCGAAACTGATCGGAGTGGGGGTCGAACTCCATATGCGATTGTCATGCCATCACGGGTGACGCTTGATGGACGAAGGATATCGCTTTGATCAAGTGAAAAATCTTGGCCCAGCCTGAAGCAGGTTTGATCGCCGGAGCCTGCCTGCCTCACCCGTCGCCGATGGTTGCCTGCACGAGTGCAAGCGCCGCCACCGCCGCCGTGTCGGCGCGCAATATGCGCGGCCCGAGCGGAATGGCGGTGACGAAGGGAAACGCGCGCAATTCCTTGCGCTCGGCATCGGAGAATCCGCCTTCCGGCCCCACCAGCAGGCCGAGCCTGCGCTCCTCGATGGCTTGCAGCGCCGGCAGCGGGTTGTTCGTGCCGGCATCCTCGTCGCAGAAGATCAACCGCCGCCCGGCCTCCCAATCGGCCAGCAGCCGTTCGAGCCTCACCGGTTCGCGCACCTGTGGGACGGCGAGGATGCCGCATTGCTCGGCCGCCTCGATTGCATTGGCCTGCAACCGGTCGAGGCCGAGCTTCGCCACCTGCGTGTGGTGCGTGATGACGGGTTGCAGCACGCCCGCGCCCATCTCCACGGCTTTCTGGACGAGGTAGTCGAGCCGCCCCTGCTTCAGCGGCGCGAAACAATAGAGAAGGTCTGGGAGAGGAGGCTGCTTCCGTGTCTGCTCGACCGGCGTCAGTTCAACCTTCTTCTTGCCAGCCTGCGTCAGTGTCGTCCGCCATTCGCCGTCGCGGCCGTTGAACAGCAGGACTTCCGCGCCTTCGCCGAGCCTCAGCACATTGACGAGGTAATGCGTCTGCGCCGTACTCGGCTCGACCGCCCGCCCTTGGGCGAGGTCGTCCGGCACGTAGAGCCGCTGCATCCTGTAATTGGCGCGCATGGCTCCTGATGCGGCAGCGCGCGCGGGCCGTCAAGCGTGCCGCGCGGAACCGGCGGGCTTTCAATCGCCGATGCTTGGATGCCAGATCGGCCGGAAACCGTTTTGGAGGACGGCGACGGTTGTCGGCGGCGTGAGCAGCCTTGCCTCAACGCCCAATTCGGCCGCCGGGACCGATCCGCTGTGCCAGCCGTCGAAACCCCATTTGCGCAGCCTCCCGCGATGCAGCGCAAAGGCGTGGCGGCCGGCGGTTACCATCGTCCCGTCCGGCAGGCTTTTGATTTCCGCTTGATGCACCGCCGGCAGCACGCTCCCGGCAGCCAGCCGTTCGCTGTGCAGTCGCGCGTCGATTTCCGGTGCCCTTGGTCGGGTAATCCCGAATGCGTCGGCGTAGCATTCGGCGAATTCCTTCGCGCGTTCGCGCCGGCAGTAGAAGCAGGGCCGATGTCCGGCCGCCAGCGCCGTCACCTCGTCCAGAAAGAAGAGTTCGGTCCATCCCGCGTTGCCCGAACGCGCGTTGCGGCCCATGACCTCGCGCCGCCGCCCACGAAATTCGCATTCGCAGATGATCCACGCCTTCGTCTTCCAGCGCCGCGTAAGCAGCGTCTTCGTTGCCGGATCGTGGATGACGCCACGATTGCCGGTGAACAACCCTCGCGCCTCGACCGCATGGATGTCGCCGAACGGATCGATGCGGTTCTGCAATGGCATTTGACATCCCCGGCCGGCCTTCGTTGCATTTTTGGCACGGCGAAAAAATTGTCGTTGGAGACGGCTTCCCGCCTCTATCCTGCCGCCCGCTCCGGCCTTATGTGGCCATCCGGCAACGGCCGCTTCCATTAAAACGGAAAAATCGGAATTGAGGCAACTTTGTCCTCTTTGCGGCGTTGGTCGGCAAGATTTTGGTAACTTTAAGCGTGCGAAGTGACAGGACACCAACCGAGATGACCCCCGTGAAAGCAGCGCTTTTGTCCTTCGTCATGCTGTCTGCCATTCTTGTCTGGGGGGCCGGCATCTACAGCGCCGACGCATCCTCCAAGCACACCGTCGTCGACGGTTACGGCGTCGTCGCGGCGGTCCGTTAAAGAGCCATTCCAGGAAAAGTGGACCTGATTTTCCGTCCGGAATTGCGTAAAAGCAAACTGTTTAATACCGCAAATCCGGCGCGCCGCGCACGTCCATCAGCATCTTGTCTGGCCCGTCGATGATGGCGCAGGTGAGCACGCCGGAATAAAACGCGCCCGTGTCGACATTGATCTGGTTCGGCATGATTTCGGGCTCGTCCGAAGGCGTATGGCCGTGGACGACTACCTTTTCATAGAGCCCCCGATGGTCGAGGAATTCGTGCCTGATCCATATCAGGTCGTGCGGATCCTGTCGTTCCAGCTTGACGCCCGGCCGGATGCCGGCATGGCAGAAGAAGAAGTCCCCGAAGGTGACAAAACGCGGCAGCGAGCGAAGGAAGGCGACATGTTCTTCCGGAACCGCGTTGCGCAATTTCGCATGGCCTTGCGTGAGTGCGGAGAGGGGTGAGAACCGCAGTTCCACCCCATAGGATCGCGCCGTCTCTTCCCCGCCATTGGTGGCGAACAGATCGTATGGGCTCGGCTCGGCCAGGAATTCCAGCAGGCCGAGATCGTGGTTGCCCATCAGCGAGATGACCCGGTGGTCGCGTGCCCTGGCCGCGATCAGGAAATCGAGCACGCCCTTCGAGGAAGGGCCGCGATCCGTATAGTCGCCGAGATGGATGATACGCCAATCCGCCGGCCGGCGCGCCGCGATATCGCCGTGGATGCGCTCATGCATGGCTTCGAGCAGGTCGAACCGTCCATGCACGTCGCCGATGGCGTAAAGCCGCATTCCGTCTGGACCGCGCGCGTCGAGAAAGTGGACGCCGGCAGCCACCGCACTGCCTACCCGCCGACCATGATGATGTGCAGCGCGCGCGGACCGTGCGCGCCGAGAAGAAGCTTCTGCTCGATGTCGCCGGAACGCGACGGGCCGGTGATGAAGTTCAGCGTGCGCGGCATCTCGCCCTTGCCGAATTGCCGGCGCACCTTCGCCAGCACGGTCTCCATGTCGCCGGCCACGTCCTTCGCGTCGAGGACGACGATGTGGTGTTCGGGCAGGAAATTGATCGTGGTCGGGTTGTCGCCGCCGGAGGTCAGCGCCAGCGTGCCGCTTTCCGCGATGGCGCCGAAGGCGTGGCTGACCCCCGCCTCGTCGTCGCCGTCGGAGGCGCCGTGCTTGATGCTGAGGGCTTTCTGCGTGGCCCACGGCATCTTCGCCAGCCTTTTGTCGGCGCCCACCCGGATCGCCGCCGGCAAATTGCGCGAGCGCAGATATTCGGCCACCGCCTTGGGCACGTCGTCATAGGATTTCACCTGCCGCACCGTCGCCGAGACCCGCTCGGCCATGGCGACGAACAACTTCCGGCGCGCCTTTTCGTCGAGTTGGCCGCGCTCGGGGATGACCCCTTTCGGCGCCTTTGCGAGCCGCGCCTCCACCGCCACCATCCGCGCCGCGTCGTTTGGCCCGCCGCCGAGCGATTTCCGGACCTTGCCGAGGATCGCCTCGCGCCCGCTCATCGGGCCGCTCCCTGCTTCCCGCCCGTTTCCTGCTTCAAGGCCTCGCGGCCGCGCCATTGCTGCATGAAGGTGCGGCTTTCCGGCGCCGGCAGGTCGCGGTGCCTGGTCCAGCCGCCGGCAAGCGGCAGAAAGCGGAAGCGGCCCTTGCGCCCACCGAACAGCGAAAGCACGGGAATCGCCATCGATGTGGTGAGCCGATAGAGCCACGGCCGTTTGGCGAAGAAGGCCCAGAGTTTCAGGCCTCCGCGCGCCGTCGCCGGGTTCAGCCCGCGCTCGAACTCGCGCTCGCGCCAGTGCCGCATCATCTTCGGTAGCGGGATACGCATCGGGCAGACCGCCTCGCAGCGTCCGCAGAAGGTGGAGGCGTTGGGCAGGTGCCCGGCCTTGTCGACGCCGATCAGCGCCGGCGTCAGCACCGCGCCCATCGGCCCCGGATAGACCCAGCCATAGGCGTGGCCGCCGATCTCGTGATAGACGGGACAATGGTTCATGCAGGCGCCGCAGCGTATGCAGCGCAGCATGTCCTGGAACTCCGTGCCGAGCATGGAGGAGCGGCCATTGTCGAGCAGCACGACGTGGTATTCCTCCGGCCCGTCCGGGTCGTCCAGCCGGCGCGGCCCCGTCGAGACGGTCGTATAGACGCTCATGTCCTGCCCGGTCGCCGAACGCGCCAGAACGCGCAGGATCTGCGCGGCATCCTCCAGCGTCGGCACGATCTTTTCCAGCGACGCCAGCACGATATGCACCTTGGGCAGGATCTGCGTCAGGTCGCCATTGCCCTCATTGGTCACGATGATCGAGGAACCGGTCTCGGCGACGAGGAAATTCGCTCCCGTGATGCCGACATCGGCGTCGAAATAGGCCGCCCGCAGCACGCGCCGCGCTTCGCCGAGCAGGGCTTCGGGCTCCGACAGGTCGCGTGACGCCGGCAGATGGTCGTGCACCCGGCGGAAATCCGCCTCCACCTGTTCCTTGTTGAGGTGGACGGCCGGCGCAATGATGTGGCTTGGATGCTCGCCGCGAAGCTGGATGATGTATTCGCCCAGATCCGTCTCGACCGGCTTGACGCCGTTCTTCTCGAAGAACTCGTTTAGCCCGATCTCCTCCGTGATCATCGACTTGCCCTTGGTCACGGTGCGGGCGCCCGCCGCGCGGCAGATATCGAGGATGACGGTGCGCGCGTCCTCCGCCGTCTCCGCCCAGTGGACGAAGCCGCCCGCCGCCCGAACCTTCGCCTCGTAGGCTTCAAGATAGAGGTCGAGATTGGAAAGCGCATGATCCTTGATGGCGCGGGCATTGTCGCGCAGCGCGTCGAATTCCGGCAGTGCCTCGACTGCCGCCTGCCGCTTGTCGATGAAGCCGGAGCGCACATTGCCCATCGCCTTCTGCAACTGCGGATCGGCCAGCGCCTCGCGCGCGTTCTGCTTGAAACGAGGGGAGGTTATCTCCATTCCCTCACCCCCTCCCGCCGATCGGCGGGCCATCGGTCATGCCGGCCAGCACTTCCGCGACATGCCGGGTCTCCACCGCCGAGCCCTCGCGCTTCAGCTTGCCGGCCATGTTCATCAGGCAGCCGAGGTCGCCGGCGAGCAGCGTGGCGGCGCCGGTCTCCTCGATCCGCTCCGTCTTCTTCTCGACGATGCCGTTGGAGATGTCGGGATATTTGACGCAGAACGTGCCGCCGAAGCCGCAGCAGACATCGGCCTCCTTCAGCTCCTTGAGCTTGAGGCCCTCGACGGTGGAAAGCAGCGCGCGCGGCTGCGCCCGGACGCCAAGTTCGCGCAGGCCCGAGCAGGAATCGTGGTATGTCACCTGGCCGTCGAAGCGCGCGGCGACCGACTGCATGCCGCGCACGTCGACCAGGAAGCTGACCAACTCGTGCACCTTGCCTGCGAAGTCGGTGGCACGCGCCTCCCATTTCGCATCGCCCTTGAACAGCGCCGGATAGTGCTTTTTCAGCATGCCCGCGCAGGAGCCGGACGGCGCCACGATGTAATCATATTCCTCGAAAGCCTGGATCGTGTTCTTAGCGATCGCCTTCGTGTCGGCACGGTCGCCCGAATTATAGGCCGGCTGGCCGCAGCAGGTCTGTGCCGAGGGCACCTCGACCGTGCAGCCGGCCTCCTCGATCAGCTTGACCGCCGCAAATCCGATCGTCGGCCGGAAGAGATCGACAAGGCAGGTCACGAACAGGCCGACGCGCGGCCGGAAGGGCGTCTGGTCGTTCATCGCCGCCGCTTTCCTGGACCGCTGTTCTTGAAAGCCGGATTGTTCATCGCTGCCCACGCTCTTTCCATTGCCCGGTTGATCCGGCCATGAAAATAGAAGCCTCGGCAAGAACGGGTCAAACGATTTGTCGAGCCTACATCCTTCGCAGCCGTTTGCCACTGGTACGGAACGCGGCTAAACAGCGACTGATCCGCAACGAACAGGCAAAGGCGATGTCCGGTCTGACGATGCCCCCTTCGGACAAGGCGACGCTGGCCAGGCGCGCCGAGATCGTGGCCGACATGCGGTCGATCGTGCCCGGCGAAGGCGTGGTCGACGCCGAGCGCGGCATGCGCGTCTTCGAATCGGACGGGCTGACCGCCTATCGCCAGCTTCCCATGGTCGTCGTGCTGCCGGAAACGACCGCACAGGTCGCCCGCATCCTCAAATATTGCTCCGACCGCAACATCAAGGTGGTGCCGCGTGGCTCCGGCACGTCGCTTTCGGGCGGCGCGCTGCCGCTGGAGGACGCCGTCCTCCTCGTCATGAGCCGTTTCAGCCGTATCCTCGACATCGACTACCCGAACCGCGTCGTCGTGGCGCAGCCCGGTGTAACCAATCTCGGCATCTCGATCGCGGTCGAGCAGGACGGCTTTTACTACGCGCCGGACCCATCCTCGCAGATCGCCTGCTCGATCGGCGGCAATGTGGCGGAGAATTCCGGCGGCGTGCACTGCCTGAAATACGGGCTGACCGCCAACAACGTTCTCGGCATCGAGATGGTGCTGATGAACGGCGAGATCGTGCGCCTCGGCGGCAAGCATCTGGACGCCGAAGGCTACGATCTGCTCGGCGTGATGACCGGTTCGGAAGGGCTGCTTGGCGTCGTCACCGAAGTCACGGTGCGTATCCTCAAGAAGCCGGACATGGCGCGCGCGCTTCTCGTCGGCTTTCCGTCGAGCGAGCAAGGGGGCCAATGCGTGGCCGACATCATCGCCGCCGGCATCATTCCCGGCGGCATGGAAATGATGGACCGGCCGGCGATCCACGCCGCCGAGGCTTTCGTCCAGGCCGGCTATCCGCTCGACGTCGAGGCTCTGCTGATCGTCGAACTCGACGGCTGCGGCGCCGAGCTCGACCATCTGATCGGCCGGGTCGAGGAGATCGCGCTGAAGAACGGCTCCGTCACCTGCCGCATCTCGCAATCGGAGGAGGAGCGGTTGAACTTCTGGCTCGGGCGCAAGGCGGCGTTCCCGGCGGTCGGCCGCATCTCGCCGGATTATTACTGCATGGACGGCACGATCCCGAGGAAGGAACTGCCGCGCGTGCTGCATGGTATGCGCCAGCTTTCGGAGGAATACGGGCTGCGCGTCGCCAACGTCTTCCACGCCGGCGACGGCAATTTGCACCCGCTTATCCTCTACGACGCCAATATCCCCGGCGAACTCGACAAGGCGGAAGCCTTCGGGGCCGACATATTGCGGCTGTGTGTCAAGGTCGGCGGGGTGCTGACCGGCGAGCACGGCGTCGGCGTCGAAAAGCGCGATCTGATGGGCGAGATGTTCAACCAGACCGATCTCGACCAGCAGATGCGCGTCAAATGCGCCTTCGACCCCGGCCATCTTCTCAATCCCGGCAAGGTGTTCCCGCAATTGCGCCGCTGCGCCGAACTCGGCCGCATGCACATCCATCGCGGTCGGATGCCGTTTCCCGACATTCCGAGGTTTTGATGGCGTTGCAGAAAGGGGGTTCCTCGCCCCCGCGCAGCGGGGGAGAGGTGGCTCGGGCGCAGCCCGAGACGGAGAGGGGGGCCGCTTCTCTTCCCAGCCGGCGTTCGCCAAAAAAGATCGCTCGCGCCCGCACATTGCGCCATGGCGACAACATGGCGGAGGCCATACTGTGGAGCGAGCTAAAAGCCAGGAAACTGGCAGGCCGCAAATTCGTAAGACAGATGCCGATTGGCTCCTACTTCGCCGATTTTGCCTGCCGGAGCGAAAAGCTCATTGTCGAAGTGGACGGGAGCCAGCACGCAAACAGCGATTACGACCGCCGGCGTGATGAATTCATGCGAGCGGAGGGCTATTCGGTAATCCGGTTCTGGAACGGCGATGTACTGAAAGATCTGGCCGGCGTGTGTGAGACCATCCTGGCGGCATTGGATGGGCGCTTGACGGAAGACGTCGTCGCGCCGGACGTCAGGTTCGTCTTCGCCCGAACGAAAGGCCCTGAAACGTGATGGTTGCCCCCTCTCCGTCCCGCTTCGCGGGCCACCTCTCCCCCATTTCATGTGGGCGAGGAACCAAAACCCAGCACCCATGACCATCTTCACCCCATCCTCATCCGAAGAAGTCCTTTCCGCCGTCCAATGGGCGCTGTCGGCAGAAGAGCCCCTGGAAATCCTCGGCCATGGCTCCAAACGCGGTATCGGGCGGCCGGTGCAGGCGGCGCATACGCTCGATTTGTCCGGTGTTTCCGGCGTCACGCTTTACGAACCGGAAGAACTGGTCCTGTCGGCGAAGGCCGGAACGCCGGTTGCCGAGATCGAGAAGCTTCTCGATGACAACCGTCAGCAGCTTGCCTTCGAGCCGATGGATCACGGCCCGCTTTTCGGCAAAGAGCCGGGGCGCGGCACCATCGGCGGCGTGCTTGCCGCCAACATCTCCGGCCCGCGCCGCATCAAGGCAGGCGCGGCGCGCGACCATATTCTCGGCATCCATGCCGTGTCCGGGCGCGGCGAGGCCTTCAAGTCGGGCGGTCGCGTCGTCAAGAACGTCACCGGCTACGATCTTTCCAAGACCATGGCCGGCTCGTGGGGAACGCTGGCCGTCGTCACCGACCTCACCTTCAAGGTGCTGCCGGCGGCCGAGACCGAAACGACGCTCGTCCTGCACAACCTGACCGACGATCAGGCGGCGAACGTCATGGCGCACGCCATGGGATCGAGCGCCGAGGTTTCGGGCGCGGCGCATCTGCCGGTGCTGGTCTCCGGAAAAGTGGCCGGCGGCACGCTGTCGGGCCAGGCCGCGACCGTGCTGCGCATGGAGGGCGTGGCGCCGTCGGTGGCCTGGCGCATCGCGCATCTGAAGGATTTGCTGAAAGCTGCCGGAGAGATGCAGGAGATCGGCGCGGAAGGCTCGCGCGCGCTGTGGCGCGACATCCGCGATTGCGCCCCCTTCGCCGGCGGGAAGAAGCCGGTCTGGCGCGTGTCGATGGCGCCGTCGCAAGGTCATCGCATGATCGACGCGCTGCGCCGCGAGGCCGGCGTCAACGCCTTCTACGACTGGCAGGGCGGCCTGATCTGGCTGGAGATGGCGGCCGGGCCGGAAGCCGTCGCGCTGCGCGCCATGATCCGACGCTTCGGCGGCGGCCATGCCACGCTTATTCGTGCAGGCGAGCCGGAACGCGCTTCGCTCGACGTGTTCGAGCCACAGCCGCCGGCGCTCGCCGCCCTTTCCGCACGCCTCAAGGCGGAGTTCGATCCGAAGGGGATACTCAATCCCGGCCGGATGTCTTCTGTCCCGGCGATCTGATAGCGTATCCATGCCGAGATATCGGGGGAAACCGACATGAGCGATCCGAACATTACGCCTGCGCCGCGCCAGACCGACCGCTGGCTGGAGCCCGGCCCGTCAAACATGATGGCGGTCTATATTCTCTATCTGGCCGGCTTCGTCATCGGCATCACGCCGCTGGTAGGCCTCGTCATGGCCTATATCAATCGCGGCAAGGCGGAAGCCTGGGTCGAGACGCACTACACCTGGGCGATCCGCACCTTCTGGATCGGGCTGCTCTATTCGCTTATCGCCGTGGTGCTCACGATCCTTTTGATCGGCTTCATCCTGTTCATCGCGGTGGCGGTATGGTTCATCGTCCGAATCGTGCTCGGCATGCAGGCGCTGAACCGCAACGAGCCCGTCCGTAAACCGCAAAGCTGGATCATCTGAGAAGAAACCCGCCGTGCAGACCACCTTCACGCTCGCCCAGCTTGCCGATCCCCATGTGGCGGAATCGGAGAAGATCCTGCGCGCGTGCGTCCATTGCGGATTCTGCACGGCAACCTGCCCGACCTATGTCACGCTCGGCAACGAACTCGACAGTCCGCGCGGGCGCATCTATCTCATCAAGGACATGCTGGAGGCCGGCCGCGACGCAGACGCCGAGACGGTCACCCATATCGACCGCTGCCTTTCCTGCCTCGCCTGCATGACGACCTGTCCTTCCGGCGTGCACTACATGCATCTGGTCGACCATGCCCGCGCCCATATCGAGAAGACGTATCGCCGGCCGCTCCTCGACCGCACCATCCGCGCCTTGCTGGCGGCGGTGCTGCCCTATCCGCAACGTTTTCGCGCCGTGCTTGGTCTGGCAAGGCTCGGCCGGCCGTTCGCTCCATTGATCGGGCGTGTGCCGGCGCTCAAACCGCTTGCGGCGATGCTCTCGCTTGCGCCTCGGAACCTGCCGGAGAAGAAGGCACCGCCCTCCATTCAGCCCGTAGGCACTTTGCGCGGCCGTGTCGCGATCCTCGCCGGCTGCGCGCAATCCGTGCTCGATCCCGGCATCAACGAGGCGGCGGCGAGGCTGCTTGCGCGCCTCGGCGTCGAGATCGTCGCCGCGCCGGGGGAGAGGTGTTGCGGCGCGCTGGTCCATCATATGGGCCGTGAGGCCGACGCGCTCGATTTCGCCCGCAACAATATCGACGCGTGGACGCAGGCGATCGAGAAGGGTGGGCTGGACGCGATCCTCATCACCGCGTCAGGCTGCGGCACCACGATCAAGGATTATGGCTTCATGCTGCGCCTAGATCCCGCCTATGCGGAGAAGGCCGCGCGCGTCTCCGCGCTGGCAAAGGACATCACCGAGTACCTCGCCACGCTCGACCTGCCGCCGCCGGCGGTCCAATCGGGCCTAGCGGTGGCTTACCATTCCGCCTGCTCCATGCAGCACGGCCAGAAGATCACGCGCCAGCCGAAGGACCTCCTGAGGAAGGCCGGCTTCGTGGTGAAGGAACCGCGCGAGGGGCATCTGTGCTGCGGCTCCGCCGGCACCTACAATATCCTGCAGCCCGATATCGCCACCCGCCTGCGCGACCGCAAGGTGAAAAACATCGAGGCGACGGAGGCGGCGCTCGTCGCCACCGGCAATATCGGCTGCATAACGCAGATCGGAGGCGGCACGACACTGCCGGTCGTCCACACGATCGAACTGCTCGACTGGGCCTGGGGCGGTCCGAAACCGGCGGCGCTCAAGGATATCCGCCTTCCGGCGCCAGTTCAGGAAGCCAGCCGATCGGTCTCCGTGCCGCCGCCGTAGGTAGTCTCGTAGAATTCACGCTGGCGCCGGAGCGCCACCATCGTGTTGCGCAGCAGGATCGCCACCGTCACCGGGCCGACGCCGCCCGGCACCGGCGTGATCCACGCCGCGACCTCGCGCACATTCTCCGTGTCGACGTCGCCGACCAGCCGGCTGGTGCCGTCCGGCGCGGTCTCGGCGTTGATCCCGATATCGATCACCGCCGCGCCCGGCTTCACCATGTCGGAGCGGATCAGGCGCGGCTTGCCGACGGCCACGAACAGCGCGTCGGCGCGCCTGGCATGCGCCGCCACCGACCGCGTCATGTGATGGCAGACCGTCACCGTCGCGCCCTCGCTCATCAAGAGGAAGGCGATCGGCTTGCCGACGATCTCCGAATGGCCGACCACCACCGCCTCCAGCCCCTTCAGTTCGAGGCCGGTTTCCTTCAAAAGTTCCACAGAAGCCGCAGCCGTGCAGGGCGCGAGGTCGAACTGGTTGTAGACGATGTTGCCGATCGAGGCCGGATGCATGCCCTCCACGTCCTTCAGCGGATGCACGGCCCCCTGCAAGGTGCGGATCGGGATATGGTCGGGCACCGGGCGCTGGATGATGATGCCGGTCACGCGCGGGTCGACATTCATGCCGCGGATCGCCGCTTCCAGTTCGCCGGCGGTCACGCTGTCGGGAAAGTGCCTTTCCTCGAACTCGATTCCCGCCTGCTCGGCCTTGCGCCGCTGGTTGCGCACATAGACCTCGACGGCGTCCGTATCGCCGACGCTGATCGAGACGAGCCTCGGCATCCAGCCCTGCGCGCTTGCCGCCTCCGCCTCGGCGCGTACTTCCGCCAGAATGCGCGCCGCGACCGGCGCCCCCCTGAGATAGCGGTCGTCGCCAGGCGACTTGCTCAGTGGCTCGATCGTCACGTTCATTCTCCAAGGATGTGGCGCGGACACTGACCTTTTTTCGACCGAAAAGGCAACAGGATTGCGAAGCGTGCTGCGCCGTACGCGACACCGTGCCGCCCGATGGAACGAAGTCCGCTGGAACCGCTTTATTGCATGACAGATCGGGAGATGACGATGAAGATGCTGTTCCTCGCCCTTTTGGCCTTCACGGGCTACCGGCTGGCCGCCGGCATACGCCGGGAAAACGCCGACGAGCCGCTGCTCCTGCGCAGCCGGCGCGCGCCGACAGCGAAGCGGCCGGGGCGAGGCGCATAGCGTCCCCGCAATCGAGCGTCTGCTGAAAGCGAAAAGGGCAGCGCGTTACTCCTCCGCGCTGCCCCCGGCTCGCGTCGGAACGAAGCCCCATACCCCTCGGGCCCCGTTCCTTCCCCCGCGATTCCTAAAGCACGACTACCTTTGTGCCGACTTTGACGCGTTCGTAAAGGTCTTCCACGTCCTGATTGCGCATCCGGATGCATCCCGACGACACATTGTGGCCGATTGTCCACGGTGCGTTGGTGCCGTGGATGCGGTAGAGCGTGTCGCCGAGATAGAGCGCGCGGGCGCCGAGCGGATTGGTCACCCCGCCCTCCATATGCGCCGGCAGCACGCGGCCCTTGGCCTTTTCGCGCTCGATCATCTCGGTCGGCGGTGTCCAGCCCGGCCATTCGGCCTTCTTGCGGATCGTCTCAGTGCCCGTCCAGCCGAAGCCTTCCTTGCCGACGCCGACGCCGTAGCGGCGGGCCTTGCCGTCTTCCTGTACGAGGTAGAGGAATTTCGTCTTGGTATCGATGACGATGGTGCCCGGCTTCTGCGGCCCGTCATACGCGATCTCGCGCGGCAGGAATTTCGGGTCGAAGCCCTGCTTCATCTCCTTGGGCGTATACATCGGTACGACCTTGGGCGCCCGGTTCGGCCCCTGCGGCACGACGTAGGAATTTTGAAGATCGTTTTGCCTGTCACGTCTCTCGTGCAGGTCGGGCGCGGGCATGCGGGCATAGGCGGCGCGCGAGGGCAGCGGATCGCCGGGCTCGTAGCGCTCGACCCGGTAACGCTTCACCGGCGCGGGCCGGACGCGGACGTTCCTCGGCGCGCGCCGAAGCTGAAGCACCCATGGCGCCGACAGGTCGGGGCTGACCACCAGCGGCGGCGGCTCGGTATAGCGCTGCCCGGCTTGCGCGGGATTGGCGAGAAGTGCCAGCGCGGCTGCTGCGCCAAGGATCGGAAACATGCTTTTCATGACGTCACCATTCGGACCAGTACGCTCGATACGGGAACGAAAGCGGCTTGACCCGCGTCCCGCCCCTCTGTTCCCCATTGGGTTTCGTCGGGGAATGTGGGGCTGCCGTTGCAATCAAAAGGTGAATCGCGATCGATAAAATGCGGGATTTTGCGGAAAGCTTTCGCTGTGGTTACCGGCCGGTTCCCGAATCTGGTAAAGGCAACGTAAATAAGCGGGATCAATGCGTTAGGCCGCATACCCTGAATCATTTCATGATCGGAGTGAGAAAATGGATGAAGACAGGGCGGGACTGATCGAGGGCGCCGACGGCCGCACGCGCTGCCTCTGGCCGGGCGCCGACGAACTCTATCTCGCCTATCACGACCATGAGTGGGGCCGGCCGGTCGACAGCGACACGCGGCTCTTCGAGAAGATGTGCCTGGAAGGTTTCCAGTCCGGCTTGTCGTGGATCACCATCCTCAGGAAGCGCGAGAATTTCCG
>JAKDNM010000211.1 GCA_030456445.1 Hyphomicrobiales bacterium
CGCCTTCGGGTAGCTGGAAAGAGCCGGTAAATTCCTTCTCCAGCCCGAGCAGGATGCGCAGGGTCGTGGTCTTGCCGCAACCGGAAGGTCCGAAGAGACAGGCGAATTCGCCCTGTCGGACGTCGAAGGCAAGGTCGCGGAGCGCTGTGACGGGCACGCGCTCAGCCGATAAGAAGGTTTTTTCGGCGATCCGCACCTCAAGCGGTGCGGCGGCGCCAACGGGTCGCATGTCGTTCAAGGGGCTGCACCAGAAGAAGTTCGATGACAAGCATCACGGCCACGAAGGCCAGCGTATAGGCAAGAATGCCGGCGACGTCGAAGAGCTGGAAATAAAGATAGATCTGGAACCCGACGCCGTTCGAGCGCCCGAGCAGTTCGACCACCAGCACGATCTTCCAGATCAACGCGATGCCCGAGCGCGACGTGGCGGCGAGATAGGGCTGCAACTGCGGCAGCAGGACGTGACGCATGCGGTCGGCCAGGCCGAAGCGGTAGACGGTCGCCATTTCGGCGTAAGCTGGATCGAGCGCGCGGGCGCCTTCGCGCATCGTCACGACGACGTTCGGAATCTTGTTCATCGCCACGGCGCCGATCGCGGCCGCTTCGTTCAGGCCGAACCAGATATAGGCGAGCACGATGATGACGAGCGCGGGAATGTTGAGAAACAGCACGACCCACGGATTGAAGAACCGGTCGGCGCGGCGATGGAGGCCGAGGAAGACGCCCAGCACCGAACCGATGACCATGGCGAGGACATAGGCTGCCGCGACCCGGGCGAGCGTCGCGCCGAGATGGTAGAAAAGATCGCCGTTGGCGGTCTCCTCGACAAGCACGCTCCAGACCGCGCCCGGCGTGGGGAAGGCGCGGCTTGGCCAGGCGCTGGCCGCGAGCGCCCAAAAAAGGCCCAGCCCGAGCAGGGAAGCCGCCACCGTCAACGCGGGCGCGGCGCGGGCAACGAGCCCCGCCCTCGCCCCCATCTTGCCGTGAACGCCGATATTTGCCTGCCGGTCGGTCATTCCAGGATGTTCGGCCAGAACGTGCCGGGCGCCATCTCGCGCGCTTTTCCGACCAGCTTCGAGCCGCCTATATTGGCGAGTACCCGATAGAGCTTCGCCGCGTCCGCCTCATCCTCGGCGGCCGGTCTTCGTGGGATGCCTTCGCGATAGCGGTCGCGCAGCTTTTCCAGTTCCTTTCCCTCGGCGCGCATGATCGGCGCAAGACGCAGCCACGCCTCGTCGGATTTCGCCAGTATATCCTTCGCTCCAGCCGATGCCTTGATGAAGCCCATGATCGCCTGCGGGCTTTGGGCCGCCCATTTGTCGTGGAAGATATAGCCGATCGCCGATACGGGATCGGAGGCGCCCAATGCCTTTTCAGCGTTCTCCACGCTGATCAGGCGGCGAAAGCCGTCGGCCTCCAGCCGGGCGCAGAAGTGCCAGTAGTTCAGCACGGCGTCGAGTTCGCCTTGTCTGGCCTTTTCCGACAGGAGCGGGGGCGCGCCGTATACCACTTCGCTTTCCGCCGGCAGGTCCATGTCGTGGTCGCGCCTCGCCATTGCCTGCATCAAGAGCCAGCTCTTGTCGAGCGGGCCGCCGGCGATCCCGAGCTTCCTGCCCTTGAGATCGCCGATCGTGCGAATGGGCGAGCCCTGCTTGACCATGATGGCGCCGACGGCGGTCGAATAGGGAACGAGCGTGAGATCGCTGCCTTCCGAGCGCTGGCGCGAGACCCACAGCCAGTCGGAGACGATGACGTCGATCGTGCCCGCGAGGATGCCGACATTGGTGGCTTCCTCGCCGGCGAAGTAGGCGACGTCCAGATCGATGCCGTTGGCGGTATCGAGATTGTTGTGCCTGATCGTATCGAGTTCCCAGCTCACCGTGCCGAATTTGAGGACGCCGGCGCGGACCTTCGGCGCGGCGAGCGCGCCGCTCGGCCGTCCTGCCAGGGCGGTGCCCATGGCGAGCCCCAGCCCGAATATCCCGCGTCGCGAAATCCGCATCGCTGTCTCCTTCCCAAACCGACCGCCGGAGCCGGCGGCGATCAGATGTATCGGTCGCGGCTCGGAAAAGCGCACTTCCATCGCTTCACCTTGAGGGCCGGGTGTTCCGGCAGCCATTTCGCGATCTCCGGGGGCGCCCGTAACATGCACTGCATGAGCGAGCCGTGGCTCTCGAAATGGAGATGTTCCTCGCGGCACTGGCCGGGATTGGCGGCCAAGCAAACCGTCAAGATGAGATCGACGAGGTTCATCTTCAGCACCTCTGTTATGAGCGTCTTTAGCGCTCGACTGGCGTTTGAAGCCGTTTGGCTCTAACCGGGACTGCCAGCGTTTCAGGTTCCCATGGTGCCGGTGGGGACCGCATGGCGAAAGGCTACGCGTTCGCCTTTTCTTCGTCAACAAGCCGGATCGGCATGTCGGCGGAACGACTCTGGCTTCATGGCCGACCTGAACCTTTGTACGGTTGACTTCCATCAGCCGCAGACTAGCCTTTCGAAGTACCTCGTGGCCGCGCGTGGCCGCGGTTCGGGTTGCTAGCCGCCGACCAAGGATGCCGGCGGCCAGCGAATGAATGAAGGCATGCTTTTATCGTCCAGGGCACCCAGACGAGCAAAAAAGGAAACGCCATGCGTGCAATCGCTATTTTCGCAGCCCTGTCCGTCGCTGTGCTGGCCACGGGCCAGGCCCGGGCGCAGGATGCCGCGGCGGGCGAGAAGGTCTTCGCCAAATGCAAGATCTGTCACGTCGCCGACAAGGACCAGAACAAGGTCGGGCCCTCGTTGCACGGGGTGATCGGCCGGACGGCCGGTACGCATCCGGGGTTCAAATATTCCCCCGCGATGATCGAAGCCGGCAAGTCGGGGATCGTCTGGGACGAGGCTACCCTTACGAAATACCTGCACGATCCGAAAGCGATGGTGAAGGGAACCAAGATGGCTTTCCCGGGCCTCAAGGACGACAAGGACATCGCCAACGTCATCGCCTATCTGGAGCAGGAATCGAAGAAATAGGCTTCTTTTCGCTCACGCCCGTACGCCGCTTGCGCGGCTGGGCTCCGCGGGGGCGCGCCATCGGGCGCGACGCCCGGTCGGGCGTTG
>JAKDNM010000104.1 GCA_030456445.1 Hyphomicrobiales bacterium
CGGTGCGCCCGGCCGCCAGCGCAAGGGGAAACCCGGCGGTCCCGCGCCGAAAAGCGCTTACAAATCGCCGGAATTGCTCAAGGGCGAGCCGATCGGCGCAGACGCGAAGAAGACCAGCCGTGCCGCCAAGGCACCGCCAGCGCCGGAAAAACCCACGCTCGATTCGCCGGACCGTCCGGTCAGCCTGAAAAAACCCGCCAAGCCGGACGATTTGAAACTGATCTCCGGCGTCGGTCCGAAATTCGAGGTGATCCTGAACGGGCTCGGCATCTATACATTCGAGCAGGTCGCCTCCTGGCAGAAGCGCCAGCGCGAATGGGTGGACGGCTATTTGAACTTCAAGGGCCGCATCGAGCGCGACGACTGGGTGAAGCAGGCCAAGGCGCTCGCCAAGGGCGGCGAGGCCGAATACATCCGCGTCTTCGGCAAGAAGCCGCGTTGAGGGTTTGAGACATGCTTGCTGATCGCGACCGCATCTTCACCAACATCTACGGCCAGTTCGACCGTTCGCTGAAAGGCGCGATGGCGCGCGGCCATTGGGATGGCACCGCCGGCCTCATCGCCAAGGGCCGCGAGTGGATCGTCAACGAGATGAAGGCGTCGGGCCTGCGCGGGCGCGGTGGCGCCGGCTTCCCGACCGGCCTGAAATGGTCGTTCATGCCGAAGACCTCGGACGGGCGTCCCTCCTATCTCGTCGTCAACGCCGACGAATCGGAGCCCGGCACCTGCAAGGACCGCGACATCATGCGCCACGACCCGCATACGCTGGTCGAGGGCTGTTTGATCGCCGGCTTCGCCATGGGCGCGGAAGCGGCCTACATTTATGTGCGCGGCGAGTTCATCCGCGAGCGCGAGGCGCTGCAACGCGCGGTCGACGAGGCCTATGAGGCGAAGCTCATCGGCAAGAACAACAAGAATGGCTGGGATTTCGAGATCATCGTCCATCACGGCGCCGGCGCCTATATCTGCGGCGAGGAGACGGCGCTGCTCGAAAGCCTGGAAGGCAAGAAGGGCCAGCCGCGGCTGAAGCCGCCTTTCCCGGCCAATGTCGGGCTCTATGGCTGTCCGAGCACGGTCAACAACGTCGAGTCGATCGCGGTTGCGCCTACGATCCTGCGGCGTGGCGCGGCGTGGTTCGCGGGCATCGGGCGGCCGAACAACACCGGCACCAAGCTCTTCTGCATCTCCGGCCATGTCGAGAAGCCGTGCACGGTCGAAGACGCCATGTCGATCCCGTTCCGGGAACTGATCGAGACGCATGCGGGCGGCATACGCGGCGGCTGGGACAATCTGCTCGCAGTCATTCCGGGCGGTGCATCGGTGCCGCTGGTGCCGGCCGCCGAGATCATGGACTGCCCGATGGACTTCGACGCGCTGAAAGACCTGAAGTCGGGCCTCGGCACGGCCGCTGTCATCGTCATGGACAAGTCGACCGATATCGTGAAGGCGATCGCCCGGCTTTCCTACTTCTACAAGCACGAAAGCTGCGGCCAATGCACGCCCTGCCGCGAGGGGACTGGCTGGATGTGGCGCGTGATGGAGCGGCTGGTGCGCGGCGAGGCGCAGAAGCGCGAGATCGACATGCTGCTCGACGTGACCAAGCAGGTTGAGGGCCATACGATCTGCGCGCTTGGTGACGCGGCGGCATGGCCGATCCAAGGCCTTGTTCGGCATTTCCGCCCGGAAATCGAGCGGCGCATCGATGAATTCACCCGCAACGCGCACCGCGCCGAGCCGGTGCTTGTGGCGGCGGAATAAGACGTATCAAAAAGACGAGACGAGGAAACGGCAGGAGAGGGTAACGGAAGACGGCAAGGATGGACCCCTAAAGGAGATGACCGATGTCGATATTTTCCATACCCGAGACGTTGATGCCTGACATGAGCAAGATCGAAGCGATGAACCGGGAGTTTGCGGCATTGCTGCCTTATGGCGGCAAGGACAATTCGGCTGTGAGCCTGACGATGCATCCGGCTGGAAGCGCGGCAGCAATGTCGGCGCTTTCGATGGGTGTTGCCAGCCATGCCTTCGGCGTCTGGATGGGCGCGGTGGCCGGTTCCATGGAAGCCACGCGCCAGCTTTGCGGAATGAAGATGCCCGGCATGGAAATCTTCGGCTTCGGTGCCACATGGGACGACAGCGATTGCGATGTCGATGCTGCCAGGCCCGAGCCGAAATCTCCGGTGTCGCGCGCGAAGTCCGCCGCCAAGACGCTGATGGCCGATCTGGAAAGCGCTTCGGCTGATTTTGCCGGCGCAGCCGATAAGGTGACGAGCATCGCAGGAAAACCGACAGGCGCAAAGCCATTCGTCAAGGAAGTCAAGGCGCCGGCCGCGCCGGTTCATGTCGCGGATGAAGTTTCGGCCGAGAGCGCTTCGAAGATACTGCCGGAGGATTTCCGCCGGCCGGGCGCGATCGACAGACCGGAAAAGCCGGACGATCTGAAGCTTGTTTCGGGTGTCGGCCCGAAGCTGGAACAGGTCCTGAACGGCCTTGGCGTCTGGACCTTCGCGCAGATCGCCGGCTGGACGGTCGAGGAGATCGCCTGGGTTGACGACTATCTCGCCTTCGCCGGCCGGATCGAACGCGACGGATGGCTGAAGCAGGCGGCGGCGCTGGCGGAGAAAGCCGGCTGAGCCGAGGACTGCTGCGGCTAAAACAGGTTTGAAAAGCGGCCGGGCGGACTGGCCACGGACGTTTGGATGGCATACGAAGCGGCAAACGCCGCAGGGGCAAGGAATGGCTAGACTCAAGGTCGACGGCAAAGAGATCGAGGTGCCCGATCACTACACGCTGCTGCAGGCGGCGGAGGAAGCCGGTGCGGAAATTCCGCGCTTCTGCTTCCATGAGCGGCTTTCGATTGCCGGCAATTGCCGCATGTGCCTTGTCGAGGTGAAGGGCGGGCCGCCCAAGCCGCAGGCGTCCTGCGCCATGGGCGTGCGCGATCTTCGCCCCGGCCCCAACGGCGAGCTACCGGAAATGTTCACCAACACGCCGATGGTGAAGAAGGCGCGCGAAGGCGTGATGGAGTTCCTGCTCATCAACCATCCGCTCGATTGCCCGATCTGCGACCAGGGCGGCGAGTGCGACCTGCAGGACCAGGCGATGGCCTTCGGCGTCGATTCCTCGCGCTTCTACGAAAACAAGCGTGCCGTCGAGGACAAGTATATCGGCCCGCTGGTCAAGACGATCATGACGCGCTGCATCCACTGCACGCGCTGCATCCGCTTCACCACCGAGGTCGGCGGCGTTTCCGAACTTGGCGCGACGGGGCGCGGCGAGGATATGGAGATCACCACCTATCTCGAACGTGCCATGACCTCGGAGCTACAGGGCAACGTCATCGACCTCTGCCCGGTCGGGGCGCTGACGGCCAAGCCCTATGCCTTTCAGGCGCGTCCGTGGGAGCTTACCAAGACCGAATCGATCGACGTGATGGACGCGGTCGGCTCGGCCATCCGCGTCGATACGCGCGGCCGCGAAGTGATGCGCATCCTGCCGCGCACCAACGACGACGTGAACGAAGAGTGGATATCCGACAAGACTCGCTTCATCTGGGACGGGCTGAGGACGCAGCGTCTCGACCGGCCCTATGTGCGCAAAGGCGGCAAGCTCGTTGCGGCGACCTGGCCGGAGGCCTTCGCGGCGATCCGGGCGGCGGCGGCGAAGACGAGCGGCGACAGGATCGGCGCGATTGCCGGCGATCTCGCGGCCGTCGAGGAGATGTACGCGCTGAAGCTCCTGATGGAAGCGCTCGGTTCGGCCAATATCGATTGCCGGCAGGATGGCGCGGCGCTCGATCCGGCCGCGGGCCGCGCGGGCTATATCTTCAATCCGACGATCGCGGGTATCGAGCAGGCGGATGCGCTGCTTCTCATCGGCTCCAACCCACGCTTCGAGGCCTCGGTGCTCAACGCGCGCATCCGCAAGCGCTGGCGGCTTGGCGATTTCCCGATCGGCGCGGTCGGCGATATCGGCGACCCGCGCTACGATTACGAAGCGCTGGGATCCGGCGCCGATTCGCTGAAGCAGCTTCTGGACGGCAAGGGCAAGTTCGTCTCGGCGCTGAAGAAAGCCCAGCGGCCGCTCATCATAGTGGGCCAGGGTGCCCTGGCGCGGCCGGACGGCGGCGCGGTGCTCGGCCTCGCCGCCAAGCTCGCCGCCGACCTCAAGGCGGTGCGCGAGGACTGGAACGGCTTTGCCGTACTGCACAACGCGGCGGCCCGCGTCGGTGGTCTCGATATCGGCTTCGTGCCCGGTGTTGGAGGAAATGGCGAGGGCGGCAAGGATGTGGCCGGCATGATGGACGGCGCGCTCGACATGCTTTTCCTGCTCGGCGCCGACGAGATGGACATGAACGCCATCGGCGGGGCCTTCACCGTCTATATCGGCACGCATGGCGATGCCGGCGCACACCGGGCCGACGTGATCCTGCCGGGCTCGGCCTATACTGAGAAATCGGGCACCTATGTGAACACCGAAGGCCGGGTGCAGATGACCAATCGCGCCGGCTTCGCGCCGGGGCAGGCGAAGGAGGACTGGGCGATCCTGAGGGCGCTTTCGGAGGTTCTCGGCCACAAGCTGCCGTTCGATTCGCTCCCGCAATTGCGTGCCCGGCTCTATGACGATCACCCGCTGATGGCGGCGATCGACCAGATCCAGCCGGGCGAGGCGGCGACGATCGCGAAGCTCGCGAAGCTTGGAGGCCGGCTGGGCAAGGCGTCCTTCGTTCCTCCGGTCAAGGATTTCTACCTGACCAATCCGATCGCGCGCGCCTCCGCCGTCATGGCCGAATGCTCGGCGCTGGCGTCGAACGGCTTCAAGCAGGCGGCGGAATAGGGGCGGCCAAGTGGATATCTTCTTCGACACCTACGTTCTGCCCGCGCTGATCATCCTGCTGAAATCGGTGGTGATGATCGTCATCCTGCTGGTCGGCGTCGCCTTGATACTCTACGCCGACCGCAAGATATGGGCGGCCGTGCAATTGCGCCGCGGTCCGAACGTGGTCGGCCCATGGGGCGTGCTCCAGCCTTTCGCGGACCTGTTCAAATTCGTCTTCAAGGAGCCGATCATTCCGGCCGGCGCCAACAAGGGCGTGTTCCTGCTGGCGCCTCTGGTGTCGGCGGTGCTGGCGATCTCCGCCTGGGCGGTGATCCCGATCGACGCCGGCTGGGCGATCGCCGACATCAATGTCGGCATCCTCTATGTGCTCGCCATCTCGTCGCTGGAGGTCTACGGCGTCATCATGGGCGGCTGGGCGTCGAATTCGAAATATCCGTTCCTCGGCGCGCTGCGCTCGGCGGCGCAGATGGTTTCCTACGAGGTTTCCATCGGCTTCGTCATCATCACCGTGCTTCTGTGCGTAGGCTCGCTCAACCTCACCGACATCGTTTTGTCGCAGCGCGACGGGCTCGGCACGCATCTCGGCCTGCCCAACACTTTCCTCGACTGGCACTGGCTGTCGCTTTTCCCGATGTTCATCGTCTTTTTCATTTCGGCGCTTGCCGAGACCAACCGGCCGCCCTTCGACCTGGTGGAGGCAGAATCGGAACTCGTCGCCGGCCACATGGTCGAATATTCCTCGACGCCGTTCCTGCTCTTCTTCCTCGGGGAGTATGTGGCGATCGTCTTGATGTGCGCGCTGGCCACCATCCTCTTCCTCGGAGGCTGGCTGCCGCCGCTTGACTTCGCACCGTTCATTTGGGTGCCGGGTTTCATCTGGTTCATCCTGAAGATGCTGCTCGTCTTCTTCATGATCTCGCTGGTGAAGGCGTTCGTGCCGCGCTACCGCTACGACCAGTTGATGCGGCTGGGCTGGAAAGTGTTCCTGCCGATCTCGCTGTTCATGGTGGTCGCCACCGCCGCGTTCCTGAAAGTGACGGGGCTGGCATGATGAATATCTCTGGAGAAGTCCAATGAGCGCGTTCGCGCAGGCGGCGAAATCGCTGCTGCTGAAGGAGTTCTGGGAAGCCACCGTGCTTTCCCTAAAATTGTTCGTCGCCCCGAAGGCGACGATCAACTATCCGCACGAGAAAAATCCGCAAAGCCCGCGCTTTCGCGGCGAGCACGCGTTGCGCCGTTACCCGAACGGTGAGGAACGCTGCATCGCCTGCAAATTGTGCGAGGCGATCTGTCCGGCGCAGGCCATCACCATCGAGGCCGGACCGCGCCGCAACGACGGCACGCGCCGCACGGTGCGCTACGACATCGACATGGTGAAATGCATCTATTGCGGCTTCTGCCAGGAGGCCTGCCCGGTCGACGCGATCGTCGAGGGACCGAATTTCGAGTTCTCCACGGAGACGCGCGAGGAACTCTACTACGACAAGGACAAGCTGCTCGCCAACGGCGATCGCTGGGAGCAGGAACTGGCGCGAAATATCCAGTTGGACGCGCCCTACCGATGAATGGCGGGGCTAAGTGGACGCGTCGATGAGGCTCGTCTAAGAGACACGCGACTCTTCGGCCCGAGGCGGGGAGAGTCGAAATCGGGAAGGGCGTGTTCCGTCATTCCCGGAACGGAAACCGGGGGAACCCATGCTGACTGGACTAGAGGCGGCGTTCTTTTACCTCTTCGCCTTCATACTCGTTGGCTCGGCCTTCATGGTGATTGCGGCGCGCAATCCCGTGCATTCGGTGCTGTTTTTGATCCTCGCCTTCTTCAACGCGGCGGGGCTGTTCCTGCTGTCGGGGGCCGAGTTTCTCGCGCTCATCCTGCTCGTCGTCTATGTCGGCGCGGTGATGGTGCTGTTCTTGTTCGTCGTGATGATGCTCGACGTCGATTTCTCGGAGATGAAGCGGGGTGTGCTCGAATATGCGCCCGCCGGCGCGCTGGTCGGCATCATCCTGCTTGGCGAACTGATCGTGGTGCTCGGCGGCTATACCTTTTCGCCGCAACTGGCCAAAAGTATCGCAAGGCCGATCCCGTCGCTCGCCGAACGCTCCAATACTGCGGCGCTGGGCGACGTCCTCTATACCGACTATCTGTTTTATTTCGAAATTGCCGGCCTGCTGCTTCTGGTGGCGATGATCGGTTCGATCGTACTGACGCTGCGCCACAAGCAGGCGGTCAAGCGGCAGTCGATCGCCGCCCAGGTGGCCCGCAATCCCAAGACCGGGGTCAAGCTGCACGACGTCAAGACCGGCGAGGGAGTATCCTGATGGAAGTCGGCATCGCGCATTTCCTGACCGTATCGGCGATCGTGTTCACGCTCGGCGTGTTCGGCATCTTCCTCAACCGCAAGAACGTCATCGTCATCCTGATGTCGATCGAATTGATCCTGCTCGCGGTCAATCTGAACTTCGTCGCCTTCTCGGCGGCTCTCGGCGACCTTGTCGGACAGGTCTTCGCGCTGTTCGTGTTGACGGTGGCGGCGGCGGAAGCGGCGGTAGGGCTTTCCATTCTCGTCGTGTTCTATCGCAACCGCGGCTCCATCGCGGTCGAAGACGTCAACATGATGAAGGGCTGAAATGTATCAGGCAATCGTCTTTCTGCCCCTCATCGGCTTCCTGATCGCCGGCCTTTTCGGCGGCTCGATCGGAGCCAAGGCGTCGGAGTACGTCACATCCGGCCTGCTGGTGATCTCGGCTGTCCTGTCGTGGATCGCATTTTTCCAGGTCGGCTTCGGCGATGTCGATACATTCACCATCCCGGTCCTCTCCTTCATGAAGTCGGGAGGGCTGGAAGCCGACTGGGCGCTCAGGATCGACACGCTGACGGTGGTGATGCTGGTCGTGGTCAACACGGTGTCCTCGCTGGTTCACATCTATTCGATCGGCTACATGCATCACGATCCGGATCGGCCGCGCTTCTTCGCCTATCTGTCGCTCTTCACCTTCGCCATGCTGGCGTTGGTGACGGCCGACAATCTGATCCAGATGTTCTTCGGCTGGGAAGGCGTCGGCCTCGCCTCCTATCTGCTGATCGGCTTCTGGTATAAACGGCCCTCCGCCGTCGCCGCCGCGATCAAGGCCTTCGTCGTCAACCGTATCGGCGATTTCGGCTTCCTGCTCGGCATCTTCGGCGTCTTCTTGCTGTTCGGCTCGGTCAATCTCGGCACCATCTTCGCCAATGCCGCGAGCTACCTGCCGGCGGCGGGCGCCGCCGCGGGTGAGCCGGTCCTGACCTTCCTCGGCCATGCGCTCGACAAGCAAGGCGCGGTCACGGTGGTCTGCCTGCTTTTGTTCATGGGAGCGATGGGCAAGTCGGCGCAGGTGCCGCTGCATACCTGGCTGCCGGACGCGATGGAGGGCCCGACGCCGGTGTCGGCGCTAATCCATGCCGCGACCATGGTCACGGCCGGCGTCTTCATGGTGGCGCGGCTGTCGCCGATCTTCGAGCTTTCGCATACCGCGCTGCTGGTCGTGACCATCATCGGCGCGATCACGGCTTTCTTTGCCGCGTCGGTCGGGCTGGTGCAGAACGACATCAAGCGCGTCATCGCCTATTCGACCTGCTCGCAACTCGGCTACATGTTCGTGGCGCTTGGCGTCGGCGCTTACGGCGTCGCCATCTTCCACCTGTTCACCCACGCCTTCTTCAAGGCGCTGCTCTTCCTGTGCTCTGGCTCGGTCATCCATGCCGTCTCCGACGAGCAGGACATGCGCAAGATGGGCGGCTTGCGGAAGCTTATCCCCTACACCTACTGGACGATGATCGCCGGCACGCTGTCGCTCACCGGCGTCGGCATTCCGCTGACGATCATCGGCACCGCCGGCTTCATATCCAAGGACGCCATCGTGGAATCGGCCTTCGCCGGCCAGAACGCGGCTGCGACCTTCGCCTTTATCCTGCTCACCGTGGCCGCGGCCTTCACCGCCTTCTATTCATGGCGGCTGATCTTCATGACCTTCCACGGCAAGCCGCGCGCCAGCCACGAAGTCATGCATCACGTGCATGAATCGCCGCCGGTGATGCTGGTGCCGCTCCTGCTGCTTGCGGTCGGCGCGCTTTTCGCCGGCGCGGTATTCGAGTTTGCGTTCATCGGCGAGGGCTATCACGAGTTCTGGCGTACGGCGCTATTCACGCTGCCGGGCAACGACATCATCGAGGCGATCCATCATTCGCCGCTTCTGGTCAAGCTCGCGCCCTTCATCGCCATGCTGGTCGGAACCTGGGTCGCCTGGGTGTTCTACATCCGCTCGCCCAAGGCGCCGCATGAACTCGCCGAGCAGCAGCACGGCCTCTACGCCTTCCTGCTCAACAAGTGGTATTTCGACGAGGTCTACGATTTCCTCTTCGTCAAAGGGGCCATGCGGCTCGGCCATTTCCTGTGGAAACGCGGCGACGGTACGGTCATCGACGGGCTCGGTCCGGACGGCATCTCGGCGCGCGTGATCGACGTGACCAACCGCGTCGTCCGGCTGCAGACCGGCTACCTCTATCACTACGCTTTCGTGATGCTGATCGGCATTGTCGCGCTCATCACCTGGATGATGCTCGGGAGCTCTCTCTGACATGACCGACTGGCCCATCCTATCGACGGTCACCTTCCTGCCGCTGGTCGGCGTCGTGCTAATCCTGTTCATCCGGGACGAGAGCGAGGCGGTGCGGAAGAACATCCGCATGATCGCGCTCCTGACCACGATCGTCACCTTCCTGGTGTCGCTTCTGGTCTGGATCGGCTTCAACCCGTCCGATGCCGGCTTCCAGATGGTCGAGAAGCACGCATGGCTGGATTCCGGGATTTCCTATCACATGGGCGTCGACGGCATTTCCATGCTGCTCGTCATCCTGACCACGCTGATGATGGTGTTCACGATCCTGGCGAGCTGGAATGTGCAAAGCCGCGTCAAGGCGTACATGATCTCCTTCCTCGTGCTGGAAATGCTGATGATCGGCGTCTTCTGCGCGCTCGACATCGTGCTGTTCTACGTCTTCTTCGAAGCAGGCCTCATCCCGATGTTCATCATCATCGGGGTGTGGGGCGGCAAGCGGCGCGTCTATGCCTCCTTCAAGTTTTTCCTCTACACGCTTACCGGCTCGGTGCTGATGCTGCTCGCCATCATGGCGATGTTCTGGCAATCGGGCACCACCGATATCCCGACGCTGCTTACGCATAATTTCCCGGTTTCCATGCAGCCCTGGCTGTGGTTTGCCTTCTTCGCCTCCTTCGCGGTGAAGATGCCGATGTGGCCGGTCCATACCTGGCTGCCCGACGCGCATGTCGAAGCGCCGACCGCCGGCTCGGTCATCCTGGCGGCGATCCTGCTCAAGATGGGCGGCTACGGCTTCCTGCGCTTCTCGCTGCCGATGTTTCCCGACGCGTCGGCTATGTTCGCGCCTTTCATCTTCACGCTGTCGGTCGTCGCCATCATCTACACGTCGCTGGTGGCGCTGATGCAGGAGGACATGAAGAAGCTCGTCGCCTACTCCTCCGTCGCCCATATGGGCTTCGTGACGATGGGGATCTTCGCCTTGAACCAGCAAGGCGTGCAGGGCGCTCTCTTCCAGATGATCTCGCACGGCCTCGTTTCCGGCGCGCTCTTCCTTTGCGTCGGCGTCCTCTACGACCGCCAGCACACGCGCGCGATCGACGCCTATGGCGGCCTGGTCAACAACATGCCGAAATACGCCGTGGCGCTTTTGATCTTCACCATGGCCAATATCGGCCTGCCGGGCACAACCGGCTTCGTCGGCGAGTTCCTGACGTTGATGGGCGCGTTCGAGGCCAATACCTGGGTGGCGGTTTTCGCCACGACCGGCGTCATCTGGTCTGCCGCCTACGCGCTGTGGCTCTACCGGCGCCTTATCTTCGGCGTGCTTTCCAAGGAGACGCTGAAGGGCATGCTCGACCTTTCGACGCGGGAGAAGGCGATCCTCTATCCGCTGATCGTGCTGGTGATCTTCTTCGGCATCTATCCGGCGCCGATCCTCACCGCTACCGCGACTTCCGTCGATAACCTCGTCAACAACGTCACCCTCTCCATCCAGGCGGGGCACCGTACCGCTTCGGCGCAGCAATAGGCGACCGCCCGATGACCGCAGACCTCGCAACGAGCCTCACCATCGCGCTGCCGGAAATCATTCTTTCGGTCGGCGCCATGGTCGTCCTGATGATCGGCGTCTATGCCGGCAGGAGCGCGACAGGCGTCATCAACGTGCTGTCGGTCCTGTTGCTTGCCGCCGCCGCGATCTGGCTGATGACGACGGACGCAAGCGGGGAGGCGTTCGGCGGTGCCATCATCCTCGATCCGTTTGCGCGGGTGATGATGGTGCTGACCCTGATCGGCTCGGCGGTGGCGCTCATCATGGCGGTGCGCTTTGCCGGCAATGCCGGCTTCTACAGCTTCGAATATCCGGTGATGATCCTGCTTTCGACCGTCGGCATGATGCTGATGATCTCAGCGCACAACATGATCAGCCTCTATCTCGGCCTGGAACTCCAGAATCTCGGCCTTTACGTGCTTGCGGCCTTCCATCGCGACAATCTGCGCTCGACCGAATCCGGTCTCAAATATTTCGTGCTGAGTTCGCTTTCGTCGGGCCTGCTCCTCTACGGCATCACGCTGGTCTACGGCTATACCGGCAGCGTCGGCTTCCACGAGATCGCCGCGGCGCTCTCCGATGGCCCGCGTTCCGTCGGCCTTCTCTTCGGCATCGTATTCGTGCTGGCGGGCCTGATCTTCAAGATTTCCGCGGTGCCGTTCCATATGTGGACGCCCGATGTCTATGAGGGCGCGCCGACGCCGGTCACCGCGTTCCTGGCCTCCGCGCCGAAGATGGCGGCGATGTCGTTTCTGGTACGTACCACGGTCGACGCGTTCCAGCCGGCGGTCGCCGACTGGCAGCAGGTCATCGTCTTCGTTTCGATCGCATCGATGGCGCTCGGCTCCTTCGCGGCAATCGGACAGCGCAACTTCAAGCGCCTGATGGCCTATTCGGCGATCGGCCATATGGGCTTCGCGCTTGTCGGGCTCGCCGCCAACACGCCGGCCGGCGTGCGCGGTGTCGTCATCTACATGCTCATCTACCTCGCCATGACGCTCGGCACCTTCGCCTTCATCCTCTCCATGCGGCGCAACGACGAGCAGGTCGAGAGCATTGACGACCTTGCCGGCCTTGCCACCACCAATCCGGTGATGGCGACGATCATGACCATCCTGCTCTTCTCGCTTGCCGGTATCCCGCCGCTCGCCGGATTCTGGGCGAAATGGTACGTCTTCCTCGCCGCGATCAACGCGCATCTCTATGCACTTGCCGTGATCGGCGTCCTGACCTCGGTGGTCGGCGCGTTCTACTATCTGAGGATCATCAAGATCATGTGGTTCGACGAGGCGGGCAAGGGCTTCTCGCCGATGGCGGCGGAAATGCGCGTCGTCTTCGGGCTTTCCGGCGCCTTCATCCTCTTCTATGTCCTGATCGGCGGGCCGCTCGGGCGCGTGGCCGAAGCCGCCGCCAGGAGCTTCTACTGACAGGCGTTCCCGGACAACCGATCGCCGGGCTCGCGGACTATCGCCGCATGGCTCTTGGCGAAGTAGCCTCGACGAGCGCTTCGGCGCTGGAGGCGGCGCGCGCCGGGGATGCCGGCAATCTATGGGTTACCGCGCAAAGCCAGTCTGCCGGCAAGGGCAGGCGAGGCCGCCCATGGATCTCGCAGCCCGGCAATCTCTACGCATCACTGCTTCTGATCGATCCGTCGTCCATCTCCAGGGTGGGGACACTGCCGCTGGTGGCCGGGCTCGGCGTGCACCGTGCGCTGCGCGGCTTCTTCGCAAACAGCCCGCAGGCGCTTGCCATCAAATGGCCGAACGACCTCCTGGTCGACGGGCGCAAGATCTGCGGCATTCTGCTCGAGAGCGAGACGCTTGCCGACGGGCGGCTTGCCGTCGTCATCGGTTGCGGCATCAATTGCGCCACGCACCCGGAAAATCCGCTCTACCCGGCCACGGATCTCGCCGAATGCGGCATCGACGCGGGACCGGAGGAATTATTCCCGGCGCTCGCGACCGGGATGGCCCGCGTGCTGGCCGATTGGAACGGCGGCTCCGGCTTCGCCGGCATTCGGGAGGACTGGCTGCTCGCCGCCGGCGGCAAGGGCGGCGCGGTTACCGTCAAACGGCAGGACGGCGAGACGGAAGGCATTTTCGAGGATATCGACCGCGACGGCTATCTTCTGTTGAATGTCGCGGGCGAACGGCGCCGCATCTCCGCGGGCGACCTATTTTTTTCGACGGCTGAGGGCAGGGCATATGGCGGATAACAACGAACTTGTCTTTGTGCCGCTAGGCGGGGTCGGCGAGATCGGCATGAATCTCGCCCTCTACGGCTTCGGGCCGGCGAGCCAGCGCGAATGGATCATCGTCGATTGCGGCGTCACCTTTCCGACGCCAGAGCAACCGGGCGTCGATCTCGTCTTGCCCGATACGCGCTTCATCGAGGAAAACGTCTCCTCGCTGCGCGGCATGGTCATTACGCACGCACATGAGGACCATTATGGCGCGGTGCTCGACGTCTGGCCGCGGCTGGGCGGTGTTCCTGTCTGGATGACGCCGTTCACGGCCGGTCTGCTGGCCGCCAAGCGGGCCTCCGAGCCCGGCGCGCCGCAGGTGCCGGTGAAGATCTACAACGCAGGTGAGCGCTTCACCGTCGGCCCCTTCGAGATCGAAGCGGTGGCGGTCAACCACTCCATCCCCGAGCCTGTCTCGCTCGCCATCACCTCGCCGGCCGGCACGGTCGTGCATACCGGCGACTGGAAGATCGATCCAGGGCCGACCATCGGCCCGTTGATCGACGAGGCGCGGTTTCGAGCCATCGGCGAGCATGGCGTGCTGGCGCTCGTTTGCGATTCCACCAACGCGCTGCGCGAAGGCGAATCGCCCTCGGAAGAGGCGGTGGCGAAAAGCCTCGCCAAATTGATTGCGGAAGCCCCCGGCCGCGTTGCGGTGACGACCTTCTCCTCCAATGTCGGCCGCATCCGCTCGGTGGCGGAAGCCGCGCGTGACGCCGGCCGCAAGGTCATGGTGATGGGCCGCTCGCTGAAGCGCGTCATCGATGTCGCGACCGAACTCGGCTATCTCGAAGGCCTGCCCGAATTCATGAACGAGGACGAATACGGCCTGACGGCGCGCGCCGAACTCGTGATCCTGTGTACCGGAAGCCAGGGCGAGCCGCGCGCCGCACTCGCCAAGCTGGCGCGTGACGAGTTCAAGAACGTCTCGCTGGCCAGGGGAGACAGCGTGATCTTCTCCTCGCGCGTCATCCCCGGCAACGAAAAGGCGATCCTCGCGATCAAGAACGGCCTCATCGACCAGGGCGTGACCGTCATCGAGGATAGCGATGCGCTGGTGCATGTTTCGGGCCATCCGCGCCGGACCGAACTCAGGCGCATGTATGAGTGGCTGCGGCCGCGCATCGCCGTGCCGGTGCATGGCGAGGCGGCGCATCTTGTCGCGCATGCCGAACTGGCGAAGACGGCCGGCGTCGCCGAGGTGCCGAGGGTCCGCGACGGCGACATGGTGCGGCTTTTCCCCGGCAGGGCGGAAGTGGTCGACCAGGTGCCGTTCGGCCGCGTCTACAAGGACGGCAAGCTGATCGGCAGCGACGAGGCGATCGGGCTGAAGGAGCGGCGGAAGCTTTCCTTCGCCGGGCATGTGGTCGTCAATGTCGTTCTCGACGATGGCTACGAGATGGCCGGCGACCCCGACCTCGCCGCGATCGGCCTTCCGAAGGAAGATGCGGCGGGAGAGGATTTCGAGGAACTTCTGGTCGACGCCGCAATCGGCGCGATCGACAGCATTCCGCGCAAGCGCCGCCGCGATCTCGACCTTGTCTCGGATGCCGTACGCCGCGCGGTGCGTGCCGCCGCCAACGATGCCTGGGGCAAAAAGCCACTGGTGACGGTGTTTGTGACGAGGTGAATGGTTGCTGGGGGCGGATTCGGCATTCGGCAGTAGGCAGTAGGCAGTAGGCAGTAGGCAGTGGGGTGAATGTTTGCTTGCCTCTGGGAAGGTGCCCGCCGCAT
>JAKDNM010000105.1 GCA_030456445.1 Hyphomicrobiales bacterium
CCGCTGCCGCCGTTCAGCCTGTCCAGCCCGTACTCCTTCAGCAGGCCTTCGATCGCCGGCCGGTCGCCGGGCTCGATATCGGCGACGATCAGGTTCTGGTTCGGCGTGACGCGGAACATGCCCTTGTGCACGCGGGCGATGGCGCGCAACCCGTCGAACAGCTTTGTCTCGGCGAAATTGCTGACGCGGCCGTTTTCGATCAACAGCGTGAAATGCTCGCGCCCGTCCTCGCCGCGCTGCCAGCCGATGGCGTCGCCGTTCGAGGTGAAGCGATAGGGCTTGGCCGGTTGCAGCGCAAAGCCGAGCCGGCTTTCGATCTCAGCCTTGATGAAATCCACGCCCTTGTCGTCGATCGTGTATTTGAAGCGGGCGTGCGAGCGGTCGGTGCGGTCGCCATAGTCGCGCTGAACCTCCATCGTCGCGTCGCAGGTCTCGATCACCTTGTCCTTGGGGATGAAGCCGATGACGGTGGCAAGCCGCGGATAGGTCTTCGGCGCGTTGTCGGTGCGCCCCATGCCGCCGCCGATGGCGATGTTGAAGCCCTTCAGCTTCTTCCCTTCGACGATGGCAATGAAGCCGAGGTCCTGGGCGTAGACGTCGATGTCGTTGATCGGCGGGATGACGAAGCCGATCTTGAATTTACGCGGCATGTAGGTCTTGCCGTAGAGCGGCTCTTCCGGCTCCTTGGTCACGACCCTCTCCTCGCCGTACCAGATTTCGCTATAGGCGCCTGTCTTGGGAGTGGCGTGGTCGCTCGCCTTCTTGGCCAGCGCGTAGATTTCCGCGTGGAGCGCGGAGAGTTGCGGGTTGATCGAGGCCATGACGCCGCGCGCATCGTCGCCGCAGGCAGCCCTGGTGTCGAGCAGTACATCGCGCAAGCCCTGCATGAGTGCGCGGAGGTTCTTCTTGTGGATGTGGTGGAATTGAAAGGTCTGGCGCGTCGTCAGCCTGAGCGTCTCGCCGCCATAGGCGCGGCCGAGTTCATCGAGCTTCAGCCATTGGCTGGGCGAAAGCACGCCGCCCGGCAGCCGCACCCGTGCCATGAAGCGATAGGCCGGCTCCAGCTTCTGGCGCCGGCGTTCGTCGCGAATGTCGCGGTCGTCCTGCTGGTAGATACCGTGAAACTTCATCAGCTTGATGTCGGTGCCGGGCACCGCAGCGGTCAGTTCCGCTTCAAGGCCGGCCGCGATGGTGCCGCGCAACTGGTCGCTTTCGGCCTTCAGCGTCTCGTCGGGGCTGAGCTTCTCGAGCGGCTGGGAAATATCGTGGCTGCGATCGACAAGAAGGGTCATGGCTGTGGCTCAATAAACGTCGATCTGGTAGCGGTGAGCGGATTGCATGGCGGAGAGATATTCGCCCGCATCGTCTTCGCCCAGCCCGCCCTCTTCGCGCACGATTGTCGCGAGCGCGGAATGGATATCCGGCGCAAGCTTGGCGCCGTCGCCGCAGACATAGAGATGCGCGCCCTCTTCCAGCCACGCATAGACATCGCGGGCCTCTTCCAGAAGCCGGTGCTGCACATAGATCTTCTCGGCACGGTCGCGCGAGAAGGCGACGTTCATGCGCGACAGGACGTCCTCCTTGAGGAAATCCTGCCATTCGGTCTGGTAGAGGAAATCGCTGTCGAAATTGCGCTCGCCGAAAAACAGCCAGGCCTTGCCGCCAGCGCCTCGCGCCTCGCGTTCCTGCAAAAAGGCGCGATAAGGCGCGACGCCCGTGCCCGCGCCGATCATGATGATCGGCTTATCGTCGTCGGGTAGGCGGAAATGCGGGTTGGCCTGGACATAGACCGGCAGCGTCGCATCGGGCTCGGCACGCCCTGCCAGATGCCCCGACGCGACGCCCGAGCGCGGCTCGCCGTTCAGATCGTAGCGCACCGTCGAGACGGTCAGGTGCGCTTCGTCGGGGGCGGCCATCGCGCTCGACGCGATCGAATAGAGCCGTGGCTGCAAGGGGCGTAAGCCGGCCAGAAAAGTCTGCGCGTCGATGCCGGGCATGGGAAAGCGGCGCACGATGTCGATGACATGGTTGGCGCCGAGGAACGCGACCCGCGCCTCGCGCGCGCCCTCTCCACGCAGGGCGTCAAGTTCGCCCGCCTTCGTCAATTCGGCCCAATGATCGAGGAAGCGCGGGGTAGCGGCCGTGATCTCGAACGCTTCGGCCAGCGCATCGCCAAGGTGGAGCGACCGATCCTTGACGGAGACATCGGCATCCGGGTTCAGATTCAGCGTCTGAAGCAGCGTCTCGACAAGTGCGGGATCGTTGTGCGGCATCAGGCCAAGGGCATCGCCGGGCTGGAAGGAAAGCCCCGAACCTTCGAGCGACAGTTCGACATGCCGCGTCTCCTTGGTCGACCCCCGACCGGTGAGCACCAGATTATCGATGACGGGCGCGAGAAAAGGATTGCGCTTGTCTAAGGCAGGCGCAGCCTGTGTCGCGGGTCGCCCAACGACGATGGAACTCGCAAGCGTCGGCACGGCCACGACGGGGCCAAGTTTCCCGACCACCGCTGAAATCCATCCGGCGGACAGATCCTCATAGTCGATGTCGCAATCCACGCGATCCCGGATGCGTGTCGCGCCAAGTTCCGCCAACCGGTCGTCCAGCTGCTTGCCGGCCCCGCAGAAGAATTCGTAGGTCGAATCGCCGAGCGCCAGGACCGAATAGCGCACGCCTTCCAAACGCGGCGCCTTGCGGCCTTCGACGAATTCGAAGAACCCGGCGGCAGAAAGGGGCGGTTCGCCTTCGCCATGCGTGGAGGTGACGACGAGCAGATCCTGCTCGTCCTTCAGCCGGCGCGGCTTGTAATCGGCCATGTCGGCGACGATCGCCTCGATGCCCTTGGCGCGGGCGGCTTCGGCCAACGCCTTCGCCAGACCGGCGCTGTTTCCCGTCTCGGAGCCGTAGAGGACCGTCAACATGCGGACCGAAGGAGCGGCGGAAGCTGCAACCGACAGCCCCGGCGGGATGCTACGGAGCGCCTCGGCGGCGATCCCGCGCCCGCCTTCGGCAAAGCCGGCGAAATATCCGCTCAGCCAGAATGCCTGCTCCGATCCGAGCGAGGTTGCGAGCGTCTTGACGTGGCGCCACTGTTCTTCCGACAGGCTGGGGCCGCTGAATTCGAGTGCTGTCATGTGCCGAAATACGCTCTCGCGAACCCTTCCGCGGGCCGGAGATCGGCCCCGCCCGAACGGTTCTGACAACGGTCTTCGCCATTGTCAAACAGGCTATATCGTTGCTTTTACGCGATAATTCTCGGGTTTGGCGGCTTTGGAGGCGCACATTCTAGACAGAGGAATGAATGTCATTTGGAAGTTTTGCGAAGCGCCGATTCCTTGGGAAAACTTTTTTTCGCGGCAAATGCAATCCAGTCCTTCCGCGTGCCGGTCGCGCGCCGGCCAACGGCCGCCGGTCTCACTTCACCCATAAGGGGCGAACCGGAACGGGCGCGCCAAACCGGATCGGGGCCGGCTCCGCAGGCGATGGCCCATTCAGAAAAATCCGGATGGAGGAACTCGTGACGACGGCCAGCGAGATGAAGAAAATCATCCCGGGATCGGCTGTGCCGCTTATGAGGGAACTGGAAACCACGCCTGCAAGCGCACAGGCCCGGACACTATCCACCGTCGCGGCATCCCGGACATCGAGCGCCGTGTCGAGAAATTTCGGGCGCCTTGCGATATCCAACACCAGCAACGCCAGCATGACGCATCCGACCGCGCCCAGTTGCGAAACCACGGCGACAAGCCAGCTCGACGCCCGCGAACTGCCGATGCCCACGCCGAGCCCGAGCGTATCGGCGAATGATTTGAGGCTTATATAGTTCCAGTAGCCTCGCTCCTGGCCTGACGCGGAACCCGCCTTCTCGAAGACGGCTTCGTTCACAAGGCGTACCAGCGGATCGAAGAATTTGTCGCTATGAACGGCAAGGCCGAGCGCCACGAACAGGCTGGCGAAGCCGAGCGCCAGCAGGAAAATCTCCTGCCGATGCAGCCGCCGCATGGAAAGCGAACGGCAGATGGAAAAGACGACGGGTATGCCGAGCAGCGTCAGACCGACATAAGCGGTCGATGAGGTGGACAGCACGAGCAGGGCCAACAAGGTGAGCGTAAGGGCAAGGGCAAGACGCGACCCGGTCCTCCTCCAGTAAGTGAATGCGAAGGCCAGAGCGGCAAGCGACATGCTGGCGAACGCGGATGCTTCCGACTGGGCCCCGGCGATACGAGCAAATCCGGCCTGCGTCGTCTCGGTCAGCATCGCATAGCTTGCCGTCCGCAGGAAGGCGAGGACATCGCCGGCGCCGGCGAGCTTGCCCATGAGGTCGAGAAGCCCGAAGCCGGTGTGCAACGCGCACCACAGGAAGAAACCCCGCCGCACCTGTTCAAGCGCGTTGTCGCGCAGGAGGCTGGCGGACAGCGCAACGAAGATCATGCCCCCGAGGACGAAATAGCCTGTCTGCGAAATGTTTCCCGATACGGGACCGAGCGGCGCCTCATAGACGCCGCCCAGCGTACGCGAGGCCACGAATACGCTGGTCTGGCCGGCAAACAATCTCGGGAAAAGGAGCGCGCCGATCGCCGCATAGATCAAAAGCGCGCAAACCAGCCATACCGCGTGGCTGTAGCGGAAGATAATGCCCACATCGGTTCTTATCCCTCGCCTGAAGGGAAGCGCTGCGAGCACGAGCCCGGCAAACAGCGTGTAGATCAAGGGCGAGGAGCCGCCGAGAGAGGTGAGCGTCACCAGCGCCGTCGCGCCAAAGGCCATCGACGCGCAAAGCCCTACAAAGAGGGACCGGGCCGGCCAGCACGCGAAGACGAGGATCGCAGCGCAGATCAGGATGCCGGCGAGCGAGGGTTGCACGATCAGCCCCCGTTCCGCCCGGCGACAAACGCCGCAAGCCGACCGATACAGCGGTCGGAACCGTCTTTCCCGCGATTGCGACGCGCCTTATTCTCCGCGCCGGGGTGGACATAACAAGGAACGTCGTCTTGGCCTGGTATTTCGCGGTCGCGATTGCGGGAATGCTTATCGGCCTCCGCTTCCGCGCCGGCGCCTTGGTGGCGGCTACGCTGGTAACGGCCGTTCTGGCGTTCGTTCTCCAGACGCGCGGGCATGGCCTCGGCTGGCCTTCGCTTTGGGCGATCCTGGAATCGGCGGTCCTTCTCCAGTTCGGCTATCTCGCCGGGCTGGCGGGCACGATCCTCTGGCGCCGTCTGCGCCGATGACCAGCCGCCAGCGCGGGCGGCGGATGACCGGCCGCCAATGCAGGCGGTGATGTTTTTTCGGGCATGCGCGGCAATCATCGTCTATCGCGGCGTTTGACGGCCTGCCGCAGCAATCGCGCGTCGGAGGATTTGCGGACTCTCGTCAGCACCCCGCCGAGCACGGACGCCTTGGCCATGAAAAGCGCGTGGATGAGGTCGGCCACCACGCTTTGCGAGGTCTTCCCCCAGCCAATGGCCACGATCACACCGTCCAGTTGCGAGGCCACCGCCAGGCCGTGGCTTCCCGATGCGAAGGGCGGCAGGTCCACGATCACCACCTCGTAGGGATCGAGCGTGGCGAACGTCTCCCGAGCATTCTCGGTGGTAAGCAAATTATGCTTTTCCGCGACGCTGCCCGGCAGGATATCGAAAGCATGGCCGGGATCCGGCCTGATCCCGGCGACCCATGCGATACCCTTGCCGTCCTTGTCGGGACAATCGTCACGGCGGGTCATTCCGGAGATGACGGAGTGTTCCACATCGGCATCGATCAGCAAGGTTCTCGCGCCCGACATCGCCCACAGCGCGGCCAGATTGCCGGCCAGCATGCTCTTCCCCTCATGGGGAGAAACCGACGTCACCCCGATAAACCGGATCGGCCGGTCAAGCGCGGCGATACCGACGGCCGCCTTGATACCCTTCATCGTGCGGGCGAACGGAGAGCCGGGAGCGCGCATCATCTCGTCGAAGCCGGCGAGCCCGGCCGAACGATGCGGCGCGGCGGAAAGTTCGCCCAGGCACTCCAGCCCCAATTCCTCGCGCAATTGTTTCGGCGAACGGATGGCATCGTCGAGCAGATTGCGAAGGAAGGCGAGGCCCACGCCCAGCATGATGCCGCTCATCGCGCCGAACGCCAGGATGAGCTTCTTGCGGGGATCGCTGGGTGCGAGCGGGCTGGTGGCGACGGTAATCACGCGGGCATCCGGGGACGGGCGCTGGTTTGCCGATGTCGTGAAAGCCTGCAGGAAGCTTTCGTACATCTTCTTGTAGGAATCCGCCGTCGCTTCCAGTTCTTCGAGCGTGACGCCTTTGCCCTTGCCCTCGCCTGTTGCCGCGTCGCCGTCGGGAGAGGGCACACGCGCGCCGATTGCGTAGTCATGGCGGGAGCGGAACGCCTGCGCGGCGATGGCCGCATCGTTCATCTGCACGCGGATATGCTCGATCCGGTCCTCCAGCCATTGAAGGCCGTTTTCCGTGTCGTCGACCCGCGTGTCGAGCTGTTCGCGCATATAGGCGTCGGCGGTTTCGTTAGCGATCTGGGCGGCCTGTTGGGGATCGCGCGAGCGGAAAGCGATCTCCAGAGCATAGGAGACGCCGACCCTGTGCACATCGAGATTCTTCATGAAGGTGCCCATCGTCCGGCGGGCGCGCACGAACTCGGCCTCCGAAGAATTGTCGGTCGGGCCGTCGGCCGGATCGTCGTGAAACCACGGCTTCCCCGTCTCTTCCTTCCAGCCGAGCGCCTGCCGGATCACGTGTTCGAGGATAACGAGACGGCTGGCGACGGTGTCGGTCCGGGTAAAGTCCGCGTCATGGACAAGATCGAGCTTGTCGATCACCCGCTTGGCGATCTTTTCCGATTGAAGCACGACGATCTGGCTCTCGATCTGGGCCGTATCGAGCGACAAATTGACCTCTGAGGGCTGCAATTGAAGCGATGCGGGCAGCTTCGGCGTTATCAGCACTTCCGCGCTTGCGGTGTAGGTGGGTTCCGTCGTCGCCACGTAAAGCTGCGCTACAAGAAGTCCCAGCACGACGAACAGGCTGATCGGAAGCGCGCTTGCCCTGACGAATGCGAGGACGTCGGCAAGGCTGGTGAAGCCGCTGTCCCGTTCCCGTTGCGGGCGGGGCTGCACTATGGTTGCCGGCCATGCGCGCTCTAGCATGGGATCACACCTGTCATCGGAATATCCGCCTGCATTTCCTTGCCCCACGCCGCTTGAAGGCCCACACTAGCGCCATCGGCCCGGTCGTCAGAACACCGCCTATTGGACAACCGGCCTCCTCCGAAGAGGAGAGGGACGCCGGTTCATTGGGTAGCAGAGGCAAGCCCTGGTGCTTCCTTTGCCTTCACAGGCGGCTCCGGTGTGCCGCCCGATACCGGGCCGATGGCCGACAGATCGAAATCGTCCGGCCCCAGCGTGGGCTTGATCTCCACCTTGATCGTGTCGCCGGGGGCGAGCGCGGTCCCCTCCTGCGCCTGGATTTCGGTTTCCTTGCCGCCGCCCTTCCCCGGCCGGACGATGGTGAAGACGGGCTCGGGATTTTGACCGGCCTCACGCATCGCGAGCAGTTTAGGCACCGCCATGCGGGAGCTCTGCAGCAACGCCGTCGCTGTCTTCGCCTTGCTTGCCAACTCGTCCAGCTGGGACTGGGTGTCCCGGAGCGAGACGACCACCTCGTTGTCGTAGCGGTTCTTCAGGTCGAGGATGGAGATGTCGGTACGGCTGATCTCCTGCCTGGATCGGAGAAGGCTTGTTTCCGCGGCAAGGCGGGTACCTTGAAACTGGGCAAGTTCCCTCTCCAGCGAAATCTGGCGCGGAGCCGCGACGATCCCTTTGTCGACCAGCGAGGATACGCCGGTCAGTTCCTTCTGGATAAGGCTGAGCTGCTTGTCATGGAAGACGAGCTGGCCCTGGAGCGAAGTGAGTTCGTCGCTGAGCGACTGCCGCAGGCTTTTCAATGCCTCGGTCTGGTTTTTCAGGCCCTCGCGACGCGCCGTGAAGATGGCCCCCTCCTGCCGCATGGCCATGGCGACAAGTCCTTCGCCCGCGCGCGTGGTCAGTTCCGGCGGAAATTCGATATGATCGGCGGCGGCATGCTCGGCTTCCAGCCGCGCCTTGCGCGCGAGCAACGCAAGCCTATTGAGGCCGAGCACGTCGACATCGCCCCTCTCGGTGAGCATATCGCGCACCATTCCGGTGAGGCCCTCCTCCCGGTCGCGCAGCCCGCCCGCCAGCGTGACCGCCTGCAGGACCGTGAGATCGGGGGCGTATGGAAACTGGCCGGGCTGGGTGACGGCGCCCACGACATAAACCGGCCGGAAGCCGATGATTTCAACGGAGGTATCGGGCGCATTGGAGAGCTGCATATGGTCCTTCAGGCGTTCGCCGATCTGCTCTCCCAATTCGATCGCCGTGCGGCCCTCGGCGCGGACGGCCCCGGCGAACGGGATGGACACCATGCCGTCCGGGCCGACGGTGAATTGGTCGTTGAGCGCCTTCCATTCGAAGATGTCGTCCCGCGAGGCGCGCCACTCGTAGACCTTGAGCCTGATCTTGTCTTGAGGCCCGAGCAGATATTCCTCCGCCCCAGCCGACCACGGGATGCCTGCAAGCAGAAGCGCCATGGCCGCCATGCCGAGCCAGAATCTCTTCGGGCGCTGCCACGGGCGCAGGCATGCGACGCACATCGTCATTTGCGCATCCTCAATATATATTCGGGCTCTATGCGCCCGAGCAACAGATGGGAGATGGCGAGGAGATTTCCGTAAAGGCGGCCGCGCCGGTCGATATACGTTTCCGGCCAGAGGCTGCGGCCGAGATTGGCGGCGATGTTGCGGAGCATGAGGCGCATCTCGAACCGCAACGGAACCGTACCCTTGCGGATGAGATAAAGCGGATTGGCCACCTGCGAATAGCCGAAGCGCATGCCGTTGATCCTGCCCGATTTTGCGCCCAGATGGACGCCGCGGATCGCATCTACACGGACCACGCGCCCCTTCTTGCGCAACTGGCTGGTGAAATCGATGTCTTCCTGCCAACCGTAGAGCGGCAGCCTTTCGTCGAAGCGAAGCTCGCCGATCACGGCGGCACGGATCGACATGTTGCAGCCATAGGCGCCGACGTGATCGGCCACGCCGGTCGGCGGATCCCTTTCGGGCAGATTGAGGGCAAAGAGCCCTTCATCCCAATCGAGGCCGGCGGTGCAGGCGCCGTCACGCGCGACGCGCCCCATCACGACCACCCGGTCCCGATGGTCCTGGAAAGCCCGGCCGACGCCTTCCAGATAATCGTCGGCGGGGATGAAATCGTCATCGAAAAAGGTGACGATCCCGAACCGGCCCAATGCGGCGCCAAGCGCATTGTTACGCTGGGCGGCAAGCCCGGTCCGCCCGAAAATCGTCCTGACGGGGAACCGGTATCGACGCAGCGTCTCGATATGGGTTTCGTCCGGAGCGGAAAGGATGACCTCGTCCGGCAGGCGGGTTTGCCCTTCGAGATGCGCCAGAAGCCGCGTGACAAGGCCCCCGCGACCGAGCGTGGGTATGATCACGACAAGCCTTGCCGAAGGGTTTCCCGTTTTCTTCCGTGCCAAAAAGCGAGCCTCCCTGCCGACGTCCTGCAGCCGCACGATAAGGCCAGCCATGACACGAAGCAGCACGCGAAGAAGGCTGGGAGCCGATATCGAGAGAGGTAGCCTGCGCCAAGCGTGGGCGGACAAGTCGCGGATTGATGAGGCGTGCTACCACCGATGGTCAGCTTGCCCATGCGAAGGCAGCGGCTTCAGATTTTCGTGAAGCCTAAACAGCTCGTTGCGAGGCACGGAACCCATTCGCGAATCCGCTCAACCTTCGCCCGTCATCCTGCGGACAACCGTCCGGTCGGCGGGCCTTCGTCTCAAGGCCGGCCCGAAGGCGTCTCCCGGCCGATCGGGGACGCCGCGCGACGATGTGCGCCGATGGAGCATCAATGGCGACTTCACGACGCTCAGGCCGACCGGCGTGGCGCGTTACGCGCGCGAAACGACGCTGGCGCTCGATGCTCTTCTTGCCGAAGGCCATCCGCTGGCAAAGGGTCTTGCCCTCGAGCTTCTGGTGCCGAGGCCGATCGACGACCCGCTAGCGCTGAGGGCCATCCCCGTTCGTCTCGTGCCCGAATACAGCCGGCCGCGGCTGCCCCAGTTCTGGGTCCAGGCGCAATTGCCAAGGCATGTGGAAGGCGGGCTTTTGAGCTTCTGCAATCTGGCGCCTGTCGCCCTCAAGCGGCAGATCGTCTGCATACACGATCTTCACACGATGATCGTACCGGAGAGCTACAGCCGTCCCTTCCGCTGGGTCCACCGGCTCATCCTGCCGGCGCTCGGCCGGCGCGCCGCCGGCATCACCACGGTGTCGGAATTCTCGCGCTCACAGATTGCCGCCTGCGGCGTGGCGGCTGCGCGGAAGGTCACGGTCACCTACAACGGAAGCGACCATGCCGGCCGCTGGGAAGCCGCCAGATCGAACCTCGGTCGCTGGCCCGACTGGCCTTACGTGCTGTGCCTCGGCCAAGGCCAGCGATACAAGAATATGGAATTGCTCGGCCGCCTCGCGCCTGTCCTGGCGCGGATCGGTCTCGATCTCTGGATCGCCGGTGACATCGCGCCCGACAAAATGTTCGCAGACGGAAAGCCCGCGAATGTCCGCCTGATCGGCCGGGTAGGCGACGACGACCTGAAGGCGGCGCTGGCCGGTGCGCTTTGCTTCCTTTTCCCATCGCGGATCGAAGGCTTCGGCCTGCCGGCGGTGGAAGCGATGGCCGCCGGCTGCCCGGTCGTTGCCTCCACCTCGCCGTGCCTTCCCGAAATTTGCGGCGAAGCGGCGCTTTATGCAGATCCCGACGACATCGGCGCGTGGATCGAATGCGTCAAGCGCTTGAAAGACGACAAGACCCTTCGCGGCCGGCTCGTCGCGGCAGGCAAGGCACAAGCTTCCACCTATTCATGGCGGCGCGTGGCCGAGACATACCTCGAACTGATGGCCTCGATCGACGGCATCGGCGTGGAGCCGGCGCACGGCTCGCGCAGTTCATCGGGTTGAGGAGCCGCATTTCGCATCGGGGAATACGGTACTCCATCCATCGCGGCCATTGCCTGAAGATAACGTTCTGCCGAGGCCAGCCAGGAAAAACGACCCGCCGCGGTGAGGCCACGCTCGATCACCCGCCGCCGCAGCGCCGGATTGGCCGCCAGCTTCATGAAACAGCCGAACCAGGCGTCGGCATCGTCGGGCGAGGCGTAGAGGGCGGCGTCCCCGCAAATCTCCGGCAGGCTCGCCCGGTCGGATACGACGACGGGACAGCCAAGGGCCATCGCTTCGAGCGGGGGCAGTCCGAAGCCCTCGACTAAAGACGGAAATGCAAGGCACAGGCAATTGCGCAGAAGCGCCGCCAGTTCATCGTCCGACAGGCGCCCAAGCAGGGCGACATTGCATGCAGCGGCACAGCCCCTCCCCGCGCCGAAGACGCGCGCATCCGATCCGCCGACGACGGCAAGCCGCAATCCGGCCAGAGCGAGGCGATCCGCCATGCCCGTGATGAGGTCGGTGTTCTTGTGCGGAGCGCGGCTGCCGAGAAGCACAATCGTATCCTCCCCCGAGAAGGCGGAGACGGACGGCGCACCCTCCGGCGCCCAGCGGCGGATGTGTTCGTGGCCGTCTGGCGCGACGAACAGCTTGTCCGCGCGGCAGACGCCGAAACGCACGAGTTCTGCGGCGGAATATTCCGACACGGTCGAGATCGCGGCCGCTCTGCGACCGAGTGCAGGGATGAGGGTTCGATAGAGCAGGCGGAAGGCAGGCGTATAGCTTTGCGGGCAAAGCCGCGTGTTCAGGTCGTGAATGCAAACGATCTGTCGGTCGAGTGCGACCGGGCCGGTGTTGCAGAGGCTGAGCAGGCCTCCCCTGACCTGCGAAGGCAGCGAGACCTGCTCCCACAGATGACCGCTGAGCCTGCCAACGGGACGTACGGCTATATTGCGCAACGGAAGCGTCGCCTCCGTGCCATGCGGGACCAGCAACTCCACTTCAAGCCCTTGCGGGTCTTCGGCAAGGAGCGTGTCCAGCGCGCGCACGATTTCGCCCGCATAGCGTTGCACGCCGGTCGTGGGCTGTGTGAGGAAACGGCCGTTGATTGACCAGTGTCGTTTCATGTGTCGTCGGTTCCGGCCACAGGTGGTCCCGTGCCGGAAGAAGTGTCGAAGCGAAGCCCGCCCGGGTCATCACCCCCTTTCGGATAGGCGGGCAATCGAACGGCCTAGTTGTACGCGGACAGCCGTTCAACGAACCTGATTTGTATTGAACGGGGAATTGTGCGCGCCATGAAAATCGCCATCATCCACGAATGGCTGACCACCTATGCCGGCTCCGAGAAGGTGCTTGAGGCGATGTTGGCCGAATATCCGCAGGCAGATGTCTTCACGCTCATAAATTTCCTGCCCAAGGAGCATGGAAAGACCATCCTGCCGCGCGTCGTCAGGACCAGCTTCATGCAGAAGATACCGCTGGTGAGGCATTTCTACCGGAACCTGCTGTGGATGATGCCTTTCGCCGTCGAGCAATACGACCTCTCCGAATACGATCTGGTCATCTCGAATTGCCATTCCGTCGCCAAGGGCGTCATCACCGGGCCGGATCAGCTTCATATCTGCTACTGCTACACGCCCATGCGTTATGCCTGGGACCTGCAGAACCAGTATCTGGCGGAATCGGGCATGCAGAGCGGGCTGAAAGGCCTGATTGCCCGCATGCTCCTCAACCGGATCCGCATCTGGGATATGCGTACAGCGCCGGGCGTCGATCATTTCATCGGTTGTTCGGGCTATATCGCCCGGCGCATCCGCAAGATCTACCGGCGCGACGCTGCGGTAATCTATCCCAACGTGGCGGTCGAGGACTTCGTCATCGGCAACGACCCGCGCGAGGAATTCTACTTCACTTCCTCGCGGATGGTTCCCTACAAGAAGATGCACCTCATCGTAGAGGCGTTTTCAAAGATGCCGGACCGACGGCTCATCGTCATCGGCCAGGGACCGCAGTTCAAGCGCATCGAGGCGCTTGCCGGACCCAACGTGACGCTTCTCGGCTACCAGCCATTCGACGTCCTCAAATCACATTTGCAACGCGCCAGGGCGTTCATCTTCGCGGCCGAGGAGGATTTCGGCGTCGCTCCTCTGGAGGCGCAAGCCTGCGGTACACCGGTGCTGGCCTTCGGCAAGGGCGGAGCGCTCGAAACGGTTGTCGACCAGGTGACGGGGCTGCATTTCCACGAACAGTCGGCGGAGGCGATCCGCGAGGTGGTGGAGCGGTTCGAAGAACTGCCGGCGGGCTTTTTCGATCCGGAAGCGCTGAGGATTCATGCCGACCAGTTCTCGACGAAGAATTTCCGCAGCCAGTTCCGCGCCTTCGTCGAGGCACGGTGGACCGAACACCTCGCCATGGTCGGTGCCGGGGCATGGAATACACCGCGCGGGGAAGCCTTTCCAGACATGCCCGCAAAAGAAAACCAGCCGCAGGTTGCGCGCAAGGAACTGCTCCATCTCGTTCCCAAGACAGCGTCAGAGAGTGCGTGATGAAACGAGCGTTGGTCACCGGCGTAACCGGGCAGGACGGAGCCTATCTGGCAAGCTTGCTGCTGCAGAAAGGGTACCAGGTCACCGCCGCCTACCGACGCTCCAGTTCGCCGGATTTCTGGCGCATCCGGGAGCTTGGGATAGAGGACCATCCGGGACTGAGGCTGACCGAGCTGGAACTGGTCGATCTCGGCTCGTGCATGCGCCTGATCGAGAAGACCGAGCCGGACGAGATCTATAACCTGGCCGCGCAGACGCATGTCGGCTTTTCCTTCCATCATCCCATGACGACGGCGCATGCGACGGGACTGGGGCCGCTGCATTTCCTCGAGGCCGTCCGCAATATCGATCGCGGCATCCGTTATTATCAGGCGTCGTCGGCGGAGATGTTCGGCAAGGTGCAGGCCGTGCCGCAGAACGAACTGACGCCGTTCTATCCGCGCAGCCCCTATGGCGTGTCGAAGCTGTTTGCGCACTGGATGACCGTCAATTACCGGGAGTCCTACGGCCTGTTCGGCTGCAGCGGCATCCTCTTCAACCATGAATCGCCGCTGCGCGGGTTCGAATTCGTCACCCGCAAGATCACCGACGGTGTCGCGCGTATCCGGTTGAACAATGCCGGACCGATCGAACTGGGCAATCTCTGCGCCAAGCGCGACTGGGGGTATGCCAGGGAATATGTCGAAGGCATGTGGCGCATGATGCAGGCCGACAAACCGGATACCTATGTTCTGGCGACCAACCGCACCGAGACCGTGCGCGATTTCGCAACGATGGCTTTCGCCGCCGCCGGCATGGATGTCGAGTGGGCTGGCCGGGACGAAAAAGAACGCGGACTGTGCCCGAAGACCGGCCGGGAACTGGTGCGGATCAATCCCGATTTTTACCGTGCCGCCGAAGTGGACCTGCTGAAGGGCGACGCGTCCAAGGCGCGGAAGCTTCTTGGATGGAAACCTGAGACGACACTCGAACAACTATGCGCCATCATGGTCTCGGCCGATCTGGAACGGGTCGATCGAGAATTGGCATTCCGGCGCGCCGGCACCAGATCCCGACGGAACCTTGCCAGGATCAACGGCTATCCGCCGGCGCAAGCTTCGAGCGCCGCGCCGGAAGCCGCGCTGCTCTCGCCCACTCAGGCGCCCACTCTGGCGCCCACGCGCTGA
>JAKDNM010000212.1 GCA_030456445.1 Hyphomicrobiales bacterium
ACTTGGGGGAAACAAGGTTGGGAATGACTTCAGGAACAAAGACCGCGGGAATGAAAAGCAATGCGGGCCGCAAGGCGAGTGGATCGGAAATTTTGGGGCCGAACTCGGAGATAGGACGAAAGCTGCGCCAGTATTATGACGAGATCGCGTCCGATGAAGTGCCGGATCGTTTCACTCATCTCCTGAGCCGGCTTGAGCAGGCCGAAGCATCTACGGACAAGGAATAGCCGATGGCTACCGCTTCGGGTTTCCGCAGCGATTTGCTGGCAGCCATTCCCAGCCTTCGCGCATTCGCCGTCTCTCTTGCCCAGAACGCCGACAAGGCCGACGATCTCGTGCAGGAGACGCTGGTGAAGGCATGGGACAAGCAGAAAAGCTTCCAGCTCGGCACCAATCTGAAGGCATGGCTATTTACCATCCTGCGCAACGAATTCTATTCGCAAATGCGCAAGCGGGGCCGCGAGGTGCAGGATAGCGACGGCACCATGACCGGCCGGCTCGCCGTTCATCCAAGCCAGGACGGTGCGCTCGATCTCCAGGATTTCCGACGGGCGCTCAAGCTATTGCCGGAAGACCAGCGCGAGGCCATCATCCTCATCGGCGCATCGGGGTTCTCGTATGAAGAGGCGGCGGAAATCTGCGGCTGCGCCGTCGGCACGATAAAGAGCCGCGTCAGCCGGGGTCGTACGCGGCTGACGGAACTGCTCGACATATCGGGCGAAGCCGATTACGGCCCCGACTCGATTGCCGCTCAGGTATTGGGTTCCAACGTCGCCTGAGACGCACCGCGCCCAATGACCGATGCGATCGCCTCGATCAGTTGCTGCCCGGCATAGGGCTTGCCGACGACCGGAACGCCGGGAAAATCCGCGAACCGTCCCGTTGCGTCGTCGTAACCCGTGGCGAAAACAAACGGGATGTCCCGCTCCTGGATTTGCCGGGCGAAATCCAGGGTGGACCGCCCGTTCAGCATGGCGTCGATCACGGCGACATCGAAATGCCGCCCGGCCGTCCCGGCCTCCAGCGCATCGAGATCGCCGATGAGGACAGTATCCGAGGCGCCATGGTCGCGGCATAGCTCCTCAACATCCATGGCGATGAGATACTCGTCTTCGAGTATCAGGATACGGCATCCGACGAGGGGTAGCGCGGTCACTCGGGGTCTCTCCATGCTTTACGGCAGGCTTTCATGCAGTAAGGCAGCAGGACTGTCATTTAAAAAAGACATGATTGAAATCTGTTTCGCAAAATCTCCCGGCCCACTACGATGCGGGCAGAAAGAGGCCTGTCGCCTTGGAGACCGCACTTGACACTTACCGGACCAAATGGCGGAAAACGCGTGCCTTGCGAAAAGTGCCCGCTGAGGAAGCGTCCGGTCTTCCGACCTTTCGAACCGGAGGAACTTGCTTTCGTTAGCCGGTTCAAGACCGGCGAGCTCTCGGTGGATCGCGGCGCGACCGTCCTTGTCGAAGGCGCCAACAGCGCGCATCTCTATACGGTGCTTTCCGGCTGGGGCTTCCGCTACAAGCTCCTGCCGGACGGCCGCCGGCAGATCCTGAACTATGCGATGCCCGGCGACCTGATCGGCCTTCAGGGCAGCCTGATGGAGGAGATGAGCCATTCGGTGGAGGCGCTCTCGCCCATGCTTCTGTGCGTCTTCGAGCGCGACCAGTTGCATGAACTCTATCGCCACCACCCGGATCTTGCCTACGACATCACCTGGCTGGCTTCCCGCGAGGAGCAGATGCTCGACGAGAACCTCCTGAGCGTCGGGCGGCGCACGGCACTGGAAAGGGCCGCCTACCTGATCGCCTTCATCGCGGGTCGCGCTGCGGCGGTCGGCCTCGGTGATTCCGATCCGCTGGAAATCCCGATCACGCAGCAGCATGTGGCCGACGCGCTCGGCCTGTCGCTCGTCCACACCAACAAGACGCTCCGCAAGCTCATCCAGCGCAGGCTCATTTCGTGGCAGGAAAGGGGCTGCGTCGTGCGTGACGTCGACGGTCTGCTGGAGGTGGCGCGCTGGGAGGGGACGAACGAGACGGTGCGGCCGCTCGTATAGGGCCTGCCGCCGACACGGAAGCAGGCGGCTTGCTCAGGGAACTTACTTTGCCTGCGTGCGTTGGAATGGTTCATCGAAAGAGGGAGCTTCTCAGATGGCAACACAAGCCGCCGGTACCGCAAAATCGCCCAACGGCCCGAGGCGCAGTGCCGCCGAACTCGAGGTACAGATCGAAATCCTGCGCGCCGAAGTGTCCAAGCTTTCCGAGCAGCTTGAAAGTTCCGGCGAGATTTCGGTTCGTGCGATGAAGAAGGCGGCGGCGGCCGGCGTCGACCAGATCAAATCGCAGGGCGAAGCGGCCTATGACGGCTTGCGCGCCAATGCCCGCGATATCGAGGGTCAGGTCTATGCGGCCGTGCGCGAGAAGCCGGCAACCTCGCTTGCGATCGCGGCGGCGGTCGGTTTTCTCCTGGCTGTGATGGCGAGGCGGTAGCCGCGCATGCTGGCCTCGATCATCCGTTCGCTGGCGAGCGGTGAAGTCTCCGATATTTTCGGCCGTTTCCGGCGCGCCGCCATTGTCTATGCGCTGGCGGCGGTGGCGGCCGTATGCGGCGTCGGCTTTCTCGTGGCGGCCGGCTTCGTGCTTGCCGTCCACCGGTTCGGTGCGGTCGCCGCCGCGACCGGCTTTGGAATCGGTTTTATCGTGATCGCGATCCTCCTCGTCGGAATCTATGCCGCGGTGGAAGCCGGGGCGAAGGCACGGCGCCGAAAGAAAGCGCGCAAAGCCGAGCTTTCAGGAGTGCTGGGTGCTGCGGCGCTGGCCGCACTGCCCTCCCTTCTGCGTTCGCGGCTCGGGGTCCTGGAGGTGCTGGCCCCCTTCGCCGCCATCGCAGCCTACGAAGTCTACAAGGAAAACCGGCCGCGCAGGCCTACTCCTCCAGCGGAAGAGGACTGACGGCCTGTCGGCTGCCCGAAGCCGGCATTCTTCGAGGCCGGCGTTCTTCAAGGGCCGGCGTTCTTCAAGGG
>JAKDNM010000213.1 GCA_030456445.1 Hyphomicrobiales bacterium
ATCGGCGCTGAAATCACGCATTTGCATCCACCCGGTCTTGATTGCAGCAAGCCTCCATTGTGGAGGCCTACTCGATGCCGTGCAGCGCCAGGAGCGTACGCATGCGATGCATGGCCAGTTCCGGCCGCTGAAGCAGGTCGGCGGCGTCGGCGAGGCGAAACAGTTCGGCCAGATGGACGAGGCTTCTGGCGCTTTGCTGGCCGCCGACCATGGTGAAATGCGATTGCTGGCCGTTCAGCCATGCCATGAACACCACGCCGGTCTTATAAAAGCGCGTGGGCGCCTGGAAGATATGACGAGAAAGCGGCACCGTCGGGCCCAAAATGGCATGGAAACGCTCCACATTGCCCTCGGCCAGTTCCGCCAGCGCAGCGCTTGCAGCCGCCGCTATCGGATCGAAGATGCCAAGCAGGGCGTCGCTGTGCCGATGCGTAGGCAATTGCCCCACGCCGTCGCCGGCGATGAGTTCGGCATAGTTGAAATCGTCGCCGGTATACATGCGAACGCCTTGCGGCAGGCGCCGGCGCATGGCGATTTCCTTGTCCTTGTCGAGCAGCGAGATCTTGATGCCGTCGACCTTGGCGGCATGCGCCTCGATCACCGCCAGCGCCGTATCCATGGCTGCATCGATGTCCGGTGCACCCCAGTACCCGGCCAGAGCGGGATCGAACATCTCGCCCAGCCAATGAAGAATGACCGGCTGCCGGGCCTGATCGAGGATGCGGCCGTAGACCTTCCGGTAGTCCTGCGGGCCTTTTGCCACGCGCGCCAAGGCCCGGCTGGCCATGATGATCAGCCGGCCGCCAAGCGCTTCGATGGCTTCCATCTGTTGTTCATAGGCACGGATCACGTCGTCAAGCGAACGCGCCGCCTCCGGCGCCAGATGATCGGTGCCGCAGCCGCAGGCGACCAGCGCGCCCGGCGTGTCCTTCGCTGCTTCCAGCGAGCGCCGGATGAGTTCCAGCGATGTCGGCCAGTCGAGGCCCATGCCGCGCTGTGCAGTATCCATGGCCTCGGCTACGCCCAGCCCGAGCGACCAGAGGTGCCGCCGGTAGGCGATGGTGGCGTCCCAGTCGATTGCCGCCTCCAGCCAGGGATCGACCGCCGCGCGCGGGGCGGCCACCACATGGGCGGCCGAATAGGCGATGCGGTTGAAATCCCGGCCCGATGCCTTCGCGGCGCTCGCCGGGGCATTGCCGCGCAGGGCATAGGGCGCAAGGGTACCGTCCGGCTTGGGGAGGTTGAGTGTCGATGTCATGGCCGTTCCCTTCAAAGCGGCAGCGCCGGCACATCGATCCAGCGCCGCTCACGCCACGACTGGATCGCCAGATCGACCAGCTGCAGCCCCTTGGCGCCTTCACCGAGCGTCCAGCGATATGGAGCGTCTTCGACCACGTGGCGGATGAAATGCTCCCACTGGATCTTGAAGCCGTTGTCGTAGGTCTCCGAATCCGGGACCTTCTGCCACTGGGCGGGAAAATCCATGTCCTGCTTGACGTCGGGATTCCAGACGGGCCTGGGCGTCGCCATCCGCTCCTGCATGTAGCAATCCTGCAGGCCGGCGACGGCCGAGCCATGCGTGCCGTCGACGTGGAACGTCACCAGATCGTCGCGACGCACCCGCGTCGCCCACGACATGTTCATTTGCGCGATGACCGGCTCGCCGCCATGTCCCGTCAATGTGGCCGTGGCATAGGCCGCGTCATCGGCGGTAGCCTTGTAGGGTTTGCCGTTTTCGTCCCAGCGTTTGGGGATATGGGTGGCCCCCATGCAGGAGATGGACTGCACCTCGCCGAACAGATTGTCGAGCACGTAGCGCCAGTGGCACATCATATCGAGGATCATGCCGCCGCCATCCTCGGCCCGGTAGTTCCAACTCGGCCGCTGGATGGGTTGCAGATCGCCCTCGAACACCCAGTAGCCGAATTCCAGCCGTACGCTGAGCATGCGACCGAAGAAGCCTGCGCGGCGCAGCAGGTCCAGCTTGCGCAGGCCGGGCAGGAAGAGCTTGTCTTGAACCACGCCATGCTTGCGGCCCGAGCCTTGAGCCGTGTGCGCGATCTTGAGCGCTTCCTCCAGCGTCGTGGCGATCGGCTTCTCGCAATAGATATGCTTGCCGGCCTTGAGCGCCTTGTCCAGCAAGGTCGGCCGCATTTGCGTGCTGCCGGCATCGAAGAAGACCGTGTCGTCGGGATTGGCAAGCGCGGCATCCAGATCGGTGCTCCAGCGCGCGATCCCGTATTTGCGCGCCAGCGCCTCGATCTTCTCGCCGTTGCGGCCGACCAGAACAGGCTCGGGCATGACGCGCGTGCCATCCGAGAGCAATACCCCGCCCTGTTCACGAATGGCGACGATGGAGCGGATCAGGTGCTGGTTCATCCCCATGCGGCCGGTGACGCCGTGCATGATGATCCCAAGATTTTGCGTGGCCATGGTGAAATCCCCTCAGATGAAATTAGGACCTCATCCGCACCGGATGTGGCCGAGAATCGGGTTGCTGATAAACGTCACGCCGCCGCCCCGTCGACCAGCACCTGCATGGCCGCGAAATCCGGCTCCGCACCGCTTGCATAACCGGGAGACGCAAGCGACGCGCAGTGGATGCGGCCCGCGTGGATCGCCAAACGCACGGCCCCGTGGCTGCGCTCATAGAGATCGGGATGCGCGTGCAGGAAGGCGTCCTGCTCGGCCTGCGACTGCGCGGCCATGCCGTTGACGTAATGATGCCCGTTGCGCTCGACATGGGTGATGCCGAGCAGGTTGACGAGCGCCAGGTCCTGCTGCACGGCCAGCCCTGCCTGGGTCGTCAGATCTTCGGCCGACATGAAATAGCGTGTGCCGTCCTGCTCGCGGTTCCAGACATCGCAGCGCATGGCGTTGAGCAGCGACCGATAGACGCCTTTGCAGGTCTTGGACGACACGCCGGCATAGCCTCGCGCACGCGCCTCCACGAAGGCATCGAGCACGCCGTCGGATTCGTCGATGATCACCGGCTTGCCGAGATCGGTCCCGTGCAG
>JAKDNM010000018.1 GCA_030456445.1 Hyphomicrobiales bacterium
CGGCGCGGGCCGCCCCTTCGTTCGAAGGCGTCATGCGGGCCGTCGCCGCCAAGAACTGGAAGGACGCAACCGAACAGGCTCGTGCGCTCGACAGTATGCGGGGTACGGACGACTTCCTTTCCCTCTACGTTATCGCCGCACGACTCATCGCACACAAGCGATGCGACAAGGCCGTTCCGGTCCTGAACGCCCTGATGACGGTTCGGCCGAGCTTCGTGCCAGCGCACGAACTTGCTTTCATCTGCTACCGGGCAGCCGGCAACGAGAAGCAGGCCGACCGTCATCTGACGGCGATCATCGCCATAATGCCAGAAGGCCCGCAACGGACATTGTTCGAGCAGGCCCGCACCACGCTTCGTTCGCGCAAGGGCGCATCCTTTTCCGTCTACGTGGACGTGATGCCCTCGTCCAACGTCAATCGCCAGACCGCAGCCGACAGGCTCGGCGCGCTGACGATCACCGACGATGCGAAGAAGAGTTCCGGCGTCATGGTCCGGGGCGGCGTGTCGGCGACCCGAACCTTTCTCTACAGAGACAATTTCAACATCTCCGGCGTCATTCGTGGCGAGCTTGCCATGGATACGGTCGACAGACTGCTCCGACCCGCCCTGATTGCGGAAATGCCCGTGCAGTTCACGGGCTTGCAGTGGGCCAATGTCCTTTTCAGCCCGTTCGCAATGGTGCGCTTCGAAGAAGACAAACGCGATTTTACCAGCGTCGGAGCCCGTGCCGTTGTGGTAAAGCCGTTCGCCAACGGCATGAGCCTCGGTCTGGTGGAGAGCGTCGCCCGTCAGGAATATCCGCTGGAGCCGTACAGAGATGGCTGGCGCTTGCAAAGCAGCGCCACCCTGTCCAGGCCCATCAGTGCGCGCACGCGCCTGACCACGACAGTCGCGCTGGACTACAACGACACGGACGACGCGCGGAATCGGACGCTTGAATTGTCGGGACTGGCAAGGATCGACCATCTTACGAAAAGCGGCTTCATCCTGGCGGCACAGGTAGCGGCAGGCTGGCGAGGCCATAGCGAGCCGCCGCCCCTGTCGCGTGGACCCGACCAGACGGATCGCTTCATCGCGGTAAGAGGCGAAATCGGGAATCGAAATTTCAAGATCGAACCGGTCGCCGGGCTCGGCGCATTTATCCCGACGCTCTACTACCAATATACGCGGCAATGGTCCGACAACGTCTTCTACGACTATGACAGCCACGATGTCGGCGTCTTGCTCAGAAGCTATTTTTAGGTGGGCCGGCAGCATGAACCGCAAAAGCACGGCCTTCCTCTTGCTTTGCGCTGCCGCCGCGCTGTTGCCGAAAGCCGGGCACGCGATGGAACTGTCCGCATCGAGTTCCGTGCAGGTGCGCATGGGATCGATAGGGTTCAGCCATGACGCCAGTTCCACCAACCCCATATACGGAAACCCGACAAGCAAGCTGGAATATGATCGGCTGCGCGAAACGCTTCTGTCCCTGAGGCTGGAGGGGAGAAGCGGGCCGTCCGGTCCGTGGTTCGATCTTGCCGGCACGATCGGGCTTTCGAGCGACGGCAATTTTCGTGACGCTGATTTCTATAGCGGCCAGGTTCTGTCTTCCGAGACGTTCAGCCGGGGCCTTTCCGCGCGGGAATATGGGCTGAATCTGAGATTTTCCGGGAATGGTTGGGTATGGGGCGATTTCTCCGGTTTCGCAGTCAGGCCCTATCTCTTCGGCGGCGTCCGGCAGAGGAACCTCTCCGCGCGCGGATTACGTTGCGGTGCCATCTGCACGGCATTACCGAGCGTGACCGCCGACCGGGAGGTCATCGGTCAGGATATGTTCGACATTTATGCCGGGCCGGGTCTGTGGCTGGAAAGCCAACTGTCGCCGCGCCAGCGCATCGACTTGAAAGGCGAGGTGGGACTGGGCTATCGGCATGTCGCCGACAGCCACCGCCTGCGCCCCGATTTGGGGCCGGCCCCCAACATAGGCTACGATTTCACCCTGGCCCGTGCGCATGTGGAACTGAACTACACGCATGCGATTACCGATATCGCAAATCTGACGATCGGCGCATTCGGCGGCGGGGCCTTGGGGCGTGGCCATGTGACTTACGCATCCATGCCCGGTCAGCCTTTGCCGGCCAAGACCTGGGAATGGAACGTCGGGCTGAGCATCGGCCTGAATGTGGATTTTTAAGGTTTCGGCGCAGCCATAGGCTTGGGAATTTGCCCGGCAAAGCAACAAGTTCGCCCCGCCTGCGGGTTTTCGCTTTCGCGAAAATGATCTTCATATACAGCCGCGCCGTCTCCCTATCCCGCATACCGTGCGAGCAGGGCGTATAGGTCCGGTTGGCCACGCGCACCCGTCTTCGCGAAAATGGCTTTCGTGCAGGTCCGAATGGTCTCGTAACTCAGGTTAAGTTCGGTGGCTGCTTCCTGAAGAGTTCTCCCCGCATAGAGCGAAAAGCATAGCCGGATCTCAGCCTTGGTGAGACCGTACAGTTGACCGAGCGCCGACAGATCCTGGATGGCGGGCGGACGTGCCAGCCGCTTCATGACGATCAGGACCTGTCTGCGGGTGCCGATCATCGCGCGCGGAAATGAATCCGGCGTTGGAAGACGCGACAGGGAATAGACTGTGGGTTCGTATGGACTGCCTCCTGAAAACGTGGAAGCAGGCGACGCAGGCGAATTCATAAGCGCGGTCACGGAATCCGCTATGCGCCGATGCAAGGCGGGGTCCTTGAAGATGACCCGGCCGTTCTTGCAAACGAGAACGCTTTCTTTGGCGATGAGCACCTCGGCCTCGGCATTCGCGCCGCAGAGTTTCAGGGAGGAATCGACCACCAGCGAAGACCATGCGCGGTGCGTCACTGCCGCTTGCGATGCCGCCCTTTCTCCTTCAAAGCGGAGATTCAGGGCTATGTCGATGGCACGCTGGATAGGGGCGACCAGACGCCGTGAGACCTCGGCGGCAGGGTCGTCGTAGGCATCCGCATAGCGGCTGGGATAAAGCATCGGGAAATGGACCACGTCGGTCGGGCTGGCATCGACCTTCAGGCCGACGCCGCTGAACACGTTGCCCGCACGGGCAAGCCAGTCATTGTAGAATTCGGTGTCGGCAAATGTTCGTGCCGGCAGATGCTTGTCGGCGACGAAAACGGAACCGCTTGGCATCCGGGTCCAGACCTCCGCCCACGGGTTGATATAGGCGAAGTGCTCTACATAGGTCGCAGCCGAATCGTCCGCGAAGCCGGTCCATTCCATGAAATTGATGCCATCATGCACGAAATCCTGATTGATCAGTGCAGTCAAACTTCCGGGAAAGGCAGCACAGAAAATCTTCGCAGGTACAGTCCATGGCACGCGTCCAAGACTAGCCTGTTCGATCGCCTCGGCGACTTCAGCGGCGATGAAGGAAATCCGTCCCTCATCGTATGAAGTGATCATCGGCAGCCCCCCGATGCAACTATCGGCCTGGCAGATATTGTCGGGGCTCGCCGGAGTTGTAAAGCTTTACGATAATTTAAATCTGTATTTCGGACCTACCGCCTTGCAGCGGTGGAGCGCGTCCTCGATCCTTCTCAAGCCATTCGGCAGTTTGGGCTGCGCGGGTTCCGGCGAAGGGTGGGAGAGTACGCCCCGCAGTCCCTCCACTGCCCCGCCGCACGAAATCTGCCGGGCCGGCCTTGCGGATGGCCGCCGCGCAATCCTCCGGCGACGCGATGTCGGCAAGGAGGGCCGTACCCTCGGCTCAGGAGCGGCCGGGAGCGGGAAAGCGATGGCTGGAGAGAAGAAGAACGTAAAACGGGTGAAGCACCTCGGCAAGATGCTCGCCTAGTGCGGCGCCGGCAGCGAAACGGAGATCGGGTTGTGAACGCCGTGCGACTCCCCGTGTCGCACGTTCACCCTGCGTTCCAATCACCGGTTTTCCAAGCTGTTGATATTTCATGTGAAACGCTGGTGATCCCGGCGCGATTCGAACGCGCGACCCTCAGATTAGGAATCTGATGCTCTATCCTGCTGAGCTACGGGACCACGGCGCTTTACATAAACGCTTCCCACGCCTTCGCCAACCCGGCTTTGGCGTTCCGGATTGGTCTTGATCGAATATCGTGCGGCTTCGGCTGAATGGCGCTCACCCCGCTGGCCGCGCGCTTTCCGCGAGCTTCACCCAGTAACTGACGCCGAGCGGAATGATCTCGTCGTTGAAATCATAGGCAGGGTGATGGAGGTTCGCCGAATCGCCGTTGCCGAGGAAGATGAAGGCGCCCGGCCGCGCCTCGAGCATGTAGGAAAAATCCTCACCGCCCATCAGGGGCGCAACCTCGCCCACGACCTTGTGCGCGCCTGCCACCTCGCGCGCGACGTCGATCGCGAAAACGGTCTCTTCGGCATTGTTGACGGTGACCGGATAGTTCGGATCGTAGTCGAGTTCGATCTTCGCTCCGAAGGTCGTCGCCACGCCGTCGCAGATGGCGCGCATGCGCTCTTCCGCCTTGGCGGCGACCGCCTTGTCGAGCGTGCGGATGGTGCCGGCAAGTTCGGCCGTCTCCGGGATGATGTTGTAGGCGTCGCCGGCATGGAATTTGGTGACCGACACCACAACCGACTTCACCGGGTCGACGGTGCGCGAGGCGATGCTCTGGATGGCGCCGACGAGCTGGCTGCCGATCATGATCGGGTCGATGGTGGTGTGCGGCATCGCCGCGTGCCCGCCCTTGCCGGTGATCTTGATGGTGAACTCCGCGGTCGCCGCCATGATCGGGCCGGGACGGATGGCGAATTCGCCCAGCGGGATGCCGGGCATGTTGTGCATGCCGAAGACCCTGGCAATGCCGAAGCGCTCCATCATGCCGTCCTTCACCATCGCGTTGCCGCCGCCGCCGCCCTCCTCCGCCGGCTGGAAGATGACGGCCACATTGCCGGAGAAATTGCGCGTCTCGGCGAGGTATTTAGCGGCGCCAAGCAGCATCGCCGTATGGCCGTCATGGCCACAGGCGTGCATCTTGTTGGGAACGGTGGAGGCGTAAGGCTTGCCGGTGACCTCATGGATCGGCAGCGCATCCATGTCGGCCCTGAGCCCGATCGTGTCGCCGGCGCCGAGGCGCCCCTTGATCACGCCGACCACGCCGGTGCGGCCGATACCTGTCACGATCTCGTCGACGCCGAATTCCTTCAGCCTCTCCGCCACGAACGCCGCCGTCTTGTGGACGTCGTAGCCGAGTTCCGGTTCGCTGTGGATATGGTGGCGCCAGCCGGCAATCTCGTCCTGCATCTCGGCAGCGCGGTTCAGTATCGGCATGTGCAAGGCTTCCCTGTCGGATTGACGTTCTGATCGTGATCTCGGCGACTTTGCCATTTTGGCGACACATGCGCTAGATAGCACCGGTGCACGCGTCGGCACGGCCTCTCGCGGACCTGACGACGCAACTCCCGGCAACGACATCAAGGTTGGATCGAATTGACCATCAGGCGGCATCTATCCCTGATATTCTCGCTTACGTTTCTGGTCGTGGCGGCCCCCTCCTTCGCGGTCGCCGGGCCCTCGTTGCTCTTCGACGTGAACAACGGCAAGGTGTTGGAGCATCGCGACGCGTTTGCGCGCTGGTATCCCGCCTCGCTCACCAAGCTGATGACGGCCTATGCCGCATTCAGGGCGATCGACAAGGGCGAGGTCACGCTTCTGTCCCCGGTCAGGATGACGAAGAATTCCTCGTCCCAGCCGCCGAGCAAAATGGGCTTCAAGCCGGGCTCCGTGATGACGCTCGACAACGCGCTGAAGATGATGATCACCCATTCGGCCAACGACATCGCCATGGCGGTCGGCGAGAATATCGGCGGTTCCCAGGAGGCTTTCGTCGAGCGCATGAACGCCGAGGCGCGCCGGCTCGGCATGAGCGGCACGCATTACGCCAATCCGAACGGTCTCTTCTCGCCCGACAATTATACGACCGCGCGCGACCAGGCACTGCTGGTGACGGCGATCCGCAAGGAATATCCGCAATATCTCAGCTATTTCGAGATCGAGGCGATCGGCATCGGCAAGAAGGTGATCCCCAACATCAATGCGCTGATCGGCCGCTTCGACGGCGCGGACGGAATGAAGACCGGCTTCATCTGCGAATCCGGCTTCAATTTCATCGGCAGCGCGACAAGGCAGGGCCGAACCCTGGCCGCAATCGTGCTCGGCGCCGATTCGATCACCGATCGCGCCGCCCAGACCGCCGCGCTGCTGGCGCAGGGCTTTGCCGGAGACGAGCCGGCCGGTCCGACGCTGGCCTCGATGCCGGTGGAAGGCAGCGGTGTGAGCGAGGCAACCAACATGCGCCAGGCGCTCTGTTCCAAGGAGGCCCGGCAAAAGAAGAAGCGGAAGCTCGCCGATGCCGGCGGCGAGGACGACACCGACCAGGCGCCGCTTGTGATGGGTTCGCCCTATCTCCACAAGCTCGACCATCCCCGCAATGTCGTCATGGTCAGCCTCGGCGGCGCCACCGGACCCGGCGGATTGCCGGAGCCAGTGGAATATGCCGACGTGCCGATCCCGACGCCTCGTCCCGACTACACGCCTCCCGCAAAGGCGGCGAAGCCGGTCGCCAAGGCGCAATCGGCGACAGTGCAATAGGCGGCGCGATGGCCGACCCCGTTCCCGTCAGCCTGCTGACCGGCTTTCTCGGTTCCGGCAAGACGACCCTGCTCAACCGCCTCCTGAAGGAGCCGGCGCTCGCCGACACCGCCGTCGTCATCAATGAATTCGGCGAGATCGCCATCGACCATCTGCTGGTCGAGCGCGCGAGCGATGGGGTGATCGAACTTTCCGACGGATGCGTCTGCTGCACGGTGCGTGGCGAGCTTGTCGACACGCTTCTCGATCTCGCCCAACGCATGCCGGCGCTGAAGCGCGTCATCATCGAGACGACCGGACTTGCCGATCCGGCGCCGGTCCTGCAATCGCTGATGGCGCATGCCGGGTTGCTCGATCTCTTCCGCCTAGACGGCGTCATCGCCACCGTGGATGCGGTGAACGGCGCGGCAACGCTCGACCGTCACGAGGAAGCCGTGCGGCAGGTGGCTATGGCCGACCGCATCGTGCTGACCAAATCCGATCTCGCCGAGGCGAACGATGCGATCGAACCGTTACGCGACAGGCTGAGGCGGCTCAATCCCGGCGCGCCCATCCTTGAGGCAGGCCCAGACTGGCCGCCAGCTTCGGAATTGCTGAATTGCGGGCTCTACGACCCTGCCCGCAAGATTCCCGACGTCGAACGCTGGCTGCGCGCCGAGGCCGCGCCCGGCCACCACGATCACCATCATGACCATGCGGATCACGCCCGCGATCATCATCACCATCATCACGACAGCCGCATAAGGACGGTCTCCCTTATCCATGACCGGCCGATCCCGTTCACCGCGATCGAAGCCTTCCTCGACGTCCTGCGCTCGGCGAACGGCGAACACCTCCTGCGCATGAAGGGGATCGTGGAACTCGCCGAGGATCCGGAGCGGCCGCTTGTCCTGCACGGGGTCCAGAAAGTGCTGCATCCGCCCGCCCGCCTGTCGGCATGGCCGGACGGCCAGCGCGGCACGCGGCTGGTTCTCATAACGATGGATGTGGACGAGGATTACGTCCGCCGCCTCTTTGCCGCCATGACCGGCATCCCGGCCACCGATACGCCCGACCGCGCGGCAATCGAGGACAATCCGCTCGCCATCGCCGGCGCAAAGCTGTAGCGGCCGCGCCGCTAGCGTTTTGTTTTCACGCAATTCCGGACGGAAAACCGGTTCCCACTTTTCCTGGAATTGCTCTATTCCCCACGCTCGACCAGAAAGCGATGCCCGCCCTCGACGCCGACGCTTTCGACCAAACGGTGGCCGTTATCCTTGCAGAAAGCAGGGATATCGATCACGGCCAGCGGATCGGTGGTCTCCAACCACAGACGCGCTCCCGGTTGCATGCCGGCCAGCCGCTTGCGTGCCCTCAATACGGGCAATGGACAGTTAAGGCCTCTCAGATCGTAGGTTTCGGCGTCGACGCTCAACTGCCGAACATCTTGTTCCACATACGCTTGAGAACGCGGGGATGCCGCGGTTCCGCCGCCAAGGCGCTTGCTTCCGGCGCGACGTTCGCGTTCTCGTCCAGCTTCGGCGAAGCCTGCGCCACGGCCTTCCGTCCGGCCGCTTCCTTTGCCGCTTTGGCTTCGGCGATCCCGGCTTCCCTGGCGGCCTTGGCCTCAGCGATCTGGGTCTCTTTCGCCGCCTTTGCGGCCGCGATGGCTTGAGCCTTCTCCCACGCGGCCTTTTCCCTGGCGGCCTTTTCAGAATCGAGCGCCGCCATCTTGCGGCCGACGGCTGAATCGATGCGGCCCATCTCGGCGGTCTGGGTCACTTTGCCCCTGCCATCCAGGGCCGGTGGCTCAAGCGACACGCGCTCGCCTTGCCCGCGCCGGCGCGACCAGTCCGCCACCAGGCTTGCTTCCTTCATTCCGTCGATCGTCGCGCTTTGAGCCTTGCCCTTGCTCCTGCTCGCTTCCGCGAAGGCGACGTCGTATTTCTTGTCGTAGGCAGCCGTCGCGGCCGCCATAGCCGGCGAGCGCGCCATGGGCGGGCAGGCTCCGTTTGGCGAGGCCGGGAAGCTGTGGCCCTCGGCCGCCACCTCGTTGAAGACGTAACGCCCCTCGCACACATCCACCTTGGGCGGCAGATGAGCGATCTCGAACTGGTCGTAGCCCTGTTTCAGCATCTTCCAGAATTGATAGTTCGGATCGTTGCGGTACCGGGCCATGTTGGCTGCATTCATGCGGAACGGGAAGGCCTGGAGCTGGAACGCCTCCTGCCCTCCCCGGAAAGCGTCGCGCGCGAAGGCATATATCTGAGCGACCTGCGCGTCGTTCATCGAATAGCAGCCCGACGAGGAGCAGGCCCCGTGCACCATCAAATTGGCCCCCGTGCGGTTATGCGCGCGGTCGTAGGAGTTCGGGAAACCGATGTTGAAGGAAAGGTAGTATTTCGAGCTCGGATTCATCTGGCTTGGGCGGATCATGTAGAGCCCTTCCGGCGCCTGTCGGTCCCCTTCGGTGAATTTCGGGCCAAGCTGCCCCGACCATTTGCAGATCGGATAGGTGGCGACGAGGCCGTAGCCGCCGTCGCCCTTCTGCTTCCAGACCTCGAACTGTCCCTCTTCCTTGAAGAGGCGCACCATGATCGGGGAGGAAGTCGACATGCCCTTCGACTTCATCTGGTCGACGAGCTTTTGCGGCAGCTCTTTTTCAGCCTTCGGGACGATGTCGTCGATCGACCCGTTGCAGCCTGCCAGAAGCAGGGCTGCGACCAGGAAACCGGCGCCTTTGATGCGGGAATTCATCGTGCTGTGCATTCTCGTTCGCAAAAGCCGGATCGCAGCCGGCCGAGATTCAAGCCTGAGGCTACGTCGGTTAACCTTGAGAAATCATTACCATGAAATGTCCCCAACTTCCCCGCAACCGGCTATTGAAGGCAGCCGCGCGGCGATTTTATGGCATCGCGGTGATTCTATGCGCTTTCGCGGGCGATTGGAATCCGCTCCCGCATGGCGGCGGCGCATCTATCTGCCGATCGACAGATATTTCTGCCGGCGGTGTTCGCGATAGTCCTCGTTGACCGCCTTGAGTTCCTCGAAGGCGGCCGCAATCTGCCTGCCCGCCGCTTCGATTGCCGCCTTCGGCTCGCGATGCGCGCCACCGACCGGCTCGGCTATGATGCCGTCGATGATTTTGAGGCCGAGAAGGTCCTGCGCCGTGATCTTCATGTTGGTGGCCGCGTCCCGCGCGCGTGTCGAATCGCGCCACAGGATCGACGCCGCCCCCTCGGGCGAGATGACCGAATAGATGGAATGCTCCAGCATGTAGACCCGGTTCGCCGTGGCGAGAGCGATCGCGCCGCCAGATCCGCCTTCGCCGATCACCACCGAGACCATCGGCACCTTGATCGACAGGCATTTCTCCGTCGAGCGCGCAATCGCCTCGGCCTGGCCGCGCTCCTCCGCGTCGATGCCCGGATAGGCGCCCGCCGTATCGACCAGCGTCACCACCGGCAGGTCGAAGCGGTCGGCGAGGTCCATCAGGCGGATCGCCTTGCGGTAGCCTTCCGGCCGGGCCATGCCGAAATTGTGCCTCAGCCGACTCTTGGTATCGTTGCCCTTCTCCTGCCCGATCACCGCGACCGGCTCGCCCCTGAAGCGCGCGAAGCCGCCGACGATGGCCTCGTCCTCGCCGAAGGAACGGTCGCCGGCAAGCGCCGTGAAATCGGTGAACAGGCCTTGCACGTAGTCGAGGCAGTGCGGCCGGTCGGGATGGCGCGCGACCTGCGCCTTCTGCCACGGATTGAGCGTCTTGTAGGCGTCGCGCAAGGCGTCCCGCGCGCGCTTTTCAAGCCGGGCGATCTCGTCGGCGACATCGACGGCCTCGCCGGATTCGCTAAGCTTCCTCAGTTCGAGGATCTTGCCGTCGAGGTCGCGAACAGGGCCTTCGAAATCGAGATAATTGTACATGACTCGCCGGAAAACTGGGCCAAACTCTAGGTGTGATGGTCGGCGGGCGGCGTCAGCGCCGCCGGAAATCTGCGCCTCCAATAACGTCACGGGTCCGGATCGGCAAGCGGATGATGCCGGCTCACCAGTTCCACCAGCCGCTTTTCGAGCACATGCGTATAGATTTGGGTGGTCGAAATGTCCGAATGGCCGAGTAATTGCTGCACCACGCGCAGGTCGGCGCCGTTCTGGAGAAGATGGCTGGCAAAGGCGTGACGCAGCACATGCGGCGATATTTTCGCCGTGGAAATACCGGCCCGCGCCGCAAGCCCCTTGAGGTCGCGCGCGAAGACCTGGCGCGGCAGATAACCGCCTTCGGAGGCGGCTGGAAAAAGAAACGGGCTTTCAGCCATCGCAGGATGTTCCACCCTTTCGTCGAGCCACACCTTGAGCGCCTCGCGCGCCTTGCCGGCAAGCGGCACCATCCGTTCCTTGCCGCCCTTGCCGCGCACGATGAAGAAGCGCTCGTCGCGGCGCGCGACGGCAACGGGCAAGGCGACGAGTTCGGAGACGCGCAGGCCCGTCGCATAAAGAAGCTCGATCATGGCCTGCATGCGCACGGCGGCAAGGCGCTGCACCTTGTCGAAGCTTTCGTCCGCCGCCTCGCTGGCAGCGCGCTCCAGAAGGCGGCTCACTTCTTCCTCGCCGAGCACCTTGGGCAGCGCCCTTTCCTTGCGTGGATTGTCCACCGTCCCGCTCGGGTCGTCGGGCCTCAGCCCTTCCGAATAGAGGAAGCGGTAGAATTGCCGAAGCGCGGAAAGCCGGCGCGCCTGCGAAGAGGCGGCAAAGCCCCGCCTCGCAATATCGCCCATGTAGGCGCTCAGATCCGCGGACGCCGCCCCATCCAGCCTCTGTCCGCTCGCCGCCATGAATTCCGCCGCGTCTTCGAGATCGCGACGATAGGAGGAAAGCGTGTTTTGGGCAGCGCCCCGCTCCGCGCTCATCATCTCCAGGAAGGCCTCGATGCGGGCGCCGCCTTTCATTGAGCGGCCTCGCTGGCGGTATCCGGGCCGCGCTTCGGCCCCAGCTTCGGATTGACCTTGCCGACCGGGATACGGACGGTGATCTCGCCCTCGTTCGGCTTCACATACCAGACGAGCGCGAACATCCCCGCGTAGAAAAGGCCGACGAGAACGGCGATGATTGTGAGGAATCTGAAAAGGGTGGGCATGAACCGGTATCGCCTCTGCCGCCAAGGTCTGGAGCCGGACCGAATCCATTGCCTGCGCCCTGTCCCCTTATGGGACGGCAATCCCCGTGTTTCAAGGCTCCAGGGCGCTCGGGCTTCAAACAGGCTCACGCAGAATCGCGTTTCGCACGAGGTGAGCAGATATGCCGGGATAGCGTCCGGGAGCCGACCGCGCTTGACGCAACTCTCCTTTTCATGTCGTTACGCCCCGGGAAGAACCTGGCTTAACGACGACCATGACCGCTACCGCGACAACGGCACATGAGGATGCCGCCACGCTGCTTGCCAGCCTCGGCGGCCGGTCGATCGTTTTCGTCGGCCTGATGGGCGCGGGCAAGACAGCCATCGGCCGCAAGCTTTCGCAGATGCTCGACCTGCCCTTCGTCGACAGCGATCACGAGATCGAGGCGGTCTCCCGCATGACGATCGCGGAACTCTTCCAGCAGTACGGAGAGGCGGAATTCCGGGCGCTCGAGCAGCGTGTGATCGAGCGGCTTCTGAAGGGAGGCCCGCAGATATTCTCGACCGGCGGCGGCGCCTTCATGAACCAGCAGACAAGGTTGGGCATCGCCGGGAACGGCATTTCCGTCTGGCTGAAGGCCGATCTCGACCTCCTGATGCAGCGGGTTACCAAGAAACCGAGCCGGCCGCTTCTGCAGAACCCCGATCCACGCGCGGTGATGGCGCGGCTGATGGAACAGCGCTATCCGGTCTATGCCACCGCCGACATTACGATCCAGACCCGCGACGAGCGCCGGGAGCTGATTGCTGCCGAGGTCCTGGAGGCCTTGAAGGCGAAGCTCATCGCGTCTGAATTTGCATCGGAACGGAACCCGGAATGACGGAAATCACCAAGGTCGAGGTCGGGCTGGGCGACCGTGCCTATGACATCCTGATCGGTCCCGGCCTGGCGGACCGCGCCGGCGCGGAAATAGCGGCACGGCTGCCCGGCATCCGGGCGGCCGTCATTACCGACGAGAATGTCGCCGCCCGGCATCTGGAAACCTTCCTGTCGAGCCTCGATGCCGCCGGTGTCGAGGCGGTCGCGTTCACTCTGCCCGCCGGCGAAAAGACAAAGAGCTTCGATCACCTCCAGGAAGTCGTGGATTTCATCCTCGCCGCGCGGCTGGAGCGTGGCGACGCGGTCATCGCGCTCGGCGGCGGCGTCATCGGCGACCTTGCCGGCTTCGCCTCCGGTATCGCGCGGCGCGGCATGCGTTTTGTCCAAGTGCCGACGTCGCTTCTGGCGCAGGTCGATTCCTCCGTCGGCGGCAAGACCGGCATCAATACCGGCCGTGGCAAGAACCTCGTCGGCGTCTTCCACCAGCCGAGACTGGTGCTGGCCGATACCGGCATGCTCGACACGCTGCCCGAGCGCGAATTCCGCGCCGGCTATGCGGAAGTCGCCAAATACGGGCTTATCGACCGTCCGGATTTCTTCGCCTGGCTCGAAGCAAACTGGCGCGAGGTCTTCTCCGGCGGTCCCGCCCGAACCAAGGCCATCGCCGAATCCTGCCGGGCCAAGGCCGAAATGGTGGCCCGTGACGAGTTCGAGACCGGCGACCGCGCGCTCCTCAATCTCGGCCACACTTTCGGCCACGCGCTGGAAGCGGCCACAGGCTATGACGGCCGGCGCCTCGTCCATGGCGAAGGCGTGGCGATCGGCACAGCGCTCGCGCACCGCTTCTCCGCCCGCCTCAACCAGGCGAGCCCCGACGATGCGTCCCGCGTGGAAGCACACCTGAAAGCGGTCGGCCTGCCGACCTGTATCGCCGACATCCCCGGTGCCCTTCCTGACGCGGCAGGGCTTTTCGATTATATAAAACAGGACAAGAAGGTGAGCCGTGGGGCGCTGACCTTCATCCTGACCCATGGCGTCGGCCACGCCTTCATCGCCCGCGACGTACCGGCATCTCAGGTCATGGCCTTTCTGGAGGAGGAAAATCACCGGGAATGACGACCGCCTTCTGGATCATATGCGGGGCGATCCTGCTCTGCATCGTCATTTCGGGGTTTTTCGCCGGCTCGGAGACCGCGCTCACCGCCGCCTCGCGAGCGCGCATGCATTCGCTGGAGCAGAACGGCTCGACAAGGGCACGCCTGGTCAACGCCCTCATCGACCACCGCGACCGGCTGATCAGCGCGCTCCTCATCGGCAACAACCTCGCCGTCATCCTCGCCTCTTCGCTCGCCACCTCCCTCTTCCTCGATCTGTTCGGCGTGCGCGGTGTTGCTTATTCGACGGTAGCGATGACGGTGCTTTTGGTCGTCTTCGCCGAGGTCTTGCCGAAATCCTGGGCAATTTCCGGCCCTGATCGCTTCGCGCTGGCTGTCGCACCTCTCGTCCGCGCGTTCGTCTTCCTCGTTGGTCCGGTGGCGGCGCTGGTCAACCGTATCGTCAGGATCGTGCTCAGGCTCTTCCGCATCGACCTCCAGGAGCATCAGTCGCTCCTGACGGCGCATGAGGAACTGCGCGGCACGGCGGAGGTGCTCCTGCGCGAGGGCGGCTTCATCAAGCAGGAGCGCGACCGGCTCGGCGGCCTGCTCGATCTGGTCGATCTCGAAGTCTCCGACGTCATGGTCCACCGCACGCGCATGCTGTCGGTCAATGCCGACGAGCCGCCCGACGCGATCGTGCGCGGTATCCTGCAAAGCCCCTATACGCGCGTGCCGCTCTGGAAGGGCTCGATCGACAACATCGTCGGCGTCGTCCACGCCAAGGACATGCTGCGCGCACTGAACGACGCCGGCAACGACCCGGCCAGGATCGATATATTGAAGGTCGCGACAAAACCCTGGTTTGTGCCCGACACGACGTCGCTACAGGACCAGCTCAACGCCTTCCTGCGCCGCAAGTCGCACTTCGCTATCGTCGTCGACGAATATGGCGAGGTGGAGGGCATGGTGACGCTGGAGGACATCATCGAGGAGATCGTCGGCGAGATCGCCGACGAGCACGATATCGAGATGCAGGGCGTCAAGCAGGAGGCCGACGGCTCGGTGGTGGTCGAGGGCTCCGTGCCGATCCGCGACCTCAACCGCGCGCTCGACTGGCATCTGCCCGACGAGGAGGCGACGACGATCGCCGGCCTCGTCATCCACGAGACGCAGACCATCCCGGAGGAGAAGCAGGCCTTCACCTTCCATGACATGCGCTTCATCGTCATGAAGCGCGACAAGAACCGCATCACCCGGCTCCGGATCAAGCCGCTGGTCGAGGCCGCCGCTCCGGGTTCGGGACGATAGGCCTGCCGCACCATTCATTTGGTTTGCCGCGACAGACAAGGAGGGGAAATGGACCAGAAGGACCCGATAGCCGCCGCGCCCGACTATACCGGCCCGGAGCTTTGCCGGATGGAAGCGCACCAGGTCGTCGCGCTCCTGAAGAAGGGCGAGGTGTCGCCGGAGGAACTGCTCGACGCAGCCTTCCAGCGTATCGCCGAGGTCGAGCCGGCTATCAACGCCATGCCGACGCTCTGCGAGGAACGCGCCCGCGCGGCGGCAAAGGAGGTGGCGGCGAACGGCAGGAGAAACGGCGGCGAGCCGGGCTGGCTCGGCGGCCTGCCGATCGGCGTCAAGGACCTGACGCCGGTGAAGGGCGTGCGCACGACCTTCGGCACCATCGCTTACAAGGATTTCATCCCCGACGAGAGCGACCCGCTGGTGGAGAAGCTGGAAGCCCACGGCGGCATCGTCGTCGGCAAGACCAACACGCCGGAGATGGGCGCCGGCGCCAACACTTTCAACGCGGTCTTCGGCATGACCCGCAATCCGTGGGACACGCGCAAGAGCGTCGGCGGCTCGTCGGGTGGTGCAGCGGCCGGGCTCGCCACCGGCGAAACATGGCTCAGTCACGGTTCCGACCTCGGCGGCTCGCTGCGTACGCCGGCTGCCTATTGCGGCATCGTCGGCCTGCGCCCGACGCCCGGCCGCGCCGGCGGCGGCAGCCCGACCAACGCGTTTTCCATGGAAAGCGTGCAGGGGTCGATGGCGCGCACGGTGATGGACACGGCACTTTTCCTCGATGCCATGGCCGGCTTCGATCCCCGCCAGATGCTTTCGCTGGAAGCCCCGCGCGAGCCCTTCCAGGAGGCGGTCCGGCGCGCGACGCCGAAGGTGCGCATCGCCTATGCGCCCGACCAGGGCGGCCTTGCCCCGGTCGAAAACGAGATCGACGAGGTCATGCGTTCAGCTCTGGCAAAGGCTGCGAAGAACGGCGCTACCGTCGAGGAAGCCTGCCCCGACCTCTCCGGCCTCTACGAAACCTATGTGACGCTGCGCGCCATGGTGATGGGCGCCGGAACGGGCCGCTCGCCGGAGCACGTGCGCAAGCATTTCAAGCGTACGCTCGCCGAGAATATAGGCCTCGGCGAGACGCTGACGCCCTCACGCATCTACGACGCGCATATCCACCGATCGGTACTTTACGACCGTATGCGTGTCTTCCTCGAAACCTATGACGTGCTTGCCTGTGCCGTCGTCGGGCTGGAGCCGACACTGGTCGAGCAGGAATATCCAAGCGCGGTCGCCGGCGAGCCGGTCGCGGACTATGTCGACTGGCTGCGCTTTTCCTTCCTCGCCACCACGACCGCGCTGCCGGCACTGTCGCTGCCCGCCGGCTTCACACGATCCGGCATGCCGGTCGGCATCCAGTTGATTGGCCCGCCGCGCGGCGAGGCGAAGCTTCTGGCAGTGGCCAAGGCCATTGAGGATGCCGTGGGCTTCCGCGGCCGGGTGCCGATCGATCCGAGGCCGGTGGGACGGAACGGATGAGGACAGGGATGTACGTGCTTTCTTCGGGGCAATAGCACACGAAGTTCTACCCCCACTCCGATCAGCTTCGCTGACCACCTCTCCCCCGGCCGACGAGGGAGAGGAAGTGCCGGCCGCAAGGCTTGGCACGACGGAGTGGGGGATCCCGCCAAAACAAAAAACGCCGCCGGAAGCTTCCGACGGCGTTTGCGTTTTTCACGAGGGCAGCGTCCTGCCCTCCGCTATGGCTGCGGGCGTTCGACGCCTCCCATCATGCCACCGGCATGAGATGGATTTGCCTCCGGCGAACCGGCATCTCACCCCTGCGGCTGCGGCTCCATGCCGGGTTCCTCGCCGCCCTTCTTCTTGGGCTCCCGGCGAGATCCGGCCTTGGGAACCGCCGAACCGCGCGAGGTCGGCGTGTCGTCGCCCTGGTCGCGCGACGGCTTCTTGCCGGCGAGCAACTGCTTGATCTCCTCACCCGAAAGCGTCTCGTATTCGAGCAAGCCTTCGGCGAGTGTGATCCAGTCCTTTTTCTTCTTGGTCAGCACCTGCCGGGCGGTCTGATAGGCCTCTTCGATCAGCCGGCGCACCTCGCCGTCGATGATCTGCGCCGTATCTTCGGAGACGTTCTGCTGGCGCGCCACCGAATGGCCGAGGAACACCTCGTCCTGGTTCTCGCCATAGGCGACCTGGCCGAGCTTGTCGGAAAAGCCCCAGCGCGTCACCATCGCCCGCGCGAGCTTCGTCGCCTGGTCGATGTCGGAGGCCGCACCCGACGTGATGTTCTCCTTGCCGAACTTGATCTCCTCGGCGACCCGCCCGCCCATCATGATGGCGAGGCGCGAGATCATGTACTTGTAGCTCATCGAGTAGCGATCGCCCTCGGGAAGCTGCATGACCATGCCGAGCGCGCGGCCGCGCGGAATGATGGTCGCCTTGTGCAAGGGGTCGGCCGAGGGCACGTTCAAGGCCAGGATGGCGTGGCCGCCCTCGTGATAGGCGGTCAGTTCCTTCTCGGCCTGCGTCATGGCGGTGGAGCGGCGTTCCGCTCCCATCATGACCTTGTCCTTGGCGTCCTCGAACTCGGCCATGGTGACAAGCCGCTTGTTGCGGCGCGCCGCCATCAGCGCCGATTCGTTGACGAGGTTGGCGAGGTCGGCGCCGGAGAAGCCGGGGGTACCGCGCGCGATGATCTTGAGATCGACATTCGGCGCCAGCGGCACGTTGCGCACATGCACCTTCAGGATTTTCTCGCGGCCGATGATGTCGGGATTGGGCACCACGACCTGACGGTCGAAGCGGCCGGGGCGCAGAAGGGCCGGGTCGAGCACGTCGGGCCGGTTGGTCGCGGCGATCAGGATGATGCCCTCGTTCGCCTCGAAGCCGTCCATCTCGACCAGCAACTGGTTCAGCGTCTGCTCGCGCTCGTCGTTGCCGCCGCCCAGGCCCGCGCCGCGATGGCGGCCGACCGCGTCGATCTCGTCGATGAAGATGATGCAGGGCGCGTTCTTCTTGGCCTGCTCGAACATGTCGCGCACACGCGACGCGCCGACGCCCACGAACATCTCGACGAAGTCCGAGCCGGAGATAGTGAAGAAAGGCACGTTCGCCTCGCCCGCCACCGAGCGCGCCAGAAGCGTCTTGCCGGTGCCGGGAGGGCCGACGAGCAGCACGCCGCGCGGGATCTTGCCGCCCAGCCGCTGGAATTTCTGCGGGTCGCGCAGGAATTCGACGATCTCCTCAAGGTCTTCCTTAGCTTCGTCCACGCCCGCCACGTCCTGGAAGGTTATGCGGCCATGCGCCTCGGTCAGGAGCTTGGCCTTGGACTTGCCGAAACCCATGGCGCGGCCGGAGCCGGACTGCATCTGGCGCATGAAGAATATCCAGACCCCGAGGATGAGGATCATCGGCAGCCAGGAAAGCAGGATGGAGAAGAGCGAGGACGAGCCGTCGGATTCAGGACGCGCGTGGATGGTGACGCCCTTGCCCTCCAGCTTCTGCACCAATTGTGAATCGCCCGGAGGCGCATAGGTCTGGAAGGTCTGGCTGTTGTCGGCATAGGTACCGCTGATGCGCTGGCCGGCAATAGTCACCGACTTGACGCGGCCGCCGGAAACGTCGTGCAGGAAGTCCGAATAGGCAACCTGGTTCGACGCGCCACGCTGCTGCGGCGTCTGGAAAAGATTGAAGAGCGCAATCAACAGCACGGCGATGATCGCCCAAAGCGCCAGGTTACGATAATTCGGATTCATCTCGGGTCCCGTGGGTGTCTTGGGAGGGAGCACCCGTCCATCTGGATTATGGTGCTAACATAGGGATACGACAATACAATGCCAAGCACATCCCTTCGTTCTCGTTAAGGCTTTCGGCGTTCCTCATTGGGTCGGATGCGACGCCAAAGGCGCCGGGGGAAGCGGTGTGCCGCCGACGAGTTCAGCCACCGCGACGGCCGCAGCCAGATCGAAGGAAGGGAGGAACCGAGCCCACGGTCCTGCGACCGGCGTCGCCGGTGCATGGCCAAGGCATTCGGCTCCGCGCAACAAGGCTGGTTCCGCCGCAAGCGCAGCGCGAGAAAGTGCGGGCCTTCCGCGCTCGTCGGGAGCCCCCCAGGCCTCGGCGGCCTCCTTGCCGAAAGGAGCGATTTCGACGCCTTGCGCTACCCCGGCCCCGATCCGGTATCGGCCGTCCCAGATTTCACCGGGCCCCGGAGCGGCGGCATGCGGAAGGCCGCGCAATTCGCGATGCATGTAAAATCCGTCTTGCCGCGCCTCGACCACGCTGCGCGACAATGTGGCGCGCGCATCCGGCGCCGACAGATGTTCGAGAAGCGCCGCCGCGCGCGGCTGGTCGGGCAATTGCGACCGCCCGCCGATCACCGCGAGCAGGATACGCAGCGCGTAGATGGCGGCATCCCTTTCCTCGCAGAACGTAAATTCACGATCCAGCCGGTAGAGGCCGGGCGAAACCACCTGCGCATGCCGCCGGATCAGCGCCGCCGCACTCGTCCCCTGGCGGACGCGCTCCGCCGCCGCATGACCGATTTCATCGATCGATTCTTCATGAATGTCGGGACCGGACCGGTCAGCGAGAAGCGAGCGCACGCGAGCCCGCTCATATTTCGGGTCGCGGTTGGAAGGGTCCTCATGCCAGGCGACACCCCGCGCCCGCAGATAGGAGCGTAAATCTTCCCGCCGCACCTCCAGAAGAGGGCGGGCAATCCACAAAGAGCCGTCATAGAGCGTGGCCGGCGCGATGCCGGCGAGACCGCGGCCGTCGCCGCGCCGCTTGCGCATGGCAAACGTTTCAAGCTGGTCGTCGAGCGTATGGCCGGTAATGATAAGGCCTGCTTCGGCCTCCTTTGCAGCCTCTGCCAAAAGCGCGTAGCGTGCCTCGCGGGCCGCCTGCTGGAGCCCCGTCGCCGGCTTGGCTTCTTCCCAGCGCATCGTCCGGTGGGAAACGCCGATCTCCTCGCAAAGTGCGGCCACCGCACGCGCCTCCGCCGCCGCCTCCGGCCGCATGCCGTGATCGACCGTCACCGCGACAGGCTCCACGCCGGGCGCATGCCGGGCGAGATGTTCCTTGAGCAGGAACAGAAGCGCCAGCGAGTCGCCGCCGCCGGAAACAGCGGCAATGACGGTACGGCAACCGGAAAAGTCGATTTTCGAGAACGAGGCGGCGCCAGCCGCCCTGCCCGGAACTTCTAGCACCCCGCGAGCGCCTCTTCCTGCTTAACGCGGTCCTTGAGCGCCGCCGAGGCGCGCGGATAGCGCTCTCCGATCGAATGATACGTACCGCAGGCCACCTCGCGCTGGTTCATCGCGGAAAGCGACACGCCGAGCTTGAGCAGCATGTCGGGCGCTTTCTTGGCCTTCGGATAGGCCTTGTTGGCATCGAGGAACACCTGCGCAGCGTCGCGATACCTATCCTGGCCGAGCAAGGCCTCGCCCAGCCAGAAATGCGCGTCGGCTGCCCTTTGATCGTTGGGGTAGCGCTTTATATGTTCACGGAAGCCGGTTTCCGCCGCCTTGTAGTCACCCGAAAGGATCAACTGGTAGGAATTGCGGTAGAGCTCCTCTGGATCGTCGGTGGCAGGAAGGGCTGCCACCATCGTGCCGTCCCGACCGGCGCCGCGGGACGAGGCCGCGCCCGGAGAAACCGTCTCTCCGACGACATCGCCCTTGGCGTCAAGCTTGATCGTACCGAAATTCCTGGGCGGTGCGCCAAGCTTTTCGCCATTCGGATTGCCGCTTGCGCCAAGGCCGCCAGGTGGGCCGCCAGATGCGCCGCCCGACCCGTCGATGATGCTTTTGACGTCGCCACCCGAAGAGCCGGCATCCCGCCTGGCGCCGCTACCGGCATCGGAACGGGCGACATTGGTGCCGGCATCGGCGCCCGCGTCGGTGCGCTTCTTCTCAAGCTGTTCGAAGCGGAACTCGTTGTCCTGCTGCTGCTTGCGCATCTGGTCCTGCATCTGGATGATCTGGAAGTTGAGTTCCTCGACCTTGCCGTTCAACTGCCTGATGCGCTCCTGCAGATCGTTGATCTGCGGCTCTGCCGCCTGCGCCAGCGTGACGGCGTTGCGCGGGGCTGCGCGCCGGACCGTCTCCAGGCCAGGAACGTTGAACGCCAGAAGCGTCGCCGGCATCTCGGCCGCCGTCCTGCCGGCATTTTCCTGAGCCAGAAGGGGACTGGCACAGGCCAGCGGCGCCAGCATCGCGAAGCCGATCATCGTCTTGAAGTGCATTTGTCTCTCATTGCCCTTTGCGCTGTTGCTCGGACGTTCCCCCGCCCGCCATCGGCCCTTATCATGGTCCTTAGTTCGGCCAAAATTTGATGGCGCCCGGCCAAACGGAAAAAAGCGGCGCATGGCCGCTTTTTCCGTCGACAAGTGTGGCTTTTTTGCCGCGGATCGGCCGGATCAGCTTCCCGCGCCGTTCAACACCGTGACCGCGCGGCGATTCTGGTTCCAGCAGGAAGCCGCGTCGCAGGTCGCAACCGGCCGCTCCTTGCCGTAGGAGATCGTCCTGATGCGATTGGCGGCGACGCCGCGGGCAATGAGGAAGTCACGCGTCGCGGCGGCGCGGCGGGCGCCGAGCGCCAGATTGTATTCACGCGTGCCGCGCTCGTCGGCATGGCCCTCGACCGTGATGGCATGGTTGCCGTAGCGGTTCAGCCATTGCGCCTGCTTGCTGAGCGTCGCCTGGGCATCCGCGCGGATCGAGGACGAATCCGTGTCGAAGAAGATGCGGTCGCCGACATTGACGGTGAAGTCCTGGCTCGATCCGGGAGCCGCGTTGCCGGCAAGGCCGAGCTCGGCGGCGCTGTTGGGCACCTTCTTGGACGCGCAACCGGCGACCATCAGCGTGGCGACCAGCGCGATTGCGATCGGGTTGAGAATCTGGGCTGCGATACGGCGCATAACCGCCACTCCTTCGCATTTGCGGGGTTTCGTTGAACAACCAGTAACCAAATCGCGGTTAACCGGCGTTCAAGAAACAGGGTTAATTTTTCGTTTCGTCCGGATTTCCCCCGGCAAGACCGTCTCCCGCCGATCTGGGGCGCAACCTATGCGGAAATGCGGCGGAAACGCGGCCATAACGGGATCGTACCGAAATTCCTTCCACCGCTTCTATTCGAGAAGCGGCGACCAGGCCGGATCCGACGCGAAACTCGGCGTCGGGACTTCCTGCTCGTTGCGGCCCGTCAGATCGATCGTATGAAGCTTCGGCCCGCCGGCGCCCGCCGCCTGGCTGAAGAACATCAAGACGCGGCCGTTCGGCGCCCAGGTCGGCCCCTCCTCCTGGAAGGCGGAAGACAAGATGCGCTCGCCCGAACCGTCCGGCCGCATGACGCCGATCTGGAATTCGCCGCCGGTCTGCTTGGTAAAGGCAATCAGGTCCCCGCGCGGCGACCATACCGGCGTGGAATAGCTGCCGTTGCCGAAGGAGATGCGGTGCTGGTTGGAGCCGTCGGCGCCCATGACGTAGATCTGCGAATGTCCGGTACCGCCGCCTCGATCCGAGGTGAAGGTGATCTGGGTTCCGTCGGGCGAATAGGAAGGCGAGGTGTCGATCGCATCCGCCGTGGTCAGCCGCGTCGTGTTGCGGCTTCTCAGATCCAGTGTGAAGATGTTGGAATTGCCGTCGTCGCGCAACAGGCTCATGATGACCTTCTGCCCGTCGGGCGAGAAGCGCGGGGCGAACGTCATGCCGGGGAAATTGCCGACGAGTTCTCGCTGGCCCGTCTCGATCTGCAGGAGATAGACCCTGGGCTTCCCGCTCTCATAGGACATGTAGGTGATTTCCTGGCGGTTCGGCGAGAAGCGCGGCGTGAGAGCCAGTGCCTTGCCGTTCGACAGATAGCGCTGGTTGGCGCCGTCCTGGTCCATGATCGCCAGCCGCTTGACGCGGTTGTTCTTGGGTCCGGACTCGTCGATATAGACGATGCGCGTGTCGAAATAGCCCTTCTCCCCGGTGAGGCGCTCATAGATGGCGTCGGCGATGATATGGGCGACACGGCGGAAATTGCCCTTGTTGGCGAAATATTGCTGGCCGACGAGTTGCTGCCCTGCGAACACGTCCCACAGCCGGAACTCGGCCTTCACCCTTCCGTCGGCTTCCTGTGACACCCGGCCCGTCACCAGCGCCTGCGCGTTGATGACCTTCCAGTCCTCGAAGCGCGGCGCCGCGTCGGGATTGGAGATCTTCTCGATGAAGGCCGAATGGTCGATCGGCGCAAACAGGCCCGAACGCTTGAGATCGGCCGAGACGATGTCCGATATCTGCTTGCCCATCGCGTCACCCGACAGGAAGTCGGTGATCGCGATCGGCAGCGGCGCGACATTGCCCTTGTTGACGTCGATCTCGACCAGCGCACGGGCCGGGATGGTCGCCCCGGCGAGGCCGGTCGCGAACGCAACGGCGAGCAGGATGGTCTTCAAAACATGCTTCATGGATTGCGCCTCTTTGATCTCGATGGCGGAAGGTCAGAACATATCGCTGGGATCGAAATGAACGACGACGTTCGCCCAGGTCTGGTATTTGTCGGAAGGCAGGTTGAAACCGCGCTGGTTGCAGATGTTGACGGCCCTCAGCGCGCTTTCGTCGGCCTGCCGGCTGCCGGCGCTCCGCACGACCCGCGGCGAGCCTTCCAGATGTCCGTCCCGCGACAGGCTGAACTCGACCGTAACCTTGAGCTGGTCGGCGTCCACGACGCCGGCCGGAATGGTCCAGCATCCGGCAAGCTGGCTGCGTAGCGCGTCCATCTCGCTTTGCGAAAGCTTTTCACCGCCGGTCGTATGGTCCGCGCCGAGCGCGGCTTCGTCGGTGGAACGCTTGGCGCCGCCGCCCGACGCCTTCTCCTTGTTGAGAAGGGCTGCGACCTTGTCGAGGCTGAAATCCTTGTCCTCGGATTTCTGACGCGCCGCTTCCTTGACCGCCGGCTTGTCGGACACCTTGCGGTCCGGCGCTTTTGCCGTCTGCGCCTGAGGCGGCTGCGGCCGTGCATCGGGCGCCGGCGCTGTTTCCGGAAGTTTCATGGCTTCCGCGTCGGGGTTCTCGGCAATGATCGCCTGCTGCACCGGATCGGGCTTCACCTCCTGCTTGGGCTGTGGTTGCGGCGTGCGCTCGGTTGCCGCCACGGGCTCGGGCTTGGCCTCGGCCTTTTTCGGCGGCTGCTCGGTCGGCTTTTCCGCCGGCTTGACCACCGGCTCGGGCGCCGGCGGCGGCTCGGCGGTCTTCTCGACGGGCTTGGGCTTCACTTCCGGCGTCGGCGGGCTCTTCATATCCTGATTGTTGTCGCCCACCTTCTGGGCATCCTGGACGGGGTCCGGCCTCACGGTCGGCTTCGGCGCGGATTTCTCTTTCTTCGGCGCCTTCTTGTCGCCTTCCTGCACCTGGGTGATCGACTGCACCGGCACTATATCGACCGGCAGCGCCTCGACATCGCCGACCTCATAGGGCTTCGGCGCCGACAAGGTGAAAAGCCCGAAGGTCAGCACCGCAGCGTGGAGAATGACCGATGTGGTTATCCCCGTTTTCATCGCTTGAGGCCGCTACTTGTCCTGTTCCTGCAGCGTCACCAGCCCGAGATTGTGGTAGCCGGCGGAGGAAATGCGCGCCATGACCTTCATCACGGTGCCGTAGTCGGCGTCCTTGTCGCCGCGCACATAGATGCGCTCGTCATAGCCGGCCTTGGAGATCGCCTCGAGCTTGGCCACGATCTCCTCGATCGGGATTTCGGTTTCCTGCAGGAATACCTGCCCCTTGTTGTTGATGGAGACGGTGATCGGCTGCGTGTCGGAGTTGAGCGCCTTGGCCTGCGTTTCCGGCAGGTCGATAGGCACACCGACCGTCAACAGGGGCGCCGCGACCATGAAGATGATGAGCAACACCAGCATCACGTCCACGAAGGGCGTGACGTTGATCTCCGCGATCAGGCCGTGATGCCGTCCGCGCCGCCGGTGGCCGCGCTCGCCGCGTCCCTGTGTCCCGACTGCCATTCCCATCGATCGATCCTTTGTCGTGCGCCCAACCGGCCTGGTGCCTAGGCGGCGCGCTGGTGCGCCACCTTCTCGTCGATCTGTCGCGAGAGTATGGCGGAGAACTCGTCGGAGAAGCCTTCCATGCGCACGCCGAGTTTGCTCGCATCGGAGGAAAGCTTGTTATAGGCGATGACGGCTGGAATGGCGGCAAGCAGGCCAAACGCCGTCGCCAGCAGCGCCTCGGCAATGCCCGGCGCCACAACCGCGAGATTGGTGGACTTCGATCCCGCGATCGCCTGGAACGAGGTCATGATGCCGACCACCGTCCCGAACAGCCCGATGAAGGGCGCCGAAGAGCCGATCGTGGCGAGGAAGCCGAGCCGGCCTTCCAGATTCTCCATTTCGCGGGTGAGCGCCAGATCCATCGCCTTGTCGATACGCGATTGTAGCGCGAGCGGCGACTTGGCGCCTTTCTCGAAGCTCTTCTTCCATTCACGCATGGCAGCGATGAAGATCGCACCCATGCCGGTCGTCTTGCGTTCCGAAAGCGTGCGGTAGAGGTCTTCCAGCGATTGCCCCGACCAGAAGATCTGTTCGAAGCGGTTCAGGGAAGCGCGCATCCGCGTATAGGTGATGATCTTGTCGACGATGATCGCCCAGGTCCAGACCGAGGCGCACAAGAGCCCGATCATCACCAGCTTGACGACCCATCCGGCATGCCAGAACAGGGCCCAGACCGAAACCTCCGTTACGGGCGCGGCGAGGGAAAGGGTGTCCATGTGCAACTCGTCCTTAACGATCGTTCGGCGACACCTTCTCCCGTGCGTCGCCCCCGAAACGGTTTGCGTCTCGAAAGAATAATGGCGCCGGTCCCCCGATCAGCGTCGTGCAACGCCTTCTCCGGGGCAAATTTGGTGAAAGGAAGGCGAGCCGATTCCTTCGCATTTTAACCATACTGTTCATGAAGGCTTATGGTTAAGGATGCGTTAGGACTGAAGCGCCAAGCACAGTCGCGCTTTCAGGCCGAAGGCCCCTGCGGCATGAAGGCGTCGATCCATTCCTTGGGGAAACGGCGCGGTCGTCCGCTCTCGCCGATGATGGCAGCCTCGACCCTGGCGTCGACCAGCGCCGTGTCGCCGCGCCTTATGCGCTGCTCCATGAAGATGCGCGCGCCGGAGACTTTCGCCGTCTTCGTCTCGATGGTGAGGATGTCGTCGATGCGCGCCGGCGCATGGAAGACGATCTCCATCTTCCGCACCACCCAGACCATCTTCTCGCCATGCCTGCCATCGGCAAGTTCGGTGTGATGTACGCCGGCAAGCCGCAGGAAATCCGAGCGGCCGCGTTCGAAGAATTCCAGATAACGGGCATGATAGACCACGCCGGAGAAATCAGTGTCGGCGAAATAGACCCGCGCCAGAAGCCGGTGACCCGCCGGCGTCAGTTCGCCGCTGAGGCCGGCAGCCAGCGCTTCGTCCTCATCGGCCATGATCTTCCTTTCCACATTCCATCCTGCACCGAATTCGGAGAACACCCCCACTCCGGAGTGGGGGTCGACACTATCGCATTATCCTGAGTCGAAATCCCGCTCAGTGCACCCTCGGCTTGCCACCATTAAGGGCGATGTTCAAGGACGCCGCGGTCGACGCGCAGGATCAGCTCTCTTCCTGGAAAAGATTGATCTGCGTCTGCGCCAGGTCGCGCGGTGCCTCCAGCCCGAGATGCCGCCAGGCATTGGCGGTGAGCAGCCGCCCGCGCGGCGTGCGCTGGATGAAGCCCTGCTGGATGAGAAAGGGCTCGATGATGTCCTCGATCGCATCGCGCGGCTCCGAGAGGCCCGCAGCGATCGTCTCGACGCCGACCGGGCCGCCGCCATAATTGTGCGCGATCATCGAGAGATAGCGCCGGTCGAGTTGGTCGAGGCCGAGCGCGTCCACCTCCAGCCGCGACAATGCTTCGTCGGCGACCTTCCGCGTCACCTGTTCGGCACCGGCAACGGCGGCGAAATCGCGAACCCGCCTGAGCAGTCGCCCGGCGATGCGCGGCGTGCCGCGGGCACGCCTCGCGATCTCCAGCGCCCCGTCCCCGGCAAGCGGCAGGCCGAGGATGCGCGCGCCGCGACGCACGATCTCGTCCAGTTCCTCTATCGTATAGAAATTGAGCCGGATCGGGATGCCGAAGCGGTCGCGCAGCGGATTGGTGATCAACCCAGCGCGGGTGGTGGCGGCAACCAGGGTGAAGGGCGCGAGATCGATCTTGACCGAGCGCGCCGCCGGCCCCTCGCCGATGATGAGATCGAGCTGGTAGTCCTCCATCGCCGGATAGAGGATTTCCTCGACCGCGGGGTTCAGACGGTGGATTTCGTCGATGAAGAGCACGTCGCGCTCTTCCAGATTAGTCAGGAGCGCCGCAAGATCGCCCGCCTTGGCGATGACCGGGCCGGAAGTCGAGCGGAAATTGACGCCCATCTCGCGCGCCATGATCTGCGCCAGCGTCGTCTTGCCGAGGCCGGGCGGCCCGACGAAGAGTACATGGTCGAGCGCCTCGCCCCTGCCCTTCGCCGCCTCCACGAAGACCTTGAGATTGGCGCGCGCCGCCGCTTGCCCGATGAACTCGTCAAGCGTCTGCGGTCGGAGAGAAGCTTCAGCGTCCTCGCCGCGCTTGTCGGCCGCCACAAGGCGGGGCGCGAGGGTCATGCGAGGAGTTCCATGGAGGAGATGCGGCTGGCCGCGCCCTCATCAAAAGTCAAAGTCTTGTCCGCGCCCAGTTCGCTATTACGCATCGCAATCACGGCATCTGAGAAGTCAGCCGCCAGACGCTCATAGCTCACCAGCGCTTTTCCGATTGTCTCAAACGCCTCGAACTCAAGATGTTTCACTTCGAGCAAGTCACGTAAAGCCCCGACAAGCCGCGTCCGCGGCAGCTTATAGCGTGACCGCAAGACCCAGAAAAACTCCAGCATCACCAGAATATCGACAAATCCCCGGCGGCTCTCATCGAGGCTTTGCAGCAATCGTCGCGCCGCCGGAGACTGAACCGGATCGTCATTCAGCATCCAGCGCAGCAGGATGTTGGTGTCAAGCCCTATCAAGTTGCCGACTCGTCGTGGCTTCGGCTTCTCTCGACGTGATCGCTGATGCCTTCGCCGACGGCCCGCTTATAATCGTCCACCGTGGTGTTCGGAAGCGCGTACTCCGCGAGCGATCCGAACAGGCTGCCTGCTGGTCGGTTGCGAGGCACGATCAGGAAACCCTGATCCATCTCGATGAACGCAATTCGGTCGCCCGTATGAAGCCCGAGCCGTTCCCGTATTTCCGCGGGAATCGTCATTTGGCCTTTGCTGGTTATCTTTGCCTCGATACCCATCAAATCGCTCCCGTATCTCCTTACATTTTATCGGTACGTAAGGAATTTGCAACCTGGCCTCACCGGGCCAGTTCCTTCAAGCCGAGCCGAATGAGCTTGGCCGAATCCGCCCCCTCGCCGGCTGCCTTGAGCGCGGCGGCGATAGCATTCGCCGCGACGTCGCGCGAATAGCCGAGATTGGCGAGCGCCGAGACCGCGTCGGCGACCGGCGCCGGCGCCACGCCATCTCCCAGTTCCTGCTTCAGGCCGATGGTTCCCGTCGCCGCGCCTGCATAAGCGGGCGCCTTGTCCTTCAGTTCGGTCACGATGCGCTCGGCTACCTTCTTGCCGACGCCGGGCGCGCGGCTGACCATGGCCACGTCGCGCAGGGCAATCGCGTTGGCGAGATCCGCCGGCGACAGGGTCGAGAGCACCGCCAACGCCACCTTGGCGCCGACCCCCTGCACATTGTTCATGAGAAGCCGGAACCATTCGCGCTCCAGCGCCGAGCCGAAGCCGTAGAGCCGGATCAAATCCTCGCGCACATAGGTCTCGATGAAGAGTTCCACCGCCTCGCCCGTGCCGGGCAAGGTGGACAAGGTCCGCAACGGGCAAAAAACGACATAGCCGACGCCATGCACGTCGACGACGCAATGATCCTCGCCGGTCTCGTCGACGACCCCCTTCAACTTGCCGATCATGCCGAAAGCCCGATCATGGATGTGTATCCGGAGAGATGAGGTCCACCATTGGAAAATACGAGCGATAGCCGTCCGGATCGCGGGTCAACAGCGCGTAACCTCGGACGGCCGCATGCGCGCCGATGAGGAAATCGGGCAGGACCTTCTCCCTGGCGCCGCCGCGCCTACGATAGGCGCGAAATGCTTGTCCCGCCGCGAAAGCCGCCTCCCAGGGAATATGCTCCCGCAGGAACTCGGCCGGATCGAGCGCGGCGTCAGCGCTTTCGATGTCACTGTAGCGATAGCTGAATTCCGCGAAGATTACCGGATTGATGATAAGGCCGTCAGCCAGCCGTCGCGATAACTGCGCTTGCGACCAACGCTCCCAGTCCGGATCGCGATAAGCAATGTCGATCAGCACGTTGGTGTCGACCAGCACCGGCACTTCAGCGATCCCGAGTCGCTCGCATCACATCATCAGCGCTTATCGAAGGATCGCCCGTTCCTTCCAACTTCCTGAGCGCTTCCATAAATCGTTCCAGGCGCGCCTTGTTGGCTTCGGTGATGGAGCGGTCCGCGGTTTCAATCACGAGTCGCCCCCCTTCAAGATGAATAGACACGTTGCCGTTCGGCTTAATGCCGGCAAGCTCACGCAGATTCTTTGGGATGGTGATCTGCCCTTTTTCGGAAACACGCATTACATCACCCTTGGAAGATTTCTCCTACTTATTCCAACTTCCGGAACAAGTCAAGAACATACGCTGGTTTTCAGTCCGTCATCGCCAACTTCGCTGCCGTGCTCTGCCGATGGTGCGCATGGCAGATGGCGATGGCGAGCGCATCGGCTGCGTCGTCGGTGTCGAAGCTGGCGCGCGGCATCAGCACTTTCACCATCATATGGATCTGCTTCTTGTCGCCGTGGCCAACGCCGATCACCGTCTTCTTCACGGCGTTCGGCGCATATTCGGCGACGGCCAGCCCCGCGAGTGCCGGCACCAGCATGGCCACGCCCCGCGCCTGGCCAAGCTTCAGGGTCGCGACGGCATCCTTGTTGACGAAGGTCGACTCGACCGCGGCCTCGTGCGGCATGTGTTCATGGAGCACCGCCACCAGCCCGTCATGCAATTGCTTCAACCGCAAGGCCAGCGCGGCCTTGTCTTCGGAACGCACCGTGCCGGACGCGACGAAGCGCAGCGAATTGCCGAGCGTCTCCACGACGCCCCAGCCGGTCCGGCGAAGGCCGGGATCGATGCCGATGATGCGAATCGCTGCCGCCATGCCGCCACTTTAGCGCGATCCGCACCGCATGTGACCGGCGACGTTGTGCTAAGCTTCAGCCGCGGGCAAACGCGGTGTTGAGGAGCGTAATCTGCGCGGAAACAGGGTTGCCCGCCGGGCGTCCGTCGGCTTCCGCCTCGCAGCCGCCATAGATCTCGTCGTCCATGCGCCGCACGACCGACTGGAGGCTGAGGGAGCGGGCGACGATCTCCTTGAAGGCATCCGGCAATTCAGGCCAGCCCGGCGCGGTCTCGTGGGCGGACGCGGTGTCGAGCCTGACCTTCGCTTTTTCGGCCGCGACCTGCTCGCGGGTCATCTCGCCGGAATTGGCGGCGCGCTGGAGGAGAAGCCAGGAAGCGACCTGCATCAGCCGTGTGGTGAGGCGCATCGATTCGGCGGCATAAAGCGTGGCGGCGACGCGCGACATCTTCTTCGCTTCCGCGCGCCCTTCCCTGTCGAGATATTCGGCGGCGCGCTCCACGAGGCCCATGCCTTCGTCGTAGAGCGGCTTGAAGCGCTGCGAGAATACACGTCGCTCGGCGAGGTTGATCGTCTTGGCGTTTTCCTTTTCAGGTTCGCCCATTTCATGCCGTCCTTCGCCTGATACCGTCTCGCCGGCATTGGCCGCGCCGAGCGCTAGCCGATTCCGATTGCTCCAGCATGCTGCCGGGACGGCGCCAACGCAAGACCATGTTTAACAAAGGGTTAATATGCTCGCCGAAGCCGGCATCCCCGCCTGGGGTAAAAAAAAAGAGCCGCATAGGCGGCTCTCAGGAGTTTAACAGGGAGGCGTCAAACAAAGTGGCTCCAACCACTCGGTAAGAATCCAGATCACTGGATGGACTTAGTAAACGCCCGTAAAGCTTAATGGAGGGTTAACGAACCGTCAGGTTCTTGCCGAAAATTGAAATTTTTCATGCCTTGCGCGCGGTTAACGCGGCAATGCCGGCGGCTCATCCTTCCCTTGCCATCTCTCTCAGCCGGAATTTCTGAATCTTGCCGGTCGAGGTCTTCGGGATCTCGGCGAAGAGGATCGCCTTCGGGCATTTGAAGCGTGCCAGCAGCGCGCGGCAATGGGCGATGAGTTCCTCCTCGGCAGCTGATTTTCCCGGCTTCAGCTCGATATAGGCGACCGGTGTTTCCCCCCATTTCTCGTCCGGCCGTCCGACGACGCCGCAGGCCGCCACGGCGGGATGCTTGTAAAGCGCCTCCTCCACCTCGATGGAGGAGATGTTCTCGCCGCCGGAGATGATGATGTCCTTCGAGCGGTCCTTGATCTGGATATAGCCGTCGGCGTGCATGACGCCGAGATCGCCCGAATGGAACCAGCCGCCGGCGAACGCCTCGTCCGACGCGGCCTTGTTCTTCAGATAGCCCTTCATGACGATGTTGCCGCGGAACATGACCTCGCCGATCGTCTCGCCATCCGCCGGCGTCTTCTCCATCGTCTTCGGGTCCATCACGGCCAAATCATCGAGCGCCGAATAGCGCACGCCCTGCCGCGCCTTGCGCCCGGCCTGGCCCGCCTTGTCCAGTTCGTTCCATTCCGTATGCCATTCGTTGACGACCGCCGGACCGTAGGTTTCGGTCAGGCCGTAGAGATGGGTGACCGCGAAACCGGCGTCGGCCATGCCGGCCAGCACCGATTCCGGCGGCGGCGCGGCGGCGGTGTTGAAGGTCACCGTCTGCGGAAACTCGCGCTTGTCGCCATCGGCCGCGTTGATCAGCGTCGACATCACGACCGGCGCACCGCAAAGATGCGTCACGCCATGGTCGGCTATCGCCGCGTAGATCGCCTTCGCCCGCACCCAGCGCAGGCAGACATGCGTGCCCGCCTGCACGGCAAGCGTCCACGGAAAGCACCAGCCGTTGCAGTGGAACATGGGCAGCGTCCACAGATAGACGCAATGCTTGCCCATCCCGGCATGGACCGTGTTGGCGTAGGCCATCAGCGCGGCGCCGCGATGGTGATAGACGACGCCTTTCGGGTTGCCGGTCGTGCCCGACGTGTAGTTGAGCGAGATGGCATCCCATTCGTCGTCCGGCATCGACCAGGCGAAGTCCGGGCCGCCTTCGGCAAGAAACGCCTCGTAGTCGATGGAGCCGATGCGCGCGCCCTTCGGATAGGGTGCGTCGGCGGCATACTCCGGATCGTCGAAATCGATGACCAGCGGTCTGACTTTGGCCAGCTTCAGCGCCTCGGCCATGACCGCGGAAAATTCGGTATCGACAATGACGATCTTCGATCCGGCATGGTCGAGCTGGAAGGCTATGACGGCTGCGTCGAGCCTCGTATTCAGCGAGTGCAGCACCGCCTTCGTCATCGGCACGCCGAAATGCGCTTCGAGCATCGGCGGCGTATTGGCAAGCATGACGGTGACGGTGTCGCCCTTGCCGATGCCGCGTCTGGAAAGGGCCGAGGCAAGGCGGCGCGAGCGCGCGTAAAAATCGCGATAGCTGGTTCGCGAATTGCAGTGAATGATGGCGATGACGTCGGGATAGACCTTCGCGGCGCGCTCCAGGAAGGAAAGCGGCGTCAACGGCTGATAGTTGGCCGGATTCTTGTCGAGATCGGTTTCGTAGGGATTGGCGGACATGTTTCTCTCCGGACGTCGCCGCTTTTTAAGCATAGTCGCAAGGCGCAGTCATTGGGAGAATGGGCGAACTATTCTGCTCGTTCGGTACCTCGCATCATGCCAGGAAGTTCGGCGGTATGCATGAACACAGGGTATTTCCCGCGGCCGGTCATAATCTGCCGCAGGAGCGGCCTGATGATTGGGCACGCGCCGTCCTCGATGCGAGGGCGATGGCGAACGGCCGACCGCCGGCTTATGTGGCGAGCGCTACCAGACGGCCAGCGCCCCGTCCCAGATCAGTTTGAGAGACAGCAGGAACACCAGCCCGTAGCTGATCGGATAAAAGACCTCCGCCCGCATGCGCTTGATCACGGCCGCACCGGCGACCGTCGCGGCGAAGGCGATCGGCATCAGCACCGTGGCGGCGGTCAGATTGCCGGTGTCGAGTTCTCCGAGCGCGAAATACGGAATCAATTTCACCGCATTCACGACGGCGAAGCAGACGACATTGGTGGCAGTGTAGACTTTAGGGTCCTGGCCCAGCGGCAGCGCATAGACCTGGTAGGGCGGGCCGCCCGCATGGGCGACGAAGCTGGTGAAACCCGAAACCATGCCCCAGAAAGCGCCGGCAAGTGCATTGTGACCGCGTGGATGGTCACGTCCGGCATATTTCTGCCAGAACCACCTGATCACGAAGCCGAAGGCAATGACGCCGACGATCAGCTTGACCGCCGCCTCGGTGACCACGGCCGCGGTCAGCCAGCCGATGCCGATGCCGACGATGGCCCCTGGAATGAGATTGCGGAAAGTCCGCCAGTCGCGGCTGGTGTTGCGCCATGACCAGAGCGCCGCGACATCCATCAAGATGAGGATGGGCAGCAGGATCGCCGCCGCCTGCACCGGCGGCATGGCGAGCGCCATAAGCGGCACGCCGACAACGCCCAGCGCTCCGCCGACGCCGCCTTTCGACAAACCGATGAGAATGACCGCCGGCACGGCCACGGCATAGAAGACGGGATTGTGCAGGAGATCGGTCATGGGCGGGCGCGGTTGAACGCGAGACGCATAACGGCATCCGGATCGTTTGGCGAGGTTGAATTGCCACCGGCCCGATTGCCCGAAGACGCCGGTCCGCCTGTTCAAGACGCACGGTCATGTTATATGCCGCATTCCGACCAAGATCGCTTCGCATAGGCTTGCGCCAGCACCGAGGCCCGATAAAGGACGCCATGACGGCAACAGAAGAACCTAACCGCTGCCGCATCGTTCTGATCGCGCCGCGGATCGACGATCCGGCAAAGCTGAAATCGCTCATCTCCGCCGCCGCCGAAGGCGGGGACGTGGCCTCGCTCATCCTGCCGGCCTATGGTGACGGCGAAACGGCGTTCCAGCATCGCGCCGAAACCCTCGTTCCGGTAGCGCAGGCGCACGGGATCGCCGTCATGATCGAGGACGATACGCGCATTGCGGGCCGCGTCGGAGCGGACGGCATTCATTTCGAGGGGCGCAAGAACGGACTGGAAGAACTGATCGAGAAATTCCAGGGCCGCATGATGATCGGCACCGGCGGCGCCAAGAATCGCGACGATGCGCTTGAGCTTGGCGAGGCAAGGCCGGATTACATGTTCTTCGGCCGCTTCGGCTACGACAATACGCCCTCGCCCCATCCCCGCAATCTTTCGCTCGGGGGCTGGTGGGCCGAGATGATCGAACTGCCCTGCATCGTCATGGCCGGGAACGAAATCGCCTCGGTCGAGGCCGTGGCCGCGACAGGCGCGGAATTCGTCGCGCTTTCGAGCGCCATCTTCGCCGAGGGTGAGGACCCCGCCGCGCAAATAGCAGCGGCCAATGTCCTGCTTCACGCGAAGGCGGCGCGTTTCGAGGCCGGCGAATGAGGCGCTTCGCCAAGATCGCCGGCGTCGCCTTGCTATTCCTGGCGTTCGTGTCGGGAAACGCCGTCGCGGCTGCCGACAGTCGGGGCGGCCGGGTGGCCAATCCGGCGACCGACGTCAATCCCCAGCGCTACGGGTCCGAACCGGCGGACGCTGCCTTCGGCGCCTACCAGCGCGGCCTCTACATAACCGCCCTCCACCTCGCCTTGCCGCGCGCCGAGAAGGGCGACGCGGCCGCGCAGACGCTTGCCGCCGAAATATACGCCCGTGGCCTCGGCGTGCCGCGTGACGAGAAGAAAGCGGCGGAGCTTTACGGCAAGGCCGCGGCGCAGGGCGTCGCGGCAGCCGAGTTCCAGTACGCGCTCTACCTCATGGAGGGCCGTGTCGTGCCGAAGGACGAGAAGCAAGCCGCAGAGTTGATGCAGGCGGCCGCCGATGCGGGAAACCGTCTCGCCGCCTTCAACTACGCACAGATGCTCCTGGAAAAGGACGACAGCGCCAAGGGGATGGAGAAGGCCTACGACTATTACGGGAAAGCGGCCGAGGCCGGTCTCGCCGACGCCCAATACGCGATGTCGCAGGCTTTCGCCAACGGCATAGGCGGCAAGCTAAGGAACGACGAGGAAGCGCGCCGCTGGCTGTTGCTTGCCGCGCACCAGAATTACGATACGGCGGAACTCGAACTCGGCACATGGCTGGTCGAAGGGCGCGGCGGGCCGGCCGACCTGGAAGGCGGTTTCCGCTGGCTCAAACAGGCGGCCGAAGGCGGCAACGTCGCCGCCGAGAACCGCCTCGCCAAGCTCTATCTTAACGGCATCGGCACCAAGGCCGACAAGGTGGAGGCCGGCGCATGGTACGTGCTTGCCCGCCGCGCCGGCCTGAGCGACCCGCAGATGGACATATTCTACTCGGGCCTTTCCGCCGACGAGCAGAAGCAGGCGATCGAGCGCGCCAACAAGCTGCGCTAGCAAGCATTCGTGCAACAGCCTCCGGGCTCGGCTCTTGCCTCTTTCGGCGTTTTATGGTCTTGGACGTGCCGAAAATCGCCCCTGCGGGCGACAGGGCACAAATTCATCCGAAAGCAGCGACATGGCCAAGATCAACGGCAATGAAATCCGTCCGGGCAACGTCATCGAGCATAATGGCGGCCTGTGGGTCGCCGTGAGGACGAACGCCGTCAAGCCCGGCAAGGGCGGCGCCTACAATCAGGTGGAATTGAAGAACCTGATCGACGGCACCAAGCTCAATGAACGCTTCCGCTCTGCCGAAACGGTGGAGAAGGTGAGGCTCGAGCAGAAGGATTTTACCTTCCTCTACGAGCAGGACGAGGCACTCGTCTTCATGGACTCCGAGAGCTACGAGCAGCTTGAGCTGCAGAAGGATTTCGTCGGCGACCGTGCCGCGTTCCTGCAGGACGGCATGACGGTGACGGTCGAACTCTACGAGGAAAAGCCGATCGGCATCTCGCTCCCCGATCAGGTGACGCTGGAGATCACCGAAGCCGATCCGGTCGTCAAGGGCCAGACGGCGGCGTCTTCCTATAAGCCGGCGGTGCTGGAAAACGGCGTGCGCGTGCTGGTGCCGCCTTTCATCTCGGCCGGTGAGAGAATTGTCGTCGACACGAACGAGGTCGCCTATCTGCGCCGGGCGGATTGATAAGGGTATCGGCAGTCGGCAATAGGCAGTAGGCAGTCGGAATTAAGAGGGACGCGCTGCCGCCATATTCGACTGCCGACCTGCCGACTGCCCATTGCCGAATAACGAAAGACGCTCCCCCATGGCACGTTCCGCGCTCCTCAACGTCATGGTTCAGGCCGCCACCAAGGCCGGCCGGTCGCTCTCGCGCGACTTCGGCGAGGTGCAGAACCTGCAAGTGTCGCTGAAGGGTCCGGGCGACTATGTCAGCCAGGCCGATCGCAAGGCCGAGGAGATCGTCTACAACGAACTGTCGAAGGCGCGGCCCGGCTATTCCTTCCTCATGGAGGAAAGCGGCACGGTGAAAGGCTCCGACGACCAGCACCGCTGGATCATCGACCCGCTCGACGGCACCACGAACTTTCTCCACGGCATCCCAATCTTCGCCGTCTCTATCGCGCTGGAGCGTCAGGGCGTGCTCGTCGCCGGCCTGATCTACAATCCGGCCATGGACGAGCTTTATACCGCCGAGCGTGGCGGCGGCGCCTTTCTCAACGACCGTCGTCTGCGGGTCGCGGCACGCCGCAACCTGAACGACGCGGTGATCGGTACCGGCATTCCGCATCTCGGTCGCGGCGACCATGGCCGCTATCTGGTCGAACAGCGCAACGTCATGGGCGAAGTCTCCGGTATTCGCCGCATGGGGGCTGCCGCGCTCGACCTCGCCTATGTCGCGGCGGGCCGGCTCGACGGCTTCTGGGAGGACGCCCTGCATCCATGGGACATGGCGGCAGGCATGCTCATCATCCGTGAGGCGGGGGGGTTTGCCACCGACAAGGCGGGCGGGCACGACATTTTCGATACAGGCGGCATCGTCGCCGGCAACGACGCCATCCACGCCGCACTCCTCAAGGCGCTGGGGAAGCCGATCAAGGCCGCCGGCTGAGCGCCTCCAATCTCGTCCTATCTCGAATCTCTCGTCGGGTTGGCCGGATCGGCCGCGGTGGAAGCTCGATATCGGCCGTCAAGCCGCGCCGCGGCATCGATCTGCCCGGCAAAATCGTCGGCCTGGCTGCCGAGATTACGGCGCGTTGCCGGATCGATCACCGAAAGCGGCGTGCTGACCAGAAGGCCCGCCCCTGTTCCGACCGCTTTGGCGGTGCCGGCGGCGATAATGGTGATGCTGTCGCCGAGGCCGATCTTTGATTCCGAAAGCGACTGCCCGTTGACCAGCCTTGTGCCGATAGCGCGAACGATCAGGGGGCTGGCGGCAAACTTGTCGTGATTCAGGTCGGCGCCGGGTGCCCTGAGCCTGGTCAGGTCAATGAAGCTGATGCCGTCTTTCGCTGCTTCCGACCGATAGGGCTCGGCCTCCGGGTTGATCTGTCCAAGCCGGTTCACATTTCCGGCGACGAACCGCGACACGGCAAGCGCCCGATCATCCCGCGAGACAAAAACCGTGAATTTCGGATGACGATCGCCAAGATCCCGAAACTGACGACCGAAAACATCGACGTCGATATCGGGCGACGCCAGAATGACGTTCTTGATCTTCGGCGCGACACGGCCATCGCGGATCGCCATCTGGCGCAGCGACTCCATGGTAAGCCATGTGCCCATCGAGTGGGCGAGCACGGTGACATCGGAGACCTGCGGATCCTCGGCGAGAAGCCGCAGCACGGTCTCCAGCCCGTCGCGCGAGTAGATGGTGCTTTCCCGGTCGTAATTATAGTCGAACAGCTTGCCGGCCGAAGGCCAGGTGAAAAGGATCGGCGCGGCATCGGCGTGCGAATCGTGCATGATCTGCGCAAAGCGGTAGACGGCATCCCCGTAGCGGTTGTTGAAGCCGTGGACGAAGACCAGGACCTTACGGCTCTTCGGCAGATTGCGGCGAAGCCATGCCCTGCCAGCGGCGGCTTCCGGCGGTATTTGCTTCACGGCGACCGTCGTGAAATCCTTCTCGGGATTGGGCGGCAGACGGCGCGGCCACTGTACCTCCCCTATTTTCCGGGCCGAATCCGGCGGTATCGAAACCGAAATCTCGTCGACCGAATAATTGCGGTCACGACGTCCCGTATAGAGAAGGCCGGGGTCCTTCGACGGCGCGCGCGTCGTTACGACAAGCATGTTCACCCGCGACGTGCCGGGCGCGTTAACCGGGACAGGCTTCAAAACGCCCACCACATGACCACAACCGGCGATTGCCAATATCAGAAAGCCAAGCATTGCCGGGATTGCGACACGCCATGCAGAGGCCGGCACCGACCGGCCGGGTGATGTGACGACGTTTCGGCGAAGCATGGCGGCCTCTCGATCGAAAATCAGACGCGACCACCGTCCGGTGACGCCTTACGCACTCGCCTTGCCCCGGATTATGCTTAGCGGGCGGCAAGGCCGCCGCCAAGAGGCCTCGAACCCGGTTGTCCGGCCCACAATTGACCCATATGCCGGAATCGCCTTCAGGTTCGGCCCTCCTCCACCTTTCATTTTGGTCACAATTCCGATTAGAGTCTCGGCCACTTTTCGGCGGCGGTTTTCGAGGCAAGGCGCATGGCATTTTTCGGCAAAGCGGGCGAAGACGAAGACTACGATCCCTACAGGCTTTCAAGCCCGCAGGTCTTCGTGCTCACCATGCTGATTTTCCTGGCGATCGCAGGGTTCGTCTCGGCGATCCTCTATCGCCAGGTGTCGCACGCCTTCAACGCCAATCCCGGCCTGAACGGGTTGATCGTCGGCGTGCTGGCCGTCGGCGTGCTGCTTGCCTTCGCGCAGGTGATCCGCCTTTTCCGCGAAGTGCGCTGGGTGAACTCCTTCCGCGCCGGGTCCCAGGCCGGAAACCCGGTGCTGCTGGCGCCGATGAAAGCGCTTCTGTCGCGCTCGTCTTCCATGGCGCTTTCCACCTCTTCGCTGCGCTCCATCCTCGATTCGCTTGCCACCCGCCTGGACGAAAGCCGCGACATCGCCCGCTACCTGATCGGCCTGCTCGTGTTTCTCGGCCTTTTGGGCACTTTCTGGGGCCTGTTGCAGACGATCGCCTCGATCGGCACCACCATCCAGTCGCTCGATCCGACCTCGGGCAACACCAACGACGTGCTGGAATCGCTCAAAGCCGGGCTTTCGGCGCCGCTCGCCGGCATGGGCACGGCCTTCTCCTCCTCGCTGCTCGGCCTCTCCGGTTCGCTCATCCTCGGCTTCCTCGACCTGCAGGCGAGCCGCGCCCAGAACCGCTTCTACACCGAGCTTGAGAACTGGCTCTCCTCCGTCACCGATCTTGGCCCCGACCTTGCCGTCGCCCACACCGGCAACAATGGCCCCGCCGAGGAGATCCGCGCCCTTTCGGAACGCCTGCGCGCGGTGCAGGAGACCGGCGGCTCCAACCAGCGCGTCGCGGCGGCCATGGCCAATCTCGCCGACGGCATTTCGGGCCTCGTCAAGAACATGCGCTCCGAGCAGCAGATGATGCGCGACTGGGTCGAGGCGCAATCGGACGAGCAGAAGGAAGTGCGCGCGACCCTCGACAAGCTCGCCGAAGCCATCCGCAAGCGGGAGATCGGCTAGATGGCGCTGGCGCGCGGGCGCACGACCCGTACCATCGACTATTGGCCGGGCTTCGTCGACGCGCTGTCGACGCTGCTGCTCGCCATCATGTTCCTGCTGACCGTCTTCGTGCTGGCGCAGTTCCTCTTGAGCCGCGAAATCAGCGGGAAGGACGAGGCGCTCAACCGGCTGAACTCGCAGATCAACGAACTGACGCAATTGCTGGCGCTGGAGAAATCCAGCACCCAGGACGCGCAGGACCAGATCAGCAATCTGCAGGCATCCCTCTCAGCCGCACAGGCCGACAAGTCTCGGCTCGAGCAATTGCTGTCGCGAGGCTCGGGCTCGGCGAATGCCGCCAACGCCAAGGTCACCAGCCTGTCTACCGAACTCGACAATCAAAAGCAGCTCAGCCAGCGGGCGATGTCGCAGGTCGAACTGCTCAACCAGCAGATCGCCGCGCTGAGGACCCAGATCGCAGCACTTGAAGACGCGCTCGGCGCCTCGGAGAAAAAGGATCAGGAATCGAACACCAAGATCGCCGATCTCGGGCGCAGGCTGAACGTGGCGCTCGCCCGGCGCGTGCAGGAACTGAACCGCTACCGCTCCGACTTCTTCGGGCGACTGCGCGAGATTCTCGCCGACCGCAAGAACATCCGCATCGTCGGCGACCGCTTCGTGTTCCAGTCGGAGGTACTGTTCCCGTCGGGCTCCGACCAGATCAACCAGGCCGGGCAAGGCGAGATGAAAAAGCTCGCCGACGCGATCATCGAACTACAGAAGGAAATCCCGCCCGAGATCAACTGGGTGCTGCGCGTCGACGGCCATACCGACGACGTGCCGCTGTCAGGCAACGGCCGCTTCCACGACAATTGGGAGCTTTCCAGCGCCCGCGCCATCGCGGTGGTGAAATTCCTGATCGCCAACGGCGTGCCGGCTGACCGCCTCGTTGCCGCCGGCTTCGGCCAGTTCCAGCCGCTCGATCCGCAGGAAACGGACGAGGCGCGCGCCAAGAACCGCCGCATCGAGCTCAAGCTGACCGAGCGCTGACCAGAAGGCCGCGTATCTTTTCCGCCAGTTCTTTCGCATCGCCGCGCACGAGCAGTATCTTGCTGCGCGAGGTGGCGCCCGAAAGGATGGAAACTTCCCGGCGCGGCACGCCGATCCATTTGGCGACGAGCCGGGTAAGCGCGTCGTTGGCGGCGCCTTCGGACGGCAGCGCCCGCACGCGCGCCTTTACGCAGGACCGGCCGTCCGCCCCCACCTCGATGCCCTCGATGGCGTCCCGGCTCGATTTCGGCGTCAGCCGGACGGCAAGCGTCACACCGTGCGCATGCGCCGCAAACGGTTCGCCGTCGGATGTCCTGATATTGTCGTTCAAATCCGGTACCAGGTCGCGGCAAGGGCCAGAAGCCCCGGCAGGCCCTGCATGAGAAATATCCGCCCGTTCACCGTCAGCCCGCCGAATATTCCGGCGATAGAAACGAAGCCGAGGAAGATCATGCGCGTCAACTCGCCCACCGGGCCGAAGCTCAGCCCCCATAGAAGTCCGATCACGAGGAACAGATTATAGAGGCCCTGATTGGCGGCCATCGCACGCGTCTGCCGCGCGAATTCCGCGGACATGCCGAACGCCCGGCGGCCGAAAGCGGTGGTCCACAGGAACATCTCCAGCACCACGATGTAGGCGTGGATGAGGATGACCAGCACCACCAGTATCTTCGCGATCATGAATCCGCCTCGCTCTGCCCCTTTGGAAGCTATCGCATGATTGGTAGCCGAATTGC
>JAKDNM010000106.1 GCA_030456445.1 Hyphomicrobiales bacterium
GGCCCGAGCGGGTCGGCGTCGAGCGAGACGATAACCTTTGCTTTGTCGAGACGCGGTATGAAGCGAGGGCGATCCGCCGACCCTGTGGGATCGTAGGCGAACCAGCGCGTGCCCGGCATTTGCGTGGATAGTTCCTCGATCTGGCGCAGCAATGTCGGCGATGAGACCGTCGAGGTAAGTATGTGAAGCGGAGCGGCACCGCTCTTCGCCTTATTCATCCGGTCGAGCAGTTCGCCGAAGAACTCGGCCCAGCCGGCAACGGGCTGTTGGCCGCGTATGACACGGGAGCGGTCGGGATCGTAGAGCGCCATGATCTCAGCCTCGCCGAAGATGTCGGTGGCGCCCAGGCTTGCGGGATGGCGCGGATTGCCGCCAATCTTGATCGGGCGTCCGTCGACCGCCTTGATGATCACCCCGCGCGCGTAGCCGCCGAGCGGGAGCGCCGTTGCGTAATATTCAGGCTCGCCGGCGACCATACCTTCCGGCATGTCGACATAGGGCAATATCTCCTCGTTGGGCCGCGAGCAGCCGGCAAGCGAGGCAGCCGCTCCGGCGGCGAATAGCTTCAGCGCCGCGCGCCGGCTGATGTCGGCTCCGCCGCTCATCGGTGACACACCGAACAATCGGTCATGTTGGAGGTCTCCACCACGTAGTGACGCAGCATCGCGACTGCCTTGTGCGGATCATTGTCGGGATCGGGAGCGTGCGGATCGAAGATCGCCGCCTCGCTGCGCATATGGACGCCGGGGTCGCGGTGGCAGCTCAGGCACCATCCCATCGTCAGGGGCGTCTTTTTCTCCGTCAGCGGCTGCTTGCTCATGTCGCCGTGGCATGTCGTGCAGCCGATGCCGTTGCGGATGTGGACGCTGTGATCGAAATAGACGTAGTCCGGCAGCCGGTAGACGCGGTTCCAATGGAGAGGAACGCCATTTGCCAAGCTTTTCCGAACCGGCGCCAGCATCGCGGCGTTCGTGAAGAGCTGCGAATGACAAGTCATGCAGGTGTGCGTTGGCGGCAGCCCGGCAAAGGCCGCGCCTTCGACGCCGCCATGGCAGTAGCGGCAATCCAGCCCGAGATCGCCGACATGGTGCTTGTGGCTGAACGGAACAGGCTGGTCGACATGCATGCCGACATCCGTCGTAAAGGGCGAGGCGTGCAGTTGATAATTTACGACAAGCACAAGAATGACGATCGTCGGGATCGAAACGAGGATTGCAACGGCCACGGAATTGGCCCGCGGATGGAAAATCTGTGCCATTTAATAAGAGCCGGCGGTGAGAGTCCCGACTGCCAGGAACCTCACCCTTCCGGGGACGACTTTGGCGCACACGCTCATGCCGGAAAGAGCCCCCTCTGCCAGAGTGGCCCGTATGTGTCAAAATTGTTCCCGTTGACAATCAAGCTCGCTTCAATCCCCATCTGGCTCGAAAGTGACCCGTCGCCGACTCCGATTTACTAACTGCTTGGATGGTCGCGGATGTCATGGACATCACCTGAGCCTACCGCTGCGGCACGATTGCCGAAGGAGTTGCGAACGTAGTTCACGACGGCGGCAATCTCTCCGTCGATCAGCTTGGAGGCGTCCCGGTAAGAAAGCCGCGACGGCTGATCGTTTTCGTTGTCATGATGCTGTCCCTTCCCGACAGGGAGCTAGCGCGGCTCCGGCCGGCGACAAGGAACGCCGGTAAAAAGTGCCTGAACAGGGCGGCATCTTCGGGACCGCTGGCGTTGTTGCGGGCTCGGCGCGACAACAGTTCAGAAAGCGCCTTTGCGTGACATCAGCTTGGCCGTTTTATTCGGCGTAACTTCCCACATCCCTGGCTCAAGGGATTGACGTTGTCGCCAAACCGATCATTCGACGCTATATTTGGGGCCGGAAGCAGAATGGCGCGCTCGGCACCCGAGCAACAATTGCGGACATTTAATCAATCGCCCCGTCTCGTGCTAAACCGCGTCGAACTTGTCAGTCTTGTCCGTCATCTTCCGCGTAACCCTGCGGAGTGCTATCGTCACATCGATCTTTGTCATGTCGGTCACCGATTGTCCGCTTAGTCGGATTTGGAGCCGTGAGCAGTCCGTTGCTGAAGTCTGGAGCATGCCATGCCGGGTCATGGACAGTTCCCGGTTCGTCGCCACATTGCTCGGCGACCCTCGCGGCTGCCTCCACCGCTCGAATACCTCGATGACGATCATGTGTCCGCGGCAACAGGGCCTCGCGGCCGGATGTCGGCTGCGTCAGCTTTGTACCTTCCATATCGGGACAGCGCGTCCTAGTGTTCGGCACTTTCGCAGATTTGCCAGGAGATCCCCATGTCTGAACAGCGCAACGCCCAGCACATCCCGGCCGGAGGCTCCACCACCGGTTCAGGCGCCCCGGCGCCGAGTGACCGAAACTCGCTCACCATCGGCCCGGACGGTCCGATCCTGCTGCATGACGTCCATTTCCTGGAGCAGATGGCGCATTTCAACCGCGAGAAGGTTCCCGAGCGGCAACCGCATGCCAAGGGCGCGGGCGCGTTCGGGGTGCTCGAAACGACCGAAGACGTGTCGGCCTATACCAAGGCGGCGCTGTTTCAGAAGGGTGCGTCGAGCGAGATGCTGGCGCGCTTCTCCACCGTTGCCGGCGAGATGGGTAGCCCTGACACATGGCGGGACGTGCGCGGCTTTTCACTCAAATTCTATACCAGCGAGGGCAATTACGACCTTGTCGGCAACAATACGCCGGTCTTCTTCGTGCGCGATCCGATAAAATTCCCGCACTTCATCCGCAGCCAGAAGCGGCTTCCCGATTCGGGCCTGCGCGACAATCACATGCAATGGGATTTCTGGACCAACAACCCCGAAAGCGCGCATCAGGTGACATATGTGATGGGCGTGCGCGGCTTGCCGCGGACATGGCGGAACATGAACGGCTACGGTTCCCACACCTATATGTGGATCAATGCGGCCGGCGAGAAATTCTGGGTCAAATACCACTTCCATACCGAGCAGGGCATGGCGTTCTTCTCGAACGAAGAAGCGGCCGCCATGGCCGGCGCCGATGCCGATTTCCACCGCCGCGACCTGTTCGACGCCATCGCGCGCGGCGAGCATCCAAGCTGGAGGCTGTCGGTGCAGGTCATGCCCTACGAAGAGGCCAAGACCTACCGCATCAATCCCTTCGACCTGACCAAGGTATGGCCGCACAAGGATTATCCGCTGATCAAGGTGGGCAAGATGACGCTCAACCGCAATCCGGAAAACTTCTTCGCCCAGATCGAGCAGGCGGCGTTCTCGCCCGGCAACACCGTGCCCGGCATCGGCCTGTCGCCCGACAAGATGCTGCTTGGCCGCGCCTTCGCCTATAACGATGCGCAGCGCAACCGCATCGGCACCAATTTCCACCAGCTTCCGGTGAACCAGCCCAAGGTTCCGGTGAGCACCTATATGTTCGACGGGCAGATGACCTACCATCATAGCGGCGCGGCGCCGGTCTATGCGCCAAACAGTGGTGATCGCGCCTGGGCCGACAATATGGGGCCGGTGGCCGAAGGCTGGGAAGCGGACGGCGAGATGGTGCGCAGCGCCTATACGCTGCGTGGCAATGACGACGATTTCGGCCAGCCGGGCACCCTCGTGCGCGAGGTGTTCAACGACGATCAGCGCAGGAAACTCGTGGAACAGGTTGCCGGCAGCCTGCTCGGCGGTGTGCGCGAGCCGGTCCTGAGCCGCGCGTTCCAATACTGGAAAAACATCGATGCTGAAGTCGGCGCGCGCATTGAAGAGAAAGTGCGCAAGGGCAACGCCCCGGAGCCGGCCGAAGGGATGGGCGAAGGTTGATTTCTTCGAAAAGCTGAAAGTTGGCCGCCTGCCCGCGTGTTCATGTTACCTGGGCAGCAGAATTTATTTGCGTACAACGGGGCGTCTCACAGCAGAATCGCTGGGTTGGGCAGGTGAACCCGCCTTGCCCCTTTCTCCGTCGTTCACGGTAGCGCCACCCAGCAGCAATTCAGTCAACTGATATTATGTGCGAGGCAAAGGGATATCGGCCAAGACATTGACAACCGGAGCGCTTGATCGACGGCCCGCCAGTCGCCATATTGCCTAAGCGTCTCTCGCCGTTTCGAGAGTGACCGCTTTTCGGATGCCGCCCATTCAGGCTTTTCGGCATCCCGTTTCAGTTCCCGTCCCGGCTTGCATCGAGTTTTTCGCTCGGCGACCCCAACTTCTGGAGGCATTATGACATCTTTCGCGCTGCCTGAGGCAGTTTTGACCGCAGTCTCAAATGGAACTCCCGTCATACGGGCTTACCGGGAACACCTCGGATACACGGTAGGCGACATTGCCGTGACCAGCGGCCTGACCATCGAGGAGGTCGAGAAAATCGAAGCCGGGTACCGTTTTGAAAAGGGTTACAGGGACCGTATCGCACGAGTTCTTGGACTGCCCGAGGGCACCTTCGATGAGATTCCCTACATCCTGGACGCTGCCTGACGGTTTTGTGGCTCCGTATTTTGTATGCGGGGCCGCGGATCAACATATAGCGCGCCATCTGCCGCTCCTTTCGGTTCTGACCGAAAGGCCAAGCTTCCACGATCGGCCGGATATGCCAGATGGTTCGACGGATCCGTTATGCGGCCCGCCTGACCGGCACGATGACCCCAAGCCCTCGCGCCTGTCAGCGCATTTCCACGACGACATCGCGCTCTCCCGATCAGAAAGCCCGGCCAATCTTCGCGTCGAGCGAGTGGCTATTGCCTCCGCGGATGGCAAAGAAGAAAAAGATCGCCGCCCACAGGATTGATTTTTCGGCGCCCGAATAACCCTGCCCCGCGGTGATCCAATGAAACCACACAGTTACGAGCAGCACGAACATCGCAGCCAAAGAGGCAGGGCGCGTCAGGAAACCGATTGCAATGAAGATCCCGCCGACGAATTCGGTCAGAGAAAGCATCAACGACCAAAAGGCTCCCGGATAGAAGCCGAGGCTTTCCACCATGCCCGCCGATCCGAACGGATCGCCGATCTTGCCCAGGCCATGCGTCACCAATGCCGTGCCGGCTATCACGCGCAGGAACGTCTCGGCGAAGTTGTGAAGCCCGGCGTAAAAGCCGGAGAGTGCCGGCACAAACAGCCGCGTGCCATTTGTCACTGGATCGTTCATCATCATTATCTCCGTTTCTGTAGCAAGGCGAATGTCGGAACAGGGGCGGCGCCGAACAAGGCCGCGCCCAGCGACAGACAGTCAACAGCGGTCGATGACGGACCAGATCAGGGATCGGCTACGCGATTTTTCCATGAGCCTGAGTTGGATGAGGTGTCGAGCGCCAGGGCATGCCATACGTCGGCCAGGATTTTTGCTGCCGGTGTAGGCAACTGCCGTTCCAGCGACCGGGGTAGGCCGCAGATCCTTCATGGCGTGTTCCTGATCGGTAAACCGGCGGCTATCGAATCTGCGCAACGTAATCGGCATTGCCGGTAGGTCGGCCCGACAGCACTGTGACAGGCATAATTGGCCGGTTGCGGCCGGGGGTTTCGATTCAGGCGGTCGCTTTGCGTTTGCGGGGCCGGGTCTTTGCCTTTGCCGGAATTATCACCGGTTCGGCCTCCTCCTTAGCCAGCCGAGCCAGCCTCAGGCGCTCGGTCTTTGCCTCGCGAGCGGATCTCTCGTTATCGACTATCTGATGCGCGGCGCGAGTGGTCACGTCGCTCTTCCTCTCACCACTTGATGGATTCGGCTTGAAAACGCCGGTTGGGATTGCATGTCGCATAATCTACTCCTTCAAAACGAAAAAGGCCGGGCTTTCCCGACCTTCCCCAATCGCCTCGACGGCCAGTGCCAGTACATCCGTGGTCAAAGACCAGAAGCGATATTCCTTATGCTGCCTGGAGATTTTCGGCCGAGGACTTTCCACGGCGCTCATCTCGCACCACATCGAACGAGAGCTTCTGACCCTCGACGATGGTGTGCATGCCAGCACGCTCGACAGCGGAGACATGAACGAATACGTCCGCAGCGCCGTCATCCGGCGCGATGAAGCCGAAGCCTTTGGTAGCGTTGAAGAACTTAACGGTTCCGATAGTCATGACGATTCCTTTCAATCGGCATTGAGTCGCGCCGCCTGGCTGAATGCCAAACGCCGCAGTCGTCGAAATTGAGAGGAAAGATCGGTCAGACGCCAAGGCGCAGAAACAAGCTCAACAAGCAAGATCGATGTTCGTTATATAATCAGACAGCACCCCCACTGCAAGCCGTCCTCGTATTTCGGTCCCTTCTGATCCGGTTCTTCTGCCGGACATCTCCGTGAAGTCGCGGCGGTTTGCTTCACCCAAGGCGACAGGCTGTCTTGATCGTCCGAAGCTGAATTGTCCCCGCAGCGTATATCAACGCATTGGCACTCACACGTGATGGCGTTCGAAGGCTCGCCGCGCCCTGCCGGAGCAGGATCAGGCCACTGGTGTCCGGCGGCAGTCAATTCCAGACCGCCATTCTCGGCCTCCAGAGCTTCGAGCTGCTGTTGGTTCGAACCCGGAGATCGGGATATCCGTAGTTTGGCATCCCCGTCTGGATGCCGATCCCGCTCATCGCTGGCTCCGCGACACCATCAAGGTGGTTTGCAAAGGCCTATTCATAAAGACCCTCATCGAGTGTCAGTGCGCGGCAGGCGCCACGGCGTGCGAACGCTGCGCCATACGGTCCAGTTCGTTGAGCGTATCATCCGATAGATCGAGTTCGGCCGCGGCGAGGTTTTCCCGCAGATGTTCGACGGACGAGGTGCCGGGGATCAGAAGGATGTTGGGCGCACGCTGAACAAGCCATGCCAGCGCCACCTGCATCGGCGTCGCGTCAAGACGCCTGGCGACATCCGACAAGATAGATGACTGCAAGGGCGTGAATCCGCCGAGCGGGAAGAAGGGGACATAGGCAATACCGTCGCGCGCAAGCTCGTCGATCAGCGTTTCGTCGGCGCGATGCACGAGGTTGTATTGGTTCTGCACGCAAACGATATCGGCGATACGGCGGCCTTCGGCAATCTGGGTAGGCGTGACATTGCTTAGTCCGATATGGCGCACGAGGCCTTGTTGCTGAAGTTCGGCCAGAGCCGCGAGCGGTGCCTCGATCGACCCTTCAGCGGGTCCATGCGGGTCGAACATGACGCGAAGGTTCACAACCTCCAACCTGTCGAGGCCGAGATTGCGCAGATTGTCATGTACCGCCTGCGTCAGTTCCTCCGGCGAAAAAGCCGGGATCCACGATGCGTCGGAACCGCGGCGGGCGCCGATCTTCGTGACGATGAGGAGATCGTCGGGATAGGGCGCGAGCGCCTCATGGATCAGCCGGTTGGTCACATGCGGGCCGTAGAAGTCGCTGGTGTCGATGTGGTTCACGCCGGCATCGATGGCAGCGCGCAGCACGGCCACAGCAGCGTCATGATCCTTGGGCGGACCGAATACGCCAGCTCCGGCGAGTTGCATGGCGCCGTAGCCGAGACGCCGTATGGTGCGATCGCCGAGCGTGAAGGTTCCTGCCTGGTCGATGATGGTCATGATCTTTGCTCCTTATTCGATGAAACACAGATAAGCCTTGGCGGAGTGCGCCATAACCCGATACAGTCTGCACAAGCTGTACGGATTAACGAACAATGAGCATCGACCTCAGCGATCTGAACGCATTTGTCGCGGTAGCGCGCGCCGCGGGCTTCCGGGATGCCGCACGCCAAAGGGGTTCAAGCGCCTCGGGCCTGAGCGAAGCGGTGCGGCGCCTGGAAAGCCGCCTTGGTGTCAGGCTTCTCAACCGTACGACGCGATCCGTCGCACCGACCGAGGCCGGAACGCGCCTTCTCGAACGGCTCAGCCCCGCCTTGCGCGAGGTGGAAGCGGCCCTCGACGTGGTGAATGGCTTCCGTGACACGCCGGCCGGTACGCTGAAGCTCAACGTGCCGGTCAGCGCGGCGCGACTGGTGCTGCCGCGGATTGTCCTTCCCTTCCTTGCCGCTTATCCCGACATACGACTGGAAGTGATCACCGAGGAAAGCTTCGTCGACGTGCTGGCGGCTGGATGCGACGCAGGCATTCGCTATGAAGAGCGCCTGGAGCAGGACATGATCGCGGTGCCCATCGGGCCGCGCATACAGCGATTTGCCATTGCCGCCTCTCCGGCCTATCTCGACAAGCACGGCCGGCCGGAGCATCCGCGCGACCTGCTCAGCCATGCCTGTCTGCGTCATCGCTTTCCAAGCGGCGTGATGCCACCATGGGAATTCGAGCGCGACGGCGAGAAAGTGCGGATCGATCCAACCGGCCCGCTGGTGGTAACGGCAGGCGGAGCATCGGATTTCGCTGTCGATGCGGCAGTCGCTGGGCTCGGCATCCTCGGCCTGTTCGAAGAATGGCTGCGTCCGTATTTCGAAAGCGGCACTCTCGAACCGGTTCTTGAGCCGTGGTGGGAGCGCTTCTCCGGGCCGTTCCTCTATTATCCCGGACGGCGGCTGGTGCCTACGCCGCTCAGAGCGTTCATCGATTTCATCAAGGTATCATCCGCCGGAACCTGATCCTTCGGAGAACTGTCCGGCCGCCGCCGTTCCGGCTGGAACTGAGCCTCGATGGACTGCAAACGGGCTGTGATCCGAGGCCGGCAAGCTTCTGAAGCCGCCTTGCCAGCCGCTGGGAAATGACTCGTCTAACTCTCTGCTTCCCAGCAGATTGCAGCCAAATGGTTTAAGCGTCCGCCGCGAACCCGCAATTGGTCACACCACGGAATTTTTTGCGAGATCGTCGTCAACGTACATCGGCAGCCGTTATGATGTAGCTGGTTTGCCGGCCACGCGAATAGAGCTTTCGCGCGACGTCGTGGATGGAGCGCCGCCCCGCGTCAAAGGCCGCGAGAGACGCAGCTTCCGCACCTTCCAGCCCGCCACCTTTGCGGCTGGTCGGCGCCAATGCATCGGCTTCGATAAAGAATGGCACCTCGAACATGCCATCATGGCCGATGAAGCGAACTGCATTGCGTGTTTCATCAAAACTTCGGCTCAGATTGGGGAAATCGAGAGTCACGACCGTTCCCTATCGATCCGGCGACCGGACGGACCGCAGGTTAGTCGCCTGCGCTCGAGCCGGTGCTTTTCGTTGCGGCGACTGAGCGACAGCATACCTTCCGTGGCGTTGGAGCGAGTAAGACCCATCATGGAATGATTGTGAACCTCTGCCGGAACATCGGTGAAGGCATGATAGATACTCCAGGAACCGTCCCGTTCGACCCGACGGCTGTACCGGTGTTCGATAGAGTCATGTTGGGGTGCTCCGCCGTCGTTTTCCCAGATGGCGACCGCCAAGGGTGCCGCCTGATTTTGGTGTCGCCAGTGTGGGCATTCATTGCGGCATCCTTTCTTCCGGATTATCGTTGGCGCCAAGCTGTCTGGAATAGAGCCTGTTCCCCGTGGCGTCGGTGATCAACATACAGTCGGCAAGCTGCGGCATATTGAGCGTCGCCAAGAGCGGTCGGGCGATGTCGATTGCCTCACACACCTCGCGGCGGATGACAGCGTGCGCATTATCTGAATTCGGGTGCGGTAGAATTCGATCACGATCTTCACCGCCCATGGCTCGTCAGTTCTTACCCTTTCCTCGCGGACTGTTGGTGTTCGCGACCAGCTTGACCTGGCTACCTAAAGGCGCCTCGGTCTTCGAGGGGGCCTTTGCCTGCTTCGGCTTTCGGATCTCGCGATTGCTACGTTTCTGTCCTTTGGCCATGGTCGAACGTCCTTTCAATGAGGGTCGCGCCGCTGGATTGGGGCAGGCTGACCGGTTCGAGGCTGTCCTGTGTTGTCACCCGCTCGTAGCGCTCGTCGTCATTGCGGATGCGGTATTGCAAGGAATCTCCCCTCGGGGGCAGCGTGGCGGTGACATGGTAAATCCCGGAGGGCAGAGCGGGTCTGCCGAAACCGCCCTTCAGTCGGACGGCCTGTCCAACCGCGAAGAGATGGGTTGCGGCGTCGCTCAAGATCGGGCGACGGCTATGTTGCAAGGTGTTGGTGGAAGTCATGACTGTTCGTGGTCCTTTTCGAGCACGGCATCGAGATCCGCCGGATTGATCGCCACCATCTGCCGCGTCGAACCCTTCACTGAGATCGCCGGTAGATGGACGAAGGCACCGACACGCCGCCAGGCAAGCCGGGACAGGCCCGCGATCGACTCCTCGTCCTGGTCGACGCGATAGTCTCCAGCCGGCTGCGGCTGGTCGAAGCCGGGCAGCAGGAAGGGCGAGGAAAACCGCGCGACAGTTTGCGTGGTGCGTGTTGTCATGATTACGTATCTCCGCAGAAGCACGCAAAGACGCCTCCTGCATCGCTCCCGTTCGAACCGGAACGGTCTCGAAGCTGCCAGTACATCCGTGGTCAGCGCCGGGCTTTCATTCCAGGTCCGAACAGGGCGGGGTGCCGCGCCGGACCGGCACAAGCACATCCGCTATCGGGAATTCAGTAGTAAATGGCGGGTCTCTGACACCGCAAAAGCCAAGTCGTCAAAACCGCCCTACCCCATACATAGGCTTCAATCGAACCCAAGACAAGGAATCTACAAAGCGTTATTTGCGGACTGGAATGAAATTTCCTCCGCCGTTCCGATGGAAAACTTCTGCAGAGAAATTTACCCGCTCTACGACAGGAATACCGGGAGGGTAACAAGATTTATTCATCCCAATATTTTGGGCCAGGCAGGAGCACGAAGAATGATCTCTTTCATGAAGAAACCAAGAACCCGCAGCCGCTGCCCAAGCCGGCCGAGGACAATCGCTTCGAACAGATTCGTCGCTAGCCGATAGAACTGACGCGGCATCATTTGTTCCGCCTGCCGCACCCCCCACTCTGGGCCGATCAGCGGGCTTTGCTTAGCTTCTGATGATCGCTCAGGATGCACGGCTGAAAAATCAGCGGGACGTCAAATGTACCGCCCAGAGACTGCTGCCAAAAACAATGAAATCCTGCCGAAAATACCTGTCTCTCGCCCGTTGATATCCCGGCCGGCGTCGTAACCGCCGGAAATATCGATGAAAAAAATGCGACTACAGTGAGACCCGAAAATCCCGGGACTGAATGGTGGGTGATACAGGGATCGAACCTGTGACCCGCTGATTAAGAGTCAGCTGCTCTACCAACTGAGCTAATCACCCACGGCGCGCCGAACGGCACGGACCGGCGCCGATATAACCAGTGCGCCCGGGCCTGTCCAGCCCTCCCGGAAATTTCCGGCGTTCAGGCGAACAAGGTTCCTTCGGCTATCCTGACCGCATGCCCGCCGATGCGGCCTGCGGTCAGCGCACCACGCTCTACATCGAGTTCCAGTCTGATTTTCGAGGGCCGCCCCATCTCGATGCCCTGCTCGACGACGAGCCTTGTCGAGCCCTCCGACGGCGCATCGAAACGCATGACCGCCCCGGCGAACGCGGCCGCGGCCGAACCCGTCGCCGGATCTTCCGGAACCCCTTCATGCGGCGCCAGCATGCGAGCATGGAAAGAGGCGTCGTGTCCGACCGTCTCGCGGCAATAGATGTAGGGCGCGGCGACGAGATGCCCGACATGCGGCGCAATCTTCATCCAGGCGTCCACATCCATCCGCGCCTTCGCGGCGGCCGCCAGCCCGGCGACCGGCACCATCACATAGGGCACGCCGGCCGACCAGGCATCGACCCGGTGGTTCTCGAATCCGATTTCCTGCGGGTCGAGATCGAGCGCCGCCGCCACCAGTTCCGGGACGACCTCGAAGCGGACCTTTTCCGGCAGGCGCGGCAGGTCGAATTCGGCGAAAGTAGCGCCCTTGCCACGCCAGACCGCACAACGGACCGCCCCGACGGCTTCCTCGATCACCAGGATTTCCGTCCCTTCGCCCGCGTCTCCCCGCCCCCGTTCCTCGGCAAGCGCAACCGCCGCGCCGACGGTCGGATGGCCGGCGAAAGGCAATTCGATGCCGGGTGTGAAGATGCGCATCGCCGCCGAATGGGCGGGCTTTTCGGGCGTGCCGAGGAAGACGGTTTCGGATAGGTTGAACTCGCGGGCAATCCGCTGCATCGCCGCTGTGTCGAGCCCATCGCTGTCGAGCACCACGGCGAGCGGATTTCCCGCAAGCGGCTTGTCGGCGAAGACATCGTAAACCCTATATCGGCGCTTAATCACGCGGTCATCTCCGGTTCAGGTGCGTATCGCTATATCATGGACGAAACTCCAGTTGGAAACCCCGGATATGACGGGGAAGCGCCGATCCTGGAAAAATGGCCGGCGGCAGGACAGGAAACAAAAATGGACCAGACGGTGGAACGGCCGAGGGTCGAAACGTCTCCCGGCATAGACCGTGGCGTGGGCATCGAGGAATCGCTTGGTCTCGACGCGAAAGGCCGCGGCCATGAGCGCCGGCGCAAATGGACGCTTTGGGGCGCGATCCTTTTTCTGGTCCTTGCCGGGATCGGCGCATGGCAATGGTTCGACCAGGCGCCAGCGAAAATCGTCTATACGACCGAGCCCGCAGCCGCCCGCGACCTGACGATCAAGGTCTCCGCCACCGGCACGCTGCAACCGCTGACGCAGGTCGACGTTTCGAGCGAGTTGTCGGGCGTGGTGCGTTCCGTCGAGGTCGAAGAGAATCGGGAAGTAAAGAAGGGCGATGTTCTAGCCGTCCTCGACAAAGCGCGCATCCAGGCGCAGATCGAGGGCGCAAAGGCCTCCGTGCAGGCCGCCGAGGCGCAGGTCGAGCAGGCCCGGACGACGCTCGCCGATACCTCGCGTACGCTCGACCGCACCAATCAGCTCGCGGTGAAAGGCATGGCATCGAAGCAGGCGCTCGATACGGCAACGGCCGACCGCGACCGTGCTACGGCCGCCCTTTCCATTGCCAGGGCGAACGTCGCGGTAGCCGAAGCCAACGAGAAGCTGCAGGAGACCGATCTTGCCAAGAGCACGATCTATGCGCCGATCGACGGCATCGTGCTGACGCGTTCCGTCGATCCCGGCCAGACGGTCGCCTCGTCCTTCTCGGCACCCGTGCTCTTCGTCATCGCCCAGGACCTGAAGAGCATGCAGCTCGAGGCCGCGATCGACGAGGCGGATATCGGCAAGGTCGCCAAGGGCCAGACCGGCCATTTCACGGTCGATGCCTTTCCCGACCGAAATTTCGACGCCAAGATCAGCGACATCGCCTACGCCTCGGTCACCACCGACAACGTGGTCACCTACCAGGCCAAGCTTGATGTCGACAATTCGAAACTTATGCTGCGCCCCGGCATGACGGCCGCAGTCGACATCGTCACGCGGCAGGCAGACGGCGTGCTCACCGTGCCCAACGCGGCCTTCCGCTACAGCCCCCCTGCCACCGAAGCCGGTGCCAGTCGCGGCTTCAGCCTGCGCGACCTCTTCATGCCGCGCTTCCGCCGCCATCGCGATCGCGCGGAAGCACCTGCCGCGGCAGATGGGACGCGCACGCTCTATGTGCTGCGCAACGGCCAGCCGCACAAGGTGATGGTGAAGCCCGGCGATACGGACGGCGAATTCACCGAAATCCTGTCGGGGTTGAAGGAAGGCGACAAGGTCATCACCGGCGCTGCGCGGCAGGGAGGCTAGACGATGCTCCAGAGACCCCCCGCCAAAGAGCGTGAGACGCTCATCCGCTTCGAGCATGTGTGGAAAAGCTATGGAGAGGGTGAAGCGCAGGTGCATGCGCTGGCCGGCGTCGACCTCGCCATCGCGCGCGGCGAATTCGTCGCCATCATGGGACCTTCCGGGTCGGGCAAATCGACCTCGATGAACATCATCGGCTGTCTCGACACGCCGACCAGCGGCCGCTACGATTTCATGGGCGTCGATGCCGGGCGGCTCGATCGCGGCCGCCGCGCGATCCTGCGCAATCTCTATATCGGCTTCGTCTTCCAGGGCTACAATCTGCTGGCCCGCACAACCGCCGCGGAAAATGTCGAACTGCCGCTCGTCTATCGCGGCGTGCCCGCGCGCGCGCGGCGCGAGAGGGCCATGGAGGCGCTCGCCAAGGTAGGCCTCACCGGCCGCGAGAAGCATACGCCGGCCGAGCTTTCCGGCGGCCAGCAACAGCGCGTCGCCATCGCACGCGCCATCGTCACCGAGCCGATGCTGCTGGTCGCCGACGAGCCGACCGGCAATCTCGATAGCGAGCGCACGCATGAAATCATGGGCCTTCTGACCGAGTTGAACCGCGAGCGGGGCTTGACCATCGTCATGGTGACCCACGAACAGGACGTGGCGGGATATGCCGACCGCTCGATCCATTTCCTCGACGGGCATATCGCGCCCGCAATCCCTTCCCGCGAGGTGGCGTGATGCTCCTGGAAACGATCCGTCTGGCGCTGCGTTCGGTGAAGCGCAACGCGCTGCGCTCCTTCCTGACCCTGCTCGGCATCGTCATCGGCGTGGCTGCGGTCATCGCCATGATCACCATCGGCTCCGGCACGACCGAGAAGGTCAAGGCCGACATCTCCAAGCTCGGCAGCAATCTGCTCGTCGTACGCTCCGGCGCACCGTCGAGCCATGGCCATGCGCGCGAGGCGGCGCGACCGCTCGGCACGAAAGAGATAGCGGCGCTCTCCACCCAGTTGAACGGCGCCAAGGCCGTCTCGGCGGCGTCGCAGATGCAGGTGCGCGCCGTCTTCGGCACCGACAGCCTGACGACCGGCGT
>JAKDNM010000214.1 GCA_030456445.1 Hyphomicrobiales bacterium
TGCATCGGCGACGGGCGGCAGTCGGGTACCTCGGGCTCGCCGTCGATCCTGAACGCGTCGCCCGAAGCGGCGACGGGCGGCGGGTTGGCCCTGCTGAAAACGGGTGATCGCGTCCGTGTCGACCTGCGCAAGGGCACCGCCGATATCCTGATTGACGACGCCGAACTTGCCCGTCGCCGCGAGGAGTTGCAGAAGGCCGGAGGATATCCCTATCCCGACCATCAGACGCCGTGGCAGGAGATCCAGCGCGGCATGGTCGATGAACTCGCGGCCGGCATGATCCTCAAGCCGGCGGCCAAATATCTGCACATCGCTCAGGAAAAGGGCATCCCGCGAAACAACCATTAGGCTGTTTTTGCGTCAGGGTTCGGAGCGTGGTGCAGGCTTTTTGCGGTACCGTGCGACGAATCGTCAAAAGACGTGCCTGCGGGGACGGTTCTCCCGGCCCTTGACGGGTCGGCAATGTCGGGATGGTGTTCTGTGTCCGTGTCATCCTCGACGCCGTCCGGCGGGCCTTGTTTCGACATGGTTGCCTTCTAGGGCCAACTATGGCTATCACTGGGCTTGGGGCAGGGCGCGGAGAACTTAGCTTTCTTAGATGTACTTATCGGTAACTGCTCTCGATAACCTTCGTCCGCGCCTTCGGCGATCGGTGATCATGATCATGGACATTGTCATGATCATGATCTCGGTGCCTCTCAGCCTGCTGCTTTCCAATTCGTACCTGTCGTTCGACCCTCTTTCCTGGTACGGCATGGGCGGGTGGATTTCGATTGGTATAGCTGGCCACTTTCTTTTCCGGTTGAGCGGGCTTTACCGGATGATGTGGCGGTTCGCATCGACGCCCGATTTTTATAATATTGTAAAAAACTGCACGATACTGACTATAGGGCTGTATTGTACAACCCTCATTATTCGTTCCGTGCAGCCGGTTACCGGCCTGAACGAGCGCGAGTTCATTATATTCTTTTTCGTCACGTTTACGTTCATCTCCACGCCTCGGCTGCTCTATCGTTATCTTAGAGAGGGCTCGAGCTGGTTTTACGGAAACGATGACGGCTCCGGAAAGGAGCGCAAGCGGGCACTGTTTTTGGGTTCGCTGGAAGAAGCGGATGTTATCATCAGCTACGCCCGCTCCAACATCTATGATTTGACGCGCATCATCGGCATCATGACCAACGACCCCAGGGGGACTGTCGGTACGAATATCCAGGGTGTTCCCGTCGTAAGCCAGGCCTATCGGGCCTCCCAGGCGCTGGACGAGTATTTCAAGGATACCGAAGGCCTGGATATCGTCATTTTCGGCCATCAAGCCGATAAGACTTTTCCTTATTTTTCGGAACTGGTCCGCATCGCCCGCCGGGGCGGAGCAGCCGTCGAGCAATTCGCCGGCCTTTCCAATCTGCGGCGCAGCGGTAAGCTTACCCTGGAGAAGGTGGAGATGGAGACCATCCTTCGCCGCTCGACGGTCCCGTCGGACTATGATCGTCTGTCCGCGTTCATGAAGCAGAAAAGAGTGTTCGTCACCGGCGGCGCGGGTTCGATCGGCAGGGTCCTTGTCAGGCGCGCGCTCGATCTGGGTGCGGAAGCGGTGCTGGTCGCCGATATCTCCGAATTCAACATCTTCAATCTGCAGGCCGGCTATATAGCTGAAAACGATATGCCGCGAGTGACGCTGCGCATCCTCGATATCCGTGACGAACGCCAGCTTTCATCGGCCGTAAAAGCTTTCCGGCCCGACATCATTTTTCATGCGGCGGCGCTGAAGCATGTGCCGCTGCTCGAGGAGAACTGGGATGCCGCCATCAAGACGAATGTCTTTGGCACGCTGAACTGCGCCAAAGTCGCAGTGGAGTGCGAGGTGCCGGAATTCGTACTGATTTCGAGCGATAAGGCGGCAGACCCCAGGTCCATTCTCGGCCTCACCAAGTTGATGGCCGAATATATCACCAGCGCCATGCATTTCAGAAATGCCGCCGGCGCTCATCGCTCGCCGACAAACCTGATGGGCGTGCGATTCGGCAACGTGTTCGGCAGCGACGGTTCCGTATCCACCATATTCCAGGCCCAGATCGACGCCGGCGGCCCGGTGACCGTCACCGATCCATTGATGACGCGTTATCTGATGACGATCGGCGAGGCTGTCGATCTGGTCATCGTGGCGGCCACTGTTTCCTCGGCGGATGATTACGCTGCAACCCTTGGCATCTATATGCTGGACATGGGTGAGGCCGTCTCGATCCTGACTGTGGCGGAAAACATGATCCGGCTTTCCGGAAAAAGGCCCTATCAGGATATAGAAATCGTCATAACGGGAAAGCGCCCTGGCGAGAAACTGCACGAATCGCTCTGTGCGCCAAGCGAGGAGATGGTCGACGTCGGCGTCCCCAACATTTTCGGCCTACATACGCGCGCCGTCGCCTGGGAGGAAGTTCAACTCGTTCTGGATAAGCTCGATATCGCCTTGCGTGATAGCGACAAGCAGCGGGCGCTGACTGTCATGGAGGAATTTTGCAGCCCGGAAAAGCAGCTTCATTCCACGGATGCGCCGAAGGCGGTAGAGAAGGGGCAGGATCACACCGGGCCTGAGCGCATGGCAAGGCCGGGTTCGCTCGAGGCATGGAGTTCACCGGCGGGCGTCGCCCCGAAAACCAGATAAGCTCCGGTTATCGTCGAGATCATGAACAGGGCGTCCATGATGTCCTGGCCGAACATGATACCGATGGCTCCGGCGAGGAGGAACGCGATTTCGATGCCGGCCAGAAAGGCGAAGCCGTAGGTTCCCAATTCGTCTCTTCGATGTCGCGCCGCCAGGATCAAGGGGGCGAGGATCATTGCCAGTACGATGAGCACGCCGAGGATGCCGTCCCGGACGGCGTAGTTCAAGAAGACATCGTGGTAATGCGAATATCCAAACCTGATTCCGATTAGTTCGTCGCTCCTTTCCGAGAGCAGGCGCTTGGCATTGCCCGGGCCTTGACCGAAGATGGG
>JAKDNM010000215.1 GCA_030456445.1 Hyphomicrobiales bacterium
CGCTTCTGGGCTTGCCGCATGCAGTGCTTGATCTTGGCGAAGGCCTGTTCGATTGGATTGAGGTCGGGCGAGTATGGCGGCAGAAACCATAGCCTGGCACCGGCGGCGCCGATCATCTCGCGGATGGCAGCGGCCTTATGGCTGCCGAGATTGTCCATGACGACGATATCGCCGGGTTCAAGTACCGGTACGAGTTGCTGCTCGACATAGGCGCGGAAGCACTGGCCGTTGATCGGCCCGTCAAAGACGCAAGGCGCCGTCAGCCGGTCACAGCGCAGGGCTCCGAGGAAGGTCAGCGTGCGCCAGTGACCGTGCGGGGCGAAGCCGCGCAAGCGCTTGCCCTTCTGCCCCCAGCCGCGCAACGGAGGTAAGCGCCCAGCCGTGGCCGTTCAATTTGCGTGATGATGCCAGGGCAGGAGTTGGTCGAGATCGCGGTTCGGCCATCCGGCGGCGATGCGCTCAAGCGTTTTCGTGAGCCAAGCGAAGGGATCGATGCCGTTCATTTTGGCGGACTGCAGAAGGGTTGCGATGGTCGCCCATGTCTGGCCACCGCCGTCTGAACCGGCGAAGAGGGCATTCTTGCGGGTGATGGTTTGCGGGCGGATTGCGCGCTCGACAGCATTGCTGTCGATATCGAGACGGCCGTCGTGCAGGAAGCGTTCGAGGGCTTCGCGCCGGCTTCTGGCATAGCGGATCGCCTCAGCGAGTTTCGATTTACCGGGGATGCGAGCCAGTTCCTTTTCCCAGAACGGCCAGAGTTCGGCGACGATCGCGGCTGACTGCTCCTGCCGTGCGGTGCGACGGCAGTCGGGATCCTGGCCACGAATCTTTTCCTCGACCGCCCATAGCTTGGCGATGCGCTCGACAGTTTCGCTCGCGACATGCGAGATGCCGGACACATGCAATTCATAGAACTTGCGCCTCAGATGCGCCCAACACGCCGCCAGCGTCAGTGGCCCCCCGGCGCGCCTGGCTTCGGCGAGACGGTTATAGGCACCCCATCCGTCGACCTGGAGCAATCCTGTGTAACCGGAGAGATGGCGTTCCACGCGGTCGCCACCGCGGCTGTCTTCGAACCGATAGGCGACCATGGGCGGCGCCGTGCCGCCAAACGTTCGATCGTCCCGCGCGTAGGTCCATAGCCAGGCCGATTTGGTCTTGCCGGAGCCCGGCGACAATGTCGGCAGCGTTGTCTCGTCGGCATAGACCCGCTCGCCCTCCTTGATCAGCGCCAGGATGCGGTCGGCGAGCGGGGTCAGATGGAAGCCGACACGGCCCATCCAGTTCGCCATGGAGTTGCGGCTGATCTCGACACCGTCGCGGGCATAGATGCCGTCCTGGCGATAGAGTGGCAGGCCGTCGGCATATTTGGAGACGGCGACATGGGCGAGCAGCGCTTCGCTCGGCACGCCGCTGTCCACGAGATGACCAGGAGCAGGCGCCTGCGACACGCCCTCCTTGCAGAGCGAGCAGGCGTATTTGGGACGGCGGGTGACAATCACGCGGAACTTCGCCGGCGTCACGTCGAGCCGCTCGGAGACGTCTTCGCCGATCCGCACTGGCATACAGTTGCCGCAACCACAGACGATGGTCTCCGGCTCGATGACGACCTCGACGCGCTCGAGATGCGCCGGGAACGCCTTGCGCGGCCGCGCAACACGGCGCTCGCTTACCGGCTTTACCGCTTCAAGCTCGGCCTCGATCGCGCCGAGCCCAGTCTGGACCTCGTCGAAGGCGAAGGCCTGCTGGTCGGCGTCGAGCTTTTCGGAGCTGCGGCCGAACTGGGTCCGTTCCAGCCGCTTGATGATCGCATGAAGATCGGCAATCCGGGTCTCGGCGCGCTCGTTGACCGTGGCCATCCGAACGATCTCGGCCTTGAGTTCCGCCGTTTCGTCCCGCAGATCAGCTTCTCCGACATCATGGCGACAACCATCGCCTTCAGCGTGTCGACATCGTCAGGAAGTGCAGAAGCGCTGCTCGCCATGGGTCCGACAGAAGCACATTTTGCGTCGTTTGCGGCCCGCTTTCTGCCGCCTGAGTCACTTCGCCACGGCCTATCCAAGCGAGGTTGGGCGTCGTCATCGTTCGGCCCGCACGCGCGACCAGTCCATGCCCTCGACAAGCGCCATCAATTGCGGCGCGGCAAGCTGGATCACGCCGTTCTCGACCCGCGGCCAGCGGAACTTGTCCTCATCCAATCGCTTGGAGAACAGGCAAATGCCCGACCCGTCCCACCACACAATCTTCACGCGGTCGGCGCGTTTGGCCCGGAACACGTAAAGCGCGCCCGAGAACGGATCGGCGCCCGTGTCGCGCACCAATGCCGCCAGCCCATCCGGACCCTTTCTGAAGTCGACCGGCCGCGTCGCGACATAGACCTTGGCTCCCGTAGGGATCATGCCGCGCGCACGGCCCGGATCGCCTCCGTCAAAAAGGCTGGAGCAACTTCGCTCCCCACGCGGATCGTCGCATCCCCGATGACAATTTCCAGACCGTTCGTGCGAGCGCCATTCTCATGCGCCACTTCCACCGGCGCGAAGCTCTGCGCCGCTGCCTCCGATCTTGCCGGCAGGATGGCGATGGCGCCCGACCTGATCGCCTTGCGCCGCCAGGCAAACACCTGCTGCGGGCTCACGTGATGCGCCCGCGCCACCGCCGAGACATTCGCACCTGGTGACAGCGCCTCATCCAAAATCTGCGCTTTCGCCTCCGCCGACCAACGCCGGCGCAGCAAAGGCGGACTCTCCTCAAGCCGGTTCGCTACCGCCTCGATGACTGCAAATGTTTCAAGTCTGGACTTGGGTGCAGACTGCAATCAGACCTCCCGCGCAGAATCATCACGAGAGTGTCGCCGTCTTCATCGCTAAGCGAAATACGGGGTCCCGTGGGCGCTTACCAACGGAGCCATATTGGTCTTGATCCATGTCTCATCGATGAACACCAGCCGCTGTGGGTCGAGGTCCGCCTGAAAGGACCGCCA
>JAKDNM010000107.1 GCA_030456445.1 Hyphomicrobiales bacterium
ATGCTGGCGAGGCCAAGAAAAAGGCCGCGCCGAAGAAGAAGGCTGCCGCCAAGAAGGACGACGAATAGGCCTTGGAGCTTTATCCGGAAAAGTGGGAACCGGTTTTCCGAAAAGATCATGCTCAAACGAAGAGATAAGAGCATGATTCAATTCAATCACATCATGCTCTAAAGGCGAGCGTCATCAACTCTTCCCTGGGTTGATGACGACGGTCTTTGGATTGCCTCAGGCCCGCACCCGCTCCGCTCCCGGATCGTACATCGGTTTCAGCGCGGCCTCGGCGGGGAAGCGTTCCCCGGCGACCTCGATCTCGTAGCGCGAGCCGAGAAGGTCTGCCGCGCTCTCGCCTTTTGAGGGCACGTAGCCGAGGCCGATAGCGCCGCCGAGGTGATGGCCGTAATTGCCAGACGTGATCGTGCCAACGATCTTTCCATCCCGCACGATCGCCTCGTTATGGAAGAGAAGCGGTTCCGGGTCGGTCAACCGGAACTGGACCAGCCGGCGTGACAGGCCCGCATCCTTCTTGCGCAACACGGCGTCGCGGCCGATGAAATCGCCCTTGTCCGGCTTCACCGCGAAGCCGAGCCCCGCTTCCAGCACATGGTCTTCGTCGGTGATGTCGTGGCCGAAATGGCGGAACGCCTTTTCGATGCGGCAGGAATCGAGCGCGTGCAGGCCGGCGAGCTTCAGGCCGGTCTCCATCAGCGTCTCAAAAACATGCGCGGCCTGCTCGGTCGGGACATAGAGTTCCCAGCCGAGTTCGCCGACATAGGTGACGCGGTGGGCGCGGGCGAGGCCCATGCCGATCTCGATCTCCCTGGCGGTGCCGAACGGATGCGCCTCGTTGGAGAAATCGTTCGGGCTGACTTTTTGTATCAGCTTCCGCGCGTCTGGCCCCATCAGGCAGAACACGGCTTCCGCCGCGCTGACATCTGTGACGATTGCGAATTCGTCGCGGAGGTGTTTTCTTAGCCATGCGAGGTCGCGCTGGAGCGTTGCGCCGGGAACGATCAGCAGGAAGGCTGTCTCCGACAGGCGCGTGACAGTCAAATCGCTCTCGATGCCGCCGCGTTCGTTCAGCATCTGCGTATAGACGATGCGGCCGGTCGGCAAATCGAGATCGTTACCGCAAAGGCGTTGCAGGAAGGCAAGCGCGTCGCGGCCTTCGACCCGGATCTTGCCGAAGGAAGTCATGTCGAACAGGCCGACGCCGTTCCTCACGGCCAGATGTTCCTCGCGGCTGTTTTCGAACCAGTTCTGCCTTTTCCACGAATAGCGGTATTCGCGCTCCTGCCCTTCGCGCGCGAACCAGTTGGCGCGCTCCCAGCCGGCGACCTCGCCGAAAACCGCGCCCAGCGCCTTCAATTGCTCATGGATCGGGGAGCGCCGCACGCCGCGCGCGGTCGCCATCTGCCGATAGGGAAAATGGTCGGCATAAAGCAGGCCGAGCGTCTCGGAGACGCGCTCGCGCAGATAGCGCCGGTTCTTCTGGAACGGCTCGACGCGGCGGATGTCGACTTCCCACAGGTCGAAGGGCGGCTCGCTATCGTTAATCCATTGCGCCAGCGCCATGCCGGCCCCGCCCGACGAGACGATGCCGATAGAATTATAGCCCGCGGCGACCCAGTAACCGGAAAGCTCCGGCGCCTCGCCGAGATAATAGCGGTCGTCGGGCGTAAAACTTTCCGGGCCGCAAAAGAAGGTGTGGATGCCGGCCGTGCCGAGCATCGGCATGCGATTGACGCCCATTTCCAGGATCGGCTCGAAATGGCCAAAGTCCTCGGGCAACTGGTCGAAGCAGAAATCTTCCGGGATGCCGGTCATGCTCCCAAAGGGAGGCCAAGGTTTCGCCTTGGGTTCGAACGCGCCGAGCATCATCTTGCCGGCGTCTTCCTTGTAGTAGGCGCATTCGTCGGGCACGCGCAGCACCGGCAGGCGGCCAAGCCCCTCGGTGGGCTCGGTCACAAGATAAAAATGCTCGCAGGCGTGGAGCGGGATCGCCACGCCCGATTGCGCCCCGAGTTCGCGCGCCCACATGCCGGCGCAATTGACGACGATGTCGGTCGCGATCTCGCCGCGCTCGCCGTCGTGCTCCCAGGAAACGCCGGCAACACGGCCGTTCTTCACCGGAACATCGCTCACCTTGACGCCTTCGACGATCCTCGCGCCGCGCTGCCTCGCACCCTTGGCCAGCGCCATGGCGATGTTGGCCGGGTCGCATTGCCCGTCAAGCGGCAGGTGCACCGCGCCGACGACGCCGTCGATATTGAGATGCGGGTACATCTCCTTGACTTCGGAAGGCGAAATCTCGCGCACATCGACATCGAAGGCGCGGGCGACGGTGGCCTGCCGGTAGAGTTCGTGCTTGCGTTCTTCGGTGAGCGCGACGCTGATCGAGCCGACCTGCCGCATGCCGGTGGCGATGCCGGTTTCGGCTTCGAGGTTCACATAGAGGTCGGCAGAATATTTGGCGAGCCGCGTCATGTTCTTCGAGCCGCGCAACTGGCCGACCAGTCCGGCCGCGTGCCATGTCGTGCCGCAGGTGAGTTGCTTGCGCTCCAGAAGCACCACGTCCTTCCAGCCGAGCTTGGTCAGGTGATAGGCGACCGAGCAGCCGGAAACGCCGCCGCCGATGATGACAATTCGGGCGCTGGCGGGAAGATCGCTCATAAGGCCCTTGCCTTGTCCTGCACCGGATAGGCGGAAATGAAGCGTTTCAGCCGTTTCGCCGCTTCCTGCAGGAGTGCGTCGGGCTGGCAGAGGCTGATGCGGATATGGCCCTCGGCCGCCTCGCCGAAGCTGGAGCCCGGCATCACCGCCACCTTCTCCGCCTCAAGCAGTTCCCAGGCGAAGCGCTCGCAATCGGCTTCCACCGCGCGGATGTCGAGCATGACATACATGCCGCCTTCCGAGCCGCGCACCGTGACCGCGTTGAAGCCGCGCATCTCGGCCAGGAAAATCTCGCGGCGTGCGGCGTAGCGATCCGCGATCTCCTTGACGCCATAGCCGTTCTCCAGCGCCTCGATCGCGGCCCGGCTGACGAAGTCGTTCAGCCCATAGGTGGAGACGAGATTGAGGCCGATGGCGAGGCGGATCAGCTCGGCCGGGCCGGTCAGCCAGCCGATGCGCCAGCCGGTCATGCCGTGGCTCTTCGACAGCGAGTTGATGATGAGCGTCCGCTCCTTCATGCCGGGCAACGCGCGCGGCGACAGATGCGGCCTCGAACCGGCAAGCGTCCAGTAGACCTCGTCGGAGAAGAGCCATAGATCGTGCCTGCGGCAGATATCCGCGATCCCTTCCAGCGTTTCGGGCGTATAGACGGCGCCGGTCGGGTTGTTCGGCGTGTTGATGAGGATGGCGCGGGTGTTCGGCCGGACGGCCTCGCCGACGGCCTTTGCGTTGGGCTGGAAACCGTCCTCGGCGCGCGCCTCCACCACGGTGAAGCTTGCGCCGGCTGCGCGGAAGGTGCCGGGATAGGTCGCGTAATAGGGCGCCACGACCACGGCATGGTCGCCCGGATCGAGCGTGGCCTGCACGGCGGCATAGAGCGCCGACTGGCCGCCTGGCGTGGCCAGAACCTCGTCGGCCGTCGTCGCCACGCCGGTCGCTTCGCTGGCGATCTTCGCCATGGCTTCGCGCAGGCGCGGCAGGCCGGGCAGTTGGGTATAGTGGTGATGGCCCGAGCGGACGGCGGTGACACAGGCCTCGACCGTTTGCGACGGCGTGTCGAAATCGTGGTCGCCGACGGACAGCATCAATATGTCCTCGCCGTTCTGGAAGCGGGCGAGCGCGGCGAAATGCACCTCCCAGCCGTCCTTGCCGGATGGGCTGATGCCGGAAATGCGCGATGAGGGATGGGGCATTCTATTCTCGTTCTTCTTTCCTAAAACCCCCTCTCCGTCGCGCTTCGCGCGCCACCTCTCCCCCGCAAGGGGGCGAGGAAAGGCGGCGAGCTCGGCTTCCTTCCTCGCCCCCGCTTGCGGGGGAGAGGTGGCGCGCGAAGCGCGACGGAGTGGGGTATTCAGTGGTTCAACTTCTCAATCTTCCGTTCGTCGGGTCCCAGACGGCTTGGCCGGGCTGTACGGTGGCGGCGAAACGTTCGCCGAAGATTTCGATTTCGACCCGCGTTCCGGGCTCCGTCAGATCGGCGCGCAGCATGCCGAGCGCGAGCGACTTGTCCACCCTGTGGCCCCAGCCTCCTGACAGCGTTTCGCCGACGATCTTGCCGCCATGCCAGAGCGTCGACATATAGGGCGCGTCGCATTCGCCGGGGCCGTCGAGAACCAGCGTGACGAAGCGCTTCGTGCCGCTCTCCTGCTTTTCCTTCAGGAGCGCCGCCTTGCCCTTGAAATCGGGCTTGTCCCATTTGACGAAGCGGTCGAGACCGCCCTGAAGGATGGTGTAGTCGGTGGAAAGGTCCTGTTTCCAGGCGCGGTAGCCCTTTTCCAGCCGCAGCGAATCGAGCGCGAACATGCCGAAGGGTTTTAGGCCGTGTTCCCGCCCTGCCTCCCACACCGCGTCGAAGATGGCGGGCGTGTCGGCCGTATGCGTATGGATTTCCCAGCCCAGTTCGCCGGCGAAGGAAACGCGGACGAGTTGCAGCCAGCGATCCGCGATCTTGCAGGGCTGGTGCGACAGCCACGGCAGCGACAAATCGCCGTCGCAGATGCCGGCAAGGATTTTCCGCGAGTTCGGACCGGTGAGGATCTGGCAGGAAAAGGCTTCCGTCATGTTCTTCAGCGACAGTTCCGAACCTTCCGGCAAGTGCTTCTGGAGCCATTCGAAATCGTGAAACTCTGCGGCCGCCGCGGTGATGAGAAAGAAAAAATCTTCCTCCAGCGCCATGATCGACATTTCGGTGACGATGCGGCCGGCATCGTCAGCGAAATAGCCGAGCCCGATGCGGCCGGGGTTCGGCACGGCGCCGGTGATCATGGTTGAAAGCCACTCACGTGCGCCGGCGCCTTGCAGGCGAAAGCGCGAGAAGCCGGGCAGGTCGAGGATGCCGGCGGCGTCGCGCACGGCAAGGCATTCCTCGCGGATGCGCGCCTGCCAGGGGCCGTCGCGGCGGAAAGTCTGGGTCGAGGCTTCGGAAACGTCGTCGTCCGGCTTCGCGTACCAGTTGGCGCGCTCCCAGCCATTATAGACGCCGAATTGGCCGCCGAGGGCCTTGATACGATCGTGGATGGGGGAGAGTTTCCTGTTCCGTGCGGCCGGCCAGGTGTGGCGCGGGAAATGGATCGCGTATTCGTGGCCGTAGACCTCCATGCCCTTGGCGACAGCATAGTCGGGCGCGGACGCGAAGGCGGTGAAGCGGCGCGGGTCGCACGACCACATGTCCCATTCCGTGCGGACTTCCGTGACCCATTCGGCCAAAACCTTGCCGGCGCCGCCTGCCTGCGCGATGCCGAAGGTGAAGACGCAGGCCTCGAAAGCGTTCGGCACGCCGGGCATCGGCCCGATCAGCGGATTGCCGTCCGGTGCGTAGGGGATCGGGCCGTTGATCACCTTGGATACGCCCGCCGTGCCGAGGATCGGGATGCGCTCGGCGGCGTCGTTCAGATACCATTCCAGCCGGTCGAGATCGTCGGGGAAAAGCTGGAAGGAGAAATCGTCGGGCATCGGATCGTCGGGCGAGGCCCAGTGCGCGCGGCAGTTCTTCTCATAGGGGCCGAGATTCATGCCGTATTTTTCCTGGCGCAGATACCAGGACGTATCGACGTCGCGCAAAAGCGGCAGCTTGCGGCCGGCTTCGTCCGACCATGCCTTCAGTTCCGGTATTTCCTCAAACAGGATGTATTGGTGGCTCATCACCATGATCGGCACATCGCGCCCGAACATCCGGCCGACCTCGCCGGCGCGGTAGCCGGCAGCGTTGACGACGTATTCGCAGCGGATTTCGCCGTCCGGTGTCGTCACCACCCATTCGCCCTTGTCGCGCCGCACCCCGGTGACGGGGCAGAAGCGGACGATCGTCGCGCCCATGTCGCGCGCGCCCTTGGCCAGAGCCTGGGTAAGCTGCGCCGGATCGATGTCGCCGTCGCTCGGATCGTAGAGTGCGCCTGCGAGCCCATCCGTCTTGATGAACGGGTAGCGGCTCTTGATCTCGTTTTGGCTGGCGATCTCGATTTCCATGCCCTGATAGCGGCCCATGCCCTTCACACGCTGGAATTCGCGCATCCGTTCTTCGGTGTGGGCAAGGCGCAGCGAGCCGGTGACGTGGTAGTTCATCGGATAGCCGGTTTCGGCGGCAAGGCCGCGATAAAGCTCCGTCGAATAACGTTGCATGTTCATGACCGACCATGAGGCGGAGAATGTCGGCACGTTGCCGGCGGCATGCCATGTCGAGCCGGAGGTCAGTTCGTTCTTCTCGAGAAGGACGCAGTCGGTCCAGCCGGCCTTCGCCAGATGGTAGAGCGAAGAGACGCCGACCGCGCCGCCGCCGATGATCACCACGCGCGCGGTGGAAGGGACTTTCGCCATTTTTTCTCCTCCTTTATTCATGATATCCGCGCGGCTCGAAATTTCGAATACGCCTTTCCATGCCCGGCTTTTCAAGCGATCTTTGCCCTTGGCAGAGGCGAATCGCCGGCTGTGGCATTGCTTCGCGGGCGCGAAGGCGGCAAAAGTCGACAGGATTCGGACGCTTTGCCCGGATCGTGGACGGCACGAAGGAACAGGAAATGCTGGCGCCGGACAACAGGAACCTGACGCAGGATGAAGAAACGGCGATCGTAGACGAGGCCATCACCTCGCGGCGGTCGGTGCGGGCGTTCCTGCCCGATCCGGTGGACGAGAAACTCATCCGCGAGATCCTGGACGTGGCCTCGCGGGCGCCGTCGGGCACCAACATGCAGCCGTGGAAGGGCTATGTGGCGACCGGGGAGACCAAGAAGCGCATCACCGACGCCGTCATGAACTCCGGCATTCGCGCCGAAAAGGCTAAGTGGGACGAATACAAATATTATCCCGACAAGTTTTTCGAGCCTTACTATGCCAGGCGCCGCGCGGTCGGCTATGCGCTCTATGGCGCGATCGGCATCGGCAAGCGCGACGTCGACCAGATGCGGGCGCAGCACGACCGCAACTTCGTCTTCTTCGACGCGCCGGTCGGCATGATTTTCACCATCGACCGGCGGCTGAACCAGGGCTCGTGGATCGACCACGGCATGCTCTTGCAATCGATCATGATCGCCGCCCGGGGAAGGGGATTGCATACCTGTCCGCAGGCGGCTTTCGCCCCTTATCATAACCAGATACGCCCGGTTCTTGGCATACCGGACGAGGAGATCGTCGTGTGTGGCATGGCGCTCGGCTATGAAGATATATCGAAGCCGGAGAACACTCTGCGCACCGAGCGCGAGCCGGTCGACGAATGGGTGAAATTCTACAGATAGCCGATTTTTGCACGGCAAGCGTCCAGGGACGACCGGGAGATTTCATTCATGCAATTCCATCTGAACGGGGTCCGAACCGGCGATCCGAATGTTGCCGAGCCGCATGAAGGACGGCCGTTCGACCGGGGTGCGTCCCCCGAAGAAGTCGATGTGCTGATCGTCGGCTGCGGCCCGGCAGGGCTGACGCTTGCCGCGCAACTTTCGGCCTTTCCCGAGATCCAGACGCGCATCGTCGAGCAGAAGCCGGGTCCGCTCGAGCTTGGGCAGGCCGACGGCGTCGCCTGCCGCACGGTGGAGATGTTCCAGGCCTTCGGCTTTGCCGGGCGGGCGCTGAAGGAAGCCTATTGGGTCAACGAGACCGTGTTCTGGCGACCAAAGGAGGGGCATCCCGAGAACATCGCCCGCAGCGGTCGCATCCGCGATACGGAGGAGGGGCTTTCCGAGTTCCCGCATGCGATCCTCAACCAGGCGCGGGTGCACAGCTTCTATCTCGATGTGATGCGCAATTCGCCAAGCAGGCTCGAACCGGACTATTCGCGGCGCGTGGTCGGCTTGAAGGTCGACGATACGGCCGATTATCCGGTTTCCGTTCGGCTGGAGAGGGTCGATCCCGGCCATGAAGGCCAAGTGGAGATGGTGAGGGCGCGCTATCTCGTCGGTTGCGACGGCGCGCGCAGCGCCGTGCGCAAGTCGATCGGCCTCGAATTGCGCGGCGATTCGGCTAATCATGCCTGGGGCGTGATGGATGTGCTGGCCGTCACCGATTTTCCCGATATCCGGCTGAAGGGGCTGATCCAGTCGGCGGGCGAGGGCAATATCGTGCTCATCCCGCGCGAAGGCGGCTATCTGGTGCGTCTCTATATCGAACTCGACAAGCTCGCCGCGGGCGAGCGCGTTTCCGCCCGGCACATCACCGCCGACCATTTGATTGCGGCAGCGCAGAGGATTTTTCGCCCCTACAAGCTGGACGTGAAGGAAGTCGCCTGGTGGTCGGTCTACGAGATCGGCCAGCGCCTTTGCGACAGGTTCGATGATGTGCCGGAAGCAGACGGCGAGCGGTTGCCGCGCGTGTTCATCGCCGGCGACGCCTGCCACACCCACAGTCCCAAGGCTGGGCTCGGCATGAATGTCTCCATGCAGGACGCGTTCAATCTGGGCTGGAAGCTGGCCTCGGTCCTGCGTGGCCAAAGCCGTCCGGAACTGCTCGGCAGCTATTCGGCGGAGCGCCATGCGATTGCCCGCGAACTGATCGAATTCGACCGCGAGTGGGCGGCAATGCTGAGCGCCCCGTTGAGAGAGCCGGGCGAGGAGGATGGCGAGGGCATCGACCCGGCCGAAGTCCAGAAATATTTCGTACGGCATGGCCGCTATACGGCGGGAACGGCAACGCTCTACCAATCCTCCGCCATCACGGCCGAGCCTTTCCATCAGCACCTGGCGAAAGGTTTTACGATCGGCACGCGCTTCCACTCGGCGCCGGTGATCCGGCTGGCCGACGCCAAGCCGGTCGAACTGGGGCATGTGGTGGAGGCGGACGGACGCTGGCGCATCTTCGCCTTTGCCGGTGCCGGCGATGCCGCCGTGCCCGGTTCGGCCATGCGGTCGCTATGCGATTTCCTCGAAGGCTCGGAGCGGTCTCCGCTGCGGAAGTTCACGCCGGAGGGAGCGGATGTCGATTCGGTCATCGATTTGCGCGCCGTCTTCCAGCAAGGGCACAGGGAGCTTGCCGTTGAGGAAATGCCCTCCCTCTTGCTTCCGCAAAAGGGAGGGCACGGTCTGCGCGATTACGAGAAAATGTTCTGTGCCGACCTGACGGGCGGGAAAGACATCTTCGATCTGCGCGAAATCGACCGTGGGCATGGCTGCATCATCGTCGTGCGACCCGATCAGTATGTGGCGCAAATCCTGCCGCTCGATGCGCATGCTGCGCTGGCGGCATTCTTCGACGGGTTCATGATGGACCAATGCCGAATGCCATTGCCCCGCACCCCCGCATCGCCTACATAGCCCGCAACTCTCCCTTCATTCCAGACAACGGGAAAAGCGCGCGTGGCACGCCAGTTCATCTATCACATGTCGGGCCTCTCCAAGGCCTACGGCACCAAGAAGGTGCTGGAGAACATTCATCTCTCCTTCTATCCCGACGCCAAGATCGGCATTTTGGGGCCGAACGGCTCCGGCAAGTCGACCGTGCTCAGGATCATGGCCGGCCTCGACAAGGAATGGAGCGGCGAGGCGTGGCTCGCCGAAGGCGCCACCGTCGGCTACCTGCCGCAGGAGCCGCAGCTCGACCCCGCGCTCGACGTGTTCGGCAACGTCATGGAGGGTGTTGCCGCCAAGACGGCGATCATCGAGCGCTACAACGAGCTGATGATGAACTATTCCGACGAGACGGCGGATGAATCGGCGCATCTCCAGGACGAGATGGACCGGCTTAATTTGTGGGACCTCGAGCAGCAGGTGGAGATGGCGATGGAGGCGCTCGGCTGCCCGCCGAAGGACGCAGACGTCACCACGCTTTCGGGCGGCGAGCGCCGCCGCATCGCGCTTTGCCAGCTTCTGCTGCGCCAGCCCGACCTGCTTCTGCTCGACGAGCCGACCAACCATCTCGACGCCGAGACGACATCGTGGCTGGAAAAGCACCTGCGCGCCTATCCGGGCGCCGTGATGATCATCACCCACGACCGTTACTTCCTCGACAACGTCACCGGCTGGATCCTCGAACTCGATCGCGGCCGCGGCATTCCCTACGAAGGCAACTACACCGCTTATCTGGACGCCAAGGCCAAGCGGCTGAAGCAGGAAGGCCGCGAGGACGACGCGCGCCAGCGCGCCATCGGCCGCGAGCGCGAGTGGATCGCCTCCTCGCCCAAGGCGAGGCAGTCCAAATCGAAGGCACGCATCAAGGCCTTCGATGAGCTTCTGGATGCCGCCGACAAAAGGCGCCCGTCCGATACACAGATCGTCATTCCGCATGGCGAGCGGCTCGGAAACGTCGTGATCGAGGTCGAAGGGCTGGCGAAGGGTTTCGGCGATACGCTTCTCATCGAGGGCCTGGAGTTCAAGCTGCCGCCCGGCGGCATCGTCGGTGTCATCGGCCCGAACGGCGCCGGCAAGACCACTTTGTTCAAGATGGTCACCGGGCAGGAGAAGCCGGACGCCGGCACCGTGCGCGTCGGCGAGACGGTCAAACTCGGCTATGTCGATCAGAGCCGCGATACGCTCGACCCGGCCAAGACCGTCTGGGAAGAGATCTCGGGCGGCGCCGAGGTGATCAAGCTCGGCAAACACGAGGTCAACAGTCGCGCCTACTGTTCTTCGTTCAATTTCCGCGGCGGCGACCAGCAACAGAAGGTCGGCAATCTTTCGGGCGGCCAGAGAAACCGGGTGCATCTGGCCAAGATGCTGAAGGATGGCGGCAACGTGCTGCTCCTCGACGAGCCGACCAACGACCTCGACACGGAGACGCTTGCCGCGCTCGAGGACGCGCTGGAGAGTTTTGCCGGCTGCGCCGTCATCATCAGCCACGACCGTATGTTCCTCGACCGTATGGCGACCCACATGCTGGCCTTCGAGGGCGAGAGCCACGTCGAATGGTTCGAGGGCAATTTCGAGGACTACGAGGCCGACAAGGTGCGGCGGCTCGGTGCCGATGCCCTTAATCCGCACAAGATGACGTATAAGCGATTGACGCGGTAGAAGAGGCGCCCCCTCCTGTTGAACGCCTCCCTGGCCTATCCCGGATACGCGCGGGCGAAGAAGACCAGCGTCACGGCCGCTGTCCAGGCGAGCGTCGCCACGCGGGCCACATTGGCGGGGACCGCGCGGCCGATCTTCGCGCCGGCGATCCCTCCGACCAGTCCGCCGGCGAGCATGGCCAGCGTTTCGGGCCAACGGACCACGCCGGCGAACGTGAAGGTCACCACCGCGATCGTGTTGGCGGCGCTGACGAGCAATGTCCGCGGGCCGTTCAGCTTCTTGATTTCCCGCTCGCCGAGAGCGGACCACGCCGCCACCATCATCAGGCCCACGGCGCCGCCGAAATAGCCGCCATAAACGCCGAGCGCGAACTGAATCAGAACGACCGGGCCGCGGCGTCCATTCAGGCGGCCTTGCAGCGCCGGAGCGATCCGGCGCCCGAAAGCGAGCGCGAGCGTTGCCAAGAGAAGCAGCCAGGGCAGGATCACGTTGAAGGACGAGGACGGGGTCCATAAGAGGAGCAGGCTGCCGGCGAAGCCGCCCGCGAGCGTTATGCCCAGCATCGGGCCCGTTGGAAGCCCGCATATAGGCTGCCGGCCCTCGTGATAAGTCCATGCGCTTGCGGCGCCGCCCGGCCACAGCGCGACCGTGCTCGATGCGTTCGCCGCTACCGATGGCACGCCGACGGCGATAAGGGCCGGCAACGTCACAAACGAGCCGCCGCCGGCAAGCGCGTTCATCAACGCGCCGGCAAACCCGGCTCCCACAAGGAAAAGATGATGCTCCATCCCGCAAGAATGCACCGGGCAGGCTTCTCGTGCCAGCGGAATGCGGCACGGCCCTTTTTACCCCCGACTGTCGAACGGAGTCATCGGGATCGGCTCCGGCACACTCGATGCCCCTTCGCTGTTCAGGCCTCGAATGCACATTTTTACGTTGGCGAAACAGCCCTGGACCGCGCTTGATGACGGATTGCCGCAATATGAGGAATGGCCGCCCGCGTGAAAAGGAAGATCGTGTGCCGCGGATAGATGCGGAAGCATGCTTGCCGCGGCGCGCCGGCCCGGTATGCTCGGGCCGCATAATGAGAAGGCGGGGCACGTGTTCGAAATCCTGACGGTCATCATCGGCATTCTGCTGGCGCTCGCGGTCGCGGCGATCATCGTCGCGCTTTACCTCTATTTCGTCACGCGCCGCATCGGGCGCCGTGCCGAGAAGGCGGTGCCGCCTGCCGGCAAGTTCATTACCGTCGACGGCAACCGCATCCACTATGTCGAACGGGGCGAGGGACGGCCGATCCTCTTCATTCACGGGCTGGGCGGCACGCTTCATCATTTCCTCTACCCGGTCTTCCGCAATTTCGGCGCCGGCTACCGGCTGATCGCGCTCGACCGGGCGGGCTCGGGCTGGTCGACCCGGACGGACGGCAGCGACGGGCGGCTGATCGACCAGGCGAAGGGCGTCCACCGCTTCATCGAGACGCTCGGGCTGGAGAAGCCGCTGCTCGTCGGCCATTCGCTGGGCGGCGCGATCGCGTTGCAGACCGCGCTCGACTATCCCGACGAAATATCCGGGCTGGCGCTGATCTCGCCGCTCACCCATTTCGGCGGCGGCATCCCGGAAGGATTTCGGCCGCTTTTCATCATTTCGCCGTGGAAGCGGCGGCTGGTCGCCTGGACGGTGTCGGCGCCGCGCGCCATCAAGAACGCGCCGGCCGTGCTCGATTTCGTCTTCGGGCCGCAGAAGCCGCCGGAAGATTACGCGGTGGCTGGCGGTGCCATGCTCGGCCTGCGGCCCAGCCATTTTTATGCGACCTCGACCGATTTTTGCAGCTCGGGCCGCGACCTGCGGCGATTGCAGGCGCGCTACGGCGAATTGCAGGTGCCGGTCGGCATCCTCTTCGGCGACGCCGACCGCGTGCTGGACTACGAGCAGCACGGCCTTGCCATGGAGGGCAAGGTGAAAGGGCTCGACCTCGAAATCGTCTCGGGCATCGGCCACATGCTTCAGCACGCGCTGCCCGAGCAGACGGTCGCCTTCATCCGTCGGATCGCCGCGCGTGCGTTTGCGGCTTGATCGGCGGCGGCACCTCGTCTACCCGTTTCCCGGCGCGGACGTGGCGGAATTGGTAGACGCAAGGGACTTAAAATCCCTCGGGCCTTGCCCGTGCGGGTTCGATCCCCGCCGTCCGCACCAGCTACAGGCACGTCGTTCCGCTTCAACTCTTTCCGTAACAGTTCCTCGCGGCGGAACCCGCCTTCGGGAAGGCCGTTATGCGGCCAGAGGAGTTGGCCATGCCCGATCCGCGTCTGCCCGAACCGCCTGCCGCGCCGCCCCCGGCGCCGAACTGGAAGCCGGACGTCAAGGAGCCCGATCCGGACGTGCTGCCCGACGAAGAGCCCAATCCCAATCCGGACGAGAATCCGGAACCGCCCAAACATGCCGGTACCCAGCCACGTCCGATACCCAACCCGATCCCGCCGCGCCCGGAGCCTTTCCCTGGCCCGAGGCCTGATCCGGCTCCGCAGCCGCCGGTGCGTTGATCTATCGATCACTGCCGACCCGTTCCATGAAGGCCGTCGCGCCATGCGGCGCGCGCACCTTGCCCGAGGTGATGAAATAGACGAACACGTCGCGCGGCTTGACTTCGGCATGAGTGGCGGGATCGGCGAGCGGCAAATCGTCGGGCGCCTTGCCCTCGGCCCAAAACTTCGCCCGCGCCGCCCATTCGTCGAGCGCCTTTTCGGAATAGCAGGTCGGGATGTCGTCGGCGCCGGTCTGCAGGCGGGCATAGACGAAATCGCCGGTCACGTCGGCGATGGCCGGATATTTCTCGTGGTCGGCATAGACCACCGCGACATTGTACTTGCGCAGGAGGGCGACGAATTCCGGCACGACGAAGCTGTCGTTGCGCACCTCGACCGCATGGCGCAACTTCACGCCGTCCTGCTTTTCGGGCAGCAGCTTCAGGAACGCCCCGAAATCGTCCGGGTCGAATTTCTTGGTCGGCGCGAACTGCCACAGGATCGGCCCGAGCTTGTCGCCGAGTTCGGACAGGCCCGAACCGAGGAAACGCCCGACCGACTCCCCGGCCTCGGCCAGAACCCGCCGGTTGGTGGAGAAGCGGATGGCTTTCAGCGAAAAGACAAAACCGTCCGGAGCGTCGCCCGCCCATTTGGCGAAGGTCGCCGGCTTGAAGGTGGAATAATAGGTGCCGTTGACCTCGATGGTCGGCACAGTCCGCGAGGCGTAATGCAACTGCTTCGCCTTCGCCAGTCTGTCGGGATAGAAGGAAATATCCCACGGCTCGAAGGTCCAGCCGCCCATGCCGGCCCGGATTTGGCCTGCCCGGATCTTACCTGAAGCTGTCATGCATGCGCTCCCGTTTCGTGCCGCGCAAAATTCGCGGCCCGCCCGGATTTGTCCATCAAGACCGCAACGCACC
>JAKDNM010000108.1 GCA_030456445.1 Hyphomicrobiales bacterium
CCGGTTTTCCGAAAAGATCATGCTCTAACAAAGAGATAAGAGCATGATGCGCTTCAATCCGATCACATCATGCTCTGGCCTTTTGCCGGAAGCGGATCGCCTATTACAGATGAAACGTCCGCACCAATATCTGCCTGTCCTGGCCATTCCGGGGCAGTCGCTGCCCCGGAATGCCTGACCGGCCGCTGTTCAGGCTTGTTCGAGCCACACCTTCTGGAGATCGATCTGGAAGGTGGGATGGATACCGTAATTCTGGACCTTCTTTCCCATGTGACAGAATAAGGACTGCCAGAACGGCTGGATAATCACGCCCGAATCCTGCAGGATGGTTTCGACATCCTTCATGACCTGCTTGCGCTTTTCCGGGTCGGCGATCGCCAACGCCTCGCCAAGCTTCTTGTCGAAATCCGGGTTGGAATAGCCTGTCTCGTTCCAGGCCGCACCCGTCGTGTAGCCGAGAGCGAGGCATTGGACGCCGAGCGGCCGCATGTACCAGATCGTTATGGAATAAGGATATTTGGTCCAGTCGTTCCAGAATGTCGAGCCAGGCAGCACGGTCCGCTTCACCTTGAAGCCGGCATCGCGCAACTGACCGGCGATCGCGTCACCCGTATTCTTCTGCCAATTGTCGTCGACCGTTATGAGTTCGTGCTCGAAATCCATCTGGCCGGCTTCCGTCATCAGCTTCTTGGCGCCGTCCACGTCCTGCTTCTTCTTCGGCAGCGGATAATATTCCGGATGGATCGGGCTCACATGATGGTTCTCACCGACCTTTCCCCGGCCGGCGTAGCCAAGCTGGAGAACGGCCTTGTTGTCGACCGCCATCTGCAGTGCGTTGCGGACGCGTTGGTCGTCATAGGGCTTATTCTCCACATGGGTGCGCGCCACGACGGTCGTCGCGGTGTCCACCGAGGACTTTACCAGGCCCATTCCGTCCATGATTTCGATGAAATCGACAGGCGTCTCCATATCGGCGTCGATCTCGCCTGAATCGAACGCGTTGACCACCGCGTTGGCTTCCGTGCCGTAATCGACGAAGTTGGCGCCGTCGAGCAACGCCTCGCCGCCCCACCATTTGCCGTTCTCGCGGCGCTTGACGGAAGCGCGTGAGCCAACCTCGTAGGAAACCAGTTCGAACGCCCCGGTACCGATCGGATGCGCCACCGGATCGCTGCCGTTCTCCTCGAATTTCCGATGCACGATAAGCGCCGGGTAATCCGTGAAATTGGCGATGATGGAGATGTCGGACTTGTTGAGCTTGAGCTTGACGGTGTGGTCGTCCGTCTTGGTGATGGCGCCTTCCTTTGCCTTGCCCGTCTTGTCGTCCATCAGCGTGATGACGCGTGCGGCCATCGAATTGCCTGAAGCGGCTTTGTCGCACCAGCGGTTGAGGTTGAAGACGACATCGTCTGCGTTGAAGGCGTCGCCATTGTTCCAGGTCGCGCCCTTGCGGACATGGAGGACATATTCGGTTGCATCGTCGTTAACCTCCCAGCTTTCCAGGAGCGTCGGCTCGAAGGTGAAGGTGCGTGTGTAGCTGACCAGCGGCTCGAGCCAGGTGCGTGTGACGTTCGCCAACTCGACCCAGTCATAAGTGCGCGGGTCCTTCTGCGCCTTCACCGACATGGCGATCCGCAGCGTACCGCCCTTCTTCGGTTCCGCCGCCATCGCCTCTTTTGGCACGGTCAGTCCGATCATGCTGTATGCAAGGGCGGCGGACGCGCCCATCGTACTGGCGATCGCCAGAAATTCGCGTCGGTCCATCCGGCCGCACTTCGCCTCTTCGGCCATGTCGTGCACCACAGGTGGCACACGATCCGAATTGCTCTTGTAGAATGTCATGGTCGTTCCTCCTTCCAGGTTCCCTTTTTGCTGCGGGTTCGATTGTTCCGTGGCTCTTCTCTTCTGTCCTCCTCGCGGCTCAGAACCTCAATGCGTAACGGATACCGTCATAGATGGCGGCATGGATGTTGCGCGAGGCGACCGCGTCGCCGATCCTGAGAAGCGCGAAGCCGCCATCGGAATTGCGGATAGGGAAGACTGCCCCCCCCTTGACCAGCGCCTCGTAATCGACCGCGCCGCAATTCGACGAAAGTGGCTTCAGCGTGTGATAGAGTTCGTCATTGGCAAGCGTCCCATGCTCGCCGACGATCTGATCCACCCGCCGCTCCTCGCTCCATTCGGGTGCGAAATCGGAGCCGAGCGTAGCGACGAGCTTGTTGCCGTCGCGGCGGATCGCCTTGAGCCGCGTGTTGATGGTGACGCGAACGCCGCGGCGGTGGAATTCGCGCATATAGGGTACGTGGTTCATGCCGCCCATTTCCGGTGCAAAGAAACGCTCCGGGGAGACCAGTTCGACGCCTGAGCCGGCGGTCGCCGCAAGCTCCGCCGCAGTCATTCCCTGATGACCGCCATTATCGTCATAGACCAGCACCGTCTCCGCCGGCTTGATCGCGCCGGAAATGACATCCCAACTCGTCGTGACAAGGTCTTCGCCGGCATCGAGCGGGGGCGATTGCGGCAGGCCGCCCGTGGCGATCACCACGATGTCCGGTTCCCGCGCCGCCACGTCTTCCGCCTCGGCCCAGCAATCAGTGCGGATCGAAACGCCGAGCCGCTCCAGTTCGGAAAGCCGCCAGTCGACGATGCCGATCAGTTCGCGCCGGCGCGGGTTCTGCGCGGCGAGCCGCACCTGCCCGCCGGCCTGCGGGGCGGCTTCCAGCACCGAGACAAAATGGCCGCGCTCGGCCGCCGCGCGTGCCATCTCCAGCCCGGCCGGGCCGGCGCCGACGACGACCACCTTCTTCAGCGGCCCGTCGGAGCGTGAAATGATGTGCGGGATGGTTGCTTCGCGGCCGGTCGCGGCATTGTGGATGCAAAGCGCCTCGCCGCCTTCATAGATGCGATCGAGGCAGTAGGTCGCGCCGACGCAGGGGCGGATGCGGTGTTCCTCGCCCGCCGCCACCTTGGCCGCGATATAGGGGTCGGCGATGTGCGGGCGGGTCATGCCGACCATGTCGAGCTTGCCGGAAGCGACCGCGTGGCGGGCGGTCGCCACGTCCGAGATGCGCGCGGCATGGAAAATGGGGAATTTGGTCGCGGCGCGCACCTCGCCCACGAAATCGAGATGCGGCGCGGAGCGCATGCCGGCGATCGGGATCACCTCGTTGAGGGCCGCGTCGGTCTCGATATGGCCGCGAATGATGTTGAGGAAATCGACCTTGCCGGAACGGGCGAAGCGCCCAGCGATCTCGATGCCTTCGGCGCGCGACAGGCCCTTTTCCCAATCCTCGTCGGCGACCATCCGCACGCCGACGATGAACTTTGCGCCGACCGCCTTCCTGACTGCGTCGACCACCATGAAGGCGAAGCGCAGCCGGTTGTCGAGACTGCCGGCGAAGGCATCCTCGCGCTTGTTGGTTACCGGCGACCAGAAGGAATCCATCAGATGCCCGTAGGCCTCGAACTCGATGCCGTCCAAACCTGCCGCCTGCATCCGCTGAGCGGCCGCGGCATAATCCGCGACGATGCGCTCGATGTCCCAATCTTCCGCTTCCTTGGGGAAGGAGCGATGCGCCGGCTCGCGCACAGGCGAGGCGGAAAGGACCGGCAGCCAGTCGGCCTTGTTCCAGTTGGTGCGGCGGCCGAGATGGGTGATCTGGATCATCACGGCCGCGCCGTATTCATGGCATTCGTCTGCCAGTTCCTTCAGCCAGGGCACGATAGCGTCGTCATAGGCGTGCAAATTGCCGAAGGCGGCGGGACTGTCCCGGCTGACGACGGCCGAGCCGGCGGTCATGGTAAGGGCGATGCCGCCTTTCGCCTTCTCGGCATGATAGCGCCGGTAGCGTTCCTTCGGCATGCCGTCTTCCGAATAGGCGGGCTCATGCGCCGTCGACATCAGCCGGTTCCTGAGCGTCAGATGCTTGATCTGAAACGGCTGGAGGAGCGGGTCTTTTCCGGTTGATGAACTCATGGCTGCCTTGCCCTAAGGTGAAGCAAAAGCTGCAACCAGGTCAACCCGCCACCGGGATTTCCACGGATGGTTGCACGATCGTTGTTCAATTGACGGTATCCGGCAAGCCCTTCTCGCGCCGTGCGACAAAATCCTTGAGGGCTTCTGCTATGCCCTCGTCAAGCTTCGGCTCCTGGTAGTCGAGGAGCATGTTGCGGGCTTTCTCCAGCCCCCTTCTGTCGTGGTCCTTGGCGCCTTCGGCCTTCCATTGCTCGAAGGAATTGAAATCCATCAGGGTCGGCATGAAGAAGGCGGACTCGAAATGCTCGAGCGTGTGCTGAGTGCCGAGGAAATGGCCTTGCGGTCCAACCTCGCGCACCGCCGCCATCGCTTCCTTGAAGTCGCCGAAGGAAAGCCCGCCGGCATATTTGTACCAGCCGACGAGCTGCTCGCAGTCGGTGGCGAATTTCGAATAGCCGCAGGTCAGCCCCGCCTCGAGCCATCCGGCGGAGTGCCAGATATAGTTTGCGCCGGAAAGGATGGCGGCATGCATCAGCATGTTCGCCTCGTAGCCGGCCTGGGCGTCGTTCAGCTTCGACCCGACATGGAAACCCGACGTGCGCCAGGGAAGCCGGTACTTCCGCGCCAGTGCGCCCATCAGGTACATCATCTGCGCGGCTTCCGGCGTACCGCCCATCGGAGCGCCGGTCTTCATGTCGACCGTGACCATGAACTGCCCATAGATCTGGGGCGAACCCGGCCGGAGGAGCTGGGTGAAGGCGACGCCCGCCAGCGCCTCTGCGTTGACCTGCGCGACCGCCCCCACCGAAGAGGCCGAGGTCGATGCGCCGCAAAGCGCGAAAGGCGCCAGGATCACCGGCTGGTTGTGCCGCGCATAGACCTTCATGGCGTCCAGCATGGTGGCGTCCCACACCAGCGGCGAGTTGCAGTTGGTGATCGAGACAAGGACGGGATTGTCGCGCACGAAATCCTCGCCGAACACGATGCCCGCCATCGCCATCGTGTCCTCGGCGCGCTCTTTCGAGGTCACGATACCCATAAACGGCTTGTCGGAATGCTTCAGCGCCGAATGGATGATGTGGAGATGCCGCTTCGGCACCGCGATGTCCATCGGCTCGCAGATGATCGAGCTCGACGAGTGCAGCGCCGGCGCCATGTAGGCGAGCTTGTGGAAGTTTTGCAGGTCCTCCAGCGTGCCGTAGCGTCGGTTGTTGTCGAGATCGCGCACATAGGGCGCGCCGTACATCGGGATGAAGATGGAGTTGTCGCCGCCTATCTGCACGGAGCGCTGCGGATTGCGCGCGTGAAGCGTGAATTCGGCAGGCACCTTCGATACGAGGTCCATAAGCAGCGCCCGGTCGAGCCGGACCCGCGTCCCGGAAACGTCCGCCCCCGCTTCTCTCCAAAGCGCGATCGCCTCGTCGTCGCGAAATTCGCAGCCCACCTCTTCGAGAATGGCGAGTGATTCCTGGTGGATCAACTCAATCGCCTCATCGGGAACGATCTCGTAAACCGGAATCTTGCGCACAAGCGTCGGGAAAGAAGCGACCGGCGCCGACCGCAGCGCCTTGCGGCCGACACGGCCCCCGCCGCGCCGATGGGATCCCGGCGCTTCCTGCAACGAGGCTGTATCTGTCGTCATGCCGGCTCTCCCTTGGCTCTAGGAGAGCGCCTGCGCGCCGGTTGTTCAAGCGAAATAGGAAGCCGGCTCGCTTGAGCTGAACTCAACGATCCTAACGAAAGCAGCCAATCCCTCAGCAGGGCCGCCTGCGGGCTGAGCGGCCGTCGCGCGCTCCATGTCACGAAACAGGACTGCGGGGCGGCGATCGCGGCATCCGTCACCCGCACGAGGTTGCCCGTTTCGATCAGCGGCGCAACGAGGCTCTCCCAGCCCAGCGCCACCCCCTGTCCGCTTCGCGCCGCTTGCAAGGCGATCACGTAGCTGTTGAAGCGCCGCACATTCACGTGCCGATCTGGAGCATGCCTGCCCGGATGGCCGACCTCGCGCAGGAATTCCGCCCAGGTGGTCCATGTCCAGTCGATGCCTTCGACGGACAGCAATTGCAGTTGCGCCATGTCGGCCACCGACTTCACGGGATACGCCTTGGCGAAAGCGGGGCTCGCAATGGGAAAGATGCGGTCGTCGTAGAGCTTGGCCGAAAGCTCGTCCGGCCAGTCGCCGTCGCCGTAGCGGATGCGCAGATCCACGTCGGGCCGGTCGAGACCATGCGGGTGGTCCGAGATCACATGGTCGACGATGATGTCGTTGTGCTGGTTCCAGAAAGTGCCCATGCGCGGCATCAGCCACAGATGCGCCATGGCCATGGTGCTGCCGAGGGTCGCCACGGCTTGCCCGCCCAGCGATTTCACCTGGCGAAACGTCGACGACATCCGCTCGAAGCCTTCGCGCAGCGCCGCCGCCATCGTTTCGCCTTCGCGGGTCAGCTCGATCGCCCTGTGCCTGCGCAGGAACAGCGGGACGCCGAGTTCCTCCTCCAGCGTGCGGACCTGCTTGGAGATGGCGCCGGGCGTGACGTTGAGTTCCTCGGCCGCCTTGGTCAGGCTGAGATGGCGCGCCGCCGCTTCAAAAGCAGCAAGCGCGATCAACGAAGGCAGGCTGTAAAAACGGCGAACCATCGGGCTCCTGTCCAGCCGCGCGCCGCGGCTCGATTGCGAAATGAACGCCCATTGCCGGCATCGATTGCCTGTGGCTCAACCGCCCGGGAATTTCGTTCTTCTTGACTATTAGCCCCGCTTGCCTGTCGATGTGCAACTGTCGTCTTACTTTGCGAGGGCGATTGCGCCGCGAGTACCGGGGCCAGCCCGCCCTACCCGGCGCTCGGAGGGAGAAGGCGATGCCGCAACAGTCCTTCAAGCGATTGTTTACGCCGGCCGCGCTGCGCGGCAGGACGCTCCGCAACCGGATCGTCTTCGGGGCGCACACGGCCAACATGGCGGAGGAAGGCCTGCCGACCGAGCGGCATGTCGGCTACTATGCCGAACGCGCCATCGGCGGAGCGGGAATGATTGTGGTCGAGCCGATGCCCGTCCATCGGGCCGCGGTGCTGACCCGAGGCAATTTCCGCCCGTCGGATGACAGCGTTATTCCGCATTTCCGCAAGATCACGGAAGCGATCAAGGGTAACGGTGCCGTCGCCATCCAGCAGCTTTACCATGTCGGCCAGCACGCCGATTCCGATAATTCGTTCCATGCGGGCTGGTCGCCCTCCGGCCTGCCGAGCTACCACGATTCAGACGGTTCGCACCGCATGACCGAGACCGAGATCGAAGAGACGATCGACGGTTTCGTTCAGGCGGCACGGCGCTGCCGCGAAGCCGGGTTCGATGGGGTCGAGGTCTGGGCCGCTTACCACTCGATGCTCGATCAGTTCTGGACGCCCTGGTCGAACCGGCGCGACGACCGTTGGGGCGGGAGCCTTGAAAACCGTACCCGCATGAGCCGCGAGGTGATGACCCGCATCCGGAAAGTATGCGGCGAGGATTTCATCATCGGCCTCGCCATCAACGACGAACCGGAGGTCGAGGTGGCGCTGGGACGCGAGGCCCTGGCCGAGATCATCGACCTCCACGATCGCGACGCGCTGATGGACTACGTGACCTGCGGCTCCGGCAGCTATTTCGACTTCTACAAGATCATGCCCACCTTCCTCTATCCGGAGAAGCTTGGCGCCGATCTCGCGGGCGTACTTAAATCCACCGTGCGCCACGCCCTGATCACGGCCGAAAGCCATATCCGCACGCCGGAAAACGCCGAAAGCGTGCTGAGCGAAGGCCGTGCCGACCTGGTCTCCATCGTACGCGGGCAGATCGCCGATCCGCATCTGGCCAGCAAGGCTGCCGCCGGACGCGCGCAGGACATTCGCGGCTGTCTTTCCTGCAACCAGATGTGCTGGGGCCGGCGCTCGCGCGACTACTGGATAAGCTGCGTCATCAACCCTTCGGCGGGCCGCGAATGGGAATGGGGCGGCGACCGCTTCACGCCGACCTCGCAACCGAAACGCATTCTTGTCATCGGCGGTGGCCCCGCAGGCATGGAGGCGGCGCGCGTGGCGGCCGAACGTGGCCACCGGGTCGTGCTCGTCGAGGCCTCGGACCGCCTCGGCGGGCAATTTCGCCTTGCCGGACTGCAGCCGCGCCGCGCCCAGGTCCTCGACCTGATCGACTGGTACCAGCGGCAACTCGCCCGGCTTCACGTGGAGGTGCGTTACGGACAATATGTCGAAGCCGAGGATGTCGAACGCGAAGCCGCCGATCACGTTATCGTTGCCACCGGCTCACTGCCCCCGGACGGAGCCTTCCAGAGAGCGCTGCCGCAATATGACAGCATCCCCGGCGGCGGGCCGGTCCTGTCGGCGGAGGCCGTTATGGCGCGCGAGGCAAGGCCGGGAAAGCGCATCCTCCTGCTCGATGACGGCGGCAACTGGAAAGGATGCGGCACGGCCTGGCGGCTTGCGGAAGACGGCCACGATGTAACGCTGGTGACGCCCGATCCCCTCGTCGGAAAGGAACTTCAGCGCATGGCGGCGGATGCGCCGCTCCGCCGTGCGCTCGCGCGCCTCGGCGTCCGCTTCGTGACCGAAAGCGCCGTCAGCCATTGGGACGGTGAAACGGCCCGGATCGCATCATTGCTCACCGGCGCCGAGCATCAGGTCGAGGCCGACGCGCTTGTCTTCGCAGCAACCAGCATGGCGGCGGACAGCCTATCGGTCGAGCTCGAAGCACGCGGGACAGCCTTCATGGCGATCGGCGATTGCACCGCCGCACGACAGGCCGCCTACGCCATCTATGACGGACGCAAGATCGCGCTCGGCCTCTGACGGATTTCGAGCGCTCATGCTGGAGCGCGATCCGGAAAACCAGGCACCGGCTTTCCAAAAAGATCATGCTCAAACAAAGAGATAGGAGCATGATGCGATACAATCCGATCACATCATGTTCTAATCGTCGGTCAGCCTCCCGCGCCCCCGAGCGCAGCCGCGCCGAGGATCGGTCCCGCAGCGCCTCCCGCGCCGGATTGCAAAAGGACGGCGATACCGCCGTCTGAAGAAAGCGCTATCTTCGGCACCTCGTAGTGAGCCGGCTTGCCGTGCCACATGCCGGCAATGTGGGTACCGGTCACGGCATGCCAGTAGGTGATGGTTCGGCCGCTGTTCTCGCCTCGGCGTATGGTGATGTCGCGCTCAGGCGCATAGGAGACGAGGACCACGCGCGCCTCCCCTGTCCCGCCTTTCGCCGCGCCGGCCTCGATGACATAGGAATGGCCCACGTCACGGACCGAAATATCGACCGCCATTCCCTTGCCGGACCGGTCGAGCGTGGAAAGTTCGGCCTCCACTTCGCCGACATATGCGCCGTTCATGTGGGTACGCCCGTTGACGACCGCTTGCGGCGTATAGACCTGGCTCGAACCGAAAGCCTTGGCGTAGGCGTATTGCCGTTCGGTGTTGGCGCGGCTGCCGAGCGTGTCCTTCCAGCCGAGATAGTCCCAATAATCGACGTGATAGGCGAGCACCACGACATTGCCCTGCCGGACAAAGCGACCGAGCGCGACGTCGGCAGCCGGGCAGGAATTGCAGCCCTGGCTGGTGAACAACTCGATCACGCCGAGCGGCTTGGCCATCGCCGGCATCGCCACGGCAAGACAGGCCGTAGTCAATGCGATCGCCAAGCCATGTTTCGCCGTCGCCTTACCAACGCGATCAAGCGTCTGTGTTGTCGCTTCCATGCGACGAAGATAGGCGGCGGCGAGACACAAGGGGAAGTCACGTTGAGGTGAGACTTTTTCCCGCCACGAGCCAGACGAAAAAGGCGGCCGAATTTCTTCGACCGCCCCATTCCCAAAAGGCTTGTTCCCACAAGGGAAGAAGAGCCCTTTCGCTAAGCCGCGAGGTCGCGCAGCACGTATTGCAGGATGCCGCCATTCGTGAAGTAGGCAAGCTCGTCGGCGGTGTCGATGCGGCACAGGATCGGCACCTCCTTCACCTTGCCGTCGGCATAGGTGATCCTGGCGACCATCTTCTGGCGCGGCCGGATATTCTCCAGCCCGTCGACCTCGACCGTCTCCTCGCCGGTCAGGCCGAGCGAGTGCCAGCTCGTACCCTCGTCGAGCACGAAGGGCACCACGCCCATGCCGACCAGGTTCGACCGATGGATGCGCTCGAAGGACTGCGCGATGACGGCGCGGACACCGAGCAGATTGGTGCCCTTGGCCGCCCAGTCGCGCGAGGAGCCATTGCCGTATTCGATGCCGGCGAAGATGACCAGCGGCACCTTCTCCCGCCGGTAGAGCATGGCAGCGTCGTAGATCGACATCTCCTCCTTGGAGGGATAGTGGATCGTGTAGCCGCCTTCCTTGCCGTTCTCGCCGAGCATGTGGTTGCGGATGCGGATATTGGCGAAGGTGCCGCGCATCATCACCTCATGATTGCCGCGCCGCGTGCCGTACTGATTGAAGTCGGCGATCCCGACGCCGTGGCCGGTGAGATACTCACCGGCTGGCGAAGCCGCCTTGATCGATCCCGCCGGCGAGATGTGGTCGGTGGTTATCTTGTCGCCGAAGAGGCCGAGGATGCGCGCACCCTTGATGTCGCCGACAGCGTCCGGCTTCTTTGCCAGGCCCTCGAAATAGGGCGGGTTCTGTACATAGGTCGACTGGTCGTCCCAAGTGTAGGTCTGGCCGCCCGGCGCCTTGACCTGGCGCCAATTGTCGTCCCCCTTGAAGACATCGGCATATTTGCGCGCGAAAAGCTCGCGGGTGACGTTCTTCTGGATGAAGTCCTGGATTTCGGCGGTCGTCGGCCAGATGTCCTTGAGGAAGACCGGCTTGCCGTCCTTGCCCTCGCCGATCGGTTCCGTAGTCAAGTCCTTCGTCACCGTGCCGGCAAGCGCATAGGCGACCACCAGCGGCGGCGAAGCGAGATAGTTCGCCTGCACGTCGGGCGAGACGCGGCCCTCGAAATTGCGGTTGCCCGAAAGCACCGCCGCCCCGATCAGGCCCTTGTCGTTGATGGTCTTCGAAATCGGGCCGGGCAGCGGCCCGGAATTGCCGATGCAAGTCGTGCAGCCGAAGCCGACGAGATTGAAGCCGATAGTGTCGAGTTCCTTCTGCAGGCCGGACTTGTCGAGATATTCCGCGACCACCTGGCTGCCCGGCGCGAGCGAGGTCTTCACCCAGGGCTTCTGCTTCAGCCCGAGCCGGTTGGCGTTGCGGGCGAGAAGCCCCGCGCCGATCAGCACGCTCGGGTTCGACGTGTTGGTGCACGACGTGATCGCGGCGATCACCACATCGCCATGGCCAAGGTCGTAGGCGGCGCCCTCCACCGCGTACCGCTTCGCAATCTCGGCGGCTTTCTTGTATTCCGTGTCCATCGCCTGGGCGAAGGCGGCCGGAATGTCGCCGAGCGAGACGCGTCCCTCGGGCCGTTTCGGTCCGGCCATCGACGTCACGACCTCGCCGAGGTCGAGTTCCAGCGTGTCGGTGAAGACCGGATCGGCGATGCCGTCATGGCGCCACAGGCCCTGCGCCTCCGCATAGGCCTTGACCAGCGCGATGCGTTCCTCGGTGCGGCTGGTCATGGTCAGGTATTTGATGGTCTCGACATCGACCGGGAAGAAGCCGCAGGTCGCCCCATATTCCGGCGACATGTTGCCGATGGTGGCGCGGTCGGCGAGCGTCATGGAGGACAGGCCGGGGCCGAAGAACTCGACGAACTTGCCGACAACGCCCTTCTTGCGCAGCATCTGGGTGACGGTGAGGACGAGATCGGTGGCGGTGACGCCCTCCTTGAGCCGGCCGGTGACGCGGAAGCCGATGACTTCCGGCAAAAGCATGGAGACCGGCTGGCCGAGCATGGCCGCCTCCGCCTCGATGCCGCCTACGCCCCAGCCGAGCACGCCGAGGCCATTGACCATGGTGGTGTGCGAATCGGTGCCGACACAGGTGTCGGGATAAGCGACCGTCTCGCCGTCGATTTCGGCCGACCACACCGTCTGCGCCAGATATTCGAGGTTGACCTGATGGCAGATGCCGGTGCCGGGCGGAACCACGCGGAAATTGCGGAAGGCCTGCTGGCCCCATTTCAGGAAGCGGTAGCGCTCGCCATTGCGCTCATATTCCTTCTCGACATTGTGCGCGAAGGCTCTCGGCGTGCCGAACTCGTCGACGATGACGGAATGGTCGATGACGAGATCGACGGGTACGAGCGGATTGATCTTCTCCGGATCGCCGCCGAGCGCGACCATGGCGTCACGCATCGCCGCCAGGTCGACCACGGCCGGAACGCCGGTGAAGTCCTGCATCAGCACGCGCGCCGGCCGGTAGGCGATCTCGTAGCCCGCACTGCCCTTGTCGGCCAGCCAGGCGGCTACCGCCTCGATATCCTTTTTCTTGACGGATTGCCCGTCCTCGTTGCGGAGCAGGTTTTCCAGGAGGACCTTCATCGAAAAGGGAAGTCTGGAAATACCGGAAAGTCCGTTCTTTTCGGCCTCCGTCAGGCTGAAATAGACATATTCCTTATCCCCTGCCTTGAGGGTTTTGCGTGCTTTGAAACTGTCGAGTGAGTGTGTCACGAGCGGTCCCTGACTATCGGTTGCCGATAGGGAACGGACGCCAGTCGCATGGTATCACGCGCAAAGGTGCGGGTACGGTCATTTCCGCTGTCCGCTCCCAAGCGCTCGGCCGTTGAAGGCGGCTCGCGCGCTGGTTCGGCGCAAATTGAGATTCACGCCGACCGCTGGCGCGATTGCATCGCATATAGAGAATTTCGTAGAGGAGTTCTAGAGAAACTAAGGATGAATGTTGCTGGGCCAGGCGGATCAGCGAAATAAGAGCGAAAAGGGGAAGGAATGCGGCTTGTCGCCGAGAAGGTTGGGGGCGAACGCGGCGGCGAGACCGTCTTCTCGGGCATCGATTTTGCCGTGTCCGATGGTGAGACGCTGATCGTTACGGGACCGAACGGGTCGGGAAAATCGACCCTGCTGCGAATCATCGCAGGGCTGCTGCCGGCGGCCGAGGGGTCGATCCAGCTGGAAGGGGGCGGCGAACAAGCACCCGATCCCGCCGCGGCCTGCCACTATCTCGGCCATGAGAACGGCATGAAGCCGGTGCTCTCGGTCGCCGAGAACCTGGATTTCTGGCAAAACTTCAACGGCGCGCCGGCGCTCGGCATCGGCGAAGCGCTGGAAGCGGTCGGCCTCGAGACGGTGGCGCACCTTCCCTATGGCTACCTGTCGACCGGCCAGCGGCGGCGCATCGCCATCGCCCGGCTGTTGATCAGCCGGCGCCCGCTCTGGCTGCTCGACGAGCCGACGGCGGGGCTCGACCGGCGCTCGGAAGAACGTTTCGCTGCCTTGATGACCGGGCATCTCCGCGAAGGCGGCATGATCGTGGCGGCGACACATGTGGCGTTGGGGCTGGAGGGAGTGAAGGAGTTGCGGATGGGGGGTGCGACACATGTCTGAGGTCCGTCGCTCACCGCTCCGGCCAGCCGATAGCGCACGACGCCGACCCTGCCGTTTCGGCGGGGTAATCTCATATGATCGGATGTCCCCCACTCCGTCGCGCTTCGCGCGCCACCTCTCCCCCACCTTCGTGGGGGCGAGGAAAGATGCTAAGCCGTGCGGCCATCGCTTCCTCCCCCCCGTCGATCGGGGGAGAGGTGGTCAGCCCCCGGGTCTTGCCTCCGGCAAGCCCGAGGACAGGCTCCACTGATCGGAATGGGGGTCGATCTTCATATGCGATTGCCCTGCTACGGAAGGGAGAGTGGGAGCCGCTCATGCTAGCCCTTTATCTCCGCGATCTGAGAATCGGCATCCGGGCCGGCGGCGGGGCGCTGGTGGGGGTGCTGTTCTTCCTCGCCGTCGTCGCGGTCGTGCCTTTCGGCGTCGGGCCGGATCTCAAGCTTCTGGGGCGGATCGGTCCGGCGATCCTGTGGATCGGCGCGCTGCTCGCCAGCCTGCTTGGCCTGGAACGGCTCTTCCAGGCCGACCGCGAGGACGGCACGCTCGATCTTCTGGCACTTGCCGGCGATCGGCATCCGCCGGCGCTGACGGTGCTCGTCAAATGTCTTGCGCACTGGACCGCGAGCGTGCTGCCGCTGGTGGTGGCTTCGCCGCTTCTCGGCCTGTTCATGAATATGGAGGCGGCCGCGATCGGCGCCACCACGCTGACGCTTCTGGTCGGCACGCCGGCCATCGCCTTCATCGGCGCCGTCGGGGCAGCGGTGGCGGTGGCGCTGCCGCGCGGCGGACTGCTCGTCTCCGTCCTGATCCTGCCGCTCACCGTGCCGGTGCTGATCTTCGGCGTCACGGCCAGCTATGGCGCGGTCAACGATCCCGAGCCCTTCCTGCCGCCCTTCCTCATCCTCGCCGCGCTCACGCTATTCTTCGCCGTCATCGGACCGTTGGGTGCGGCACTGGCGCTCAAACAGGCGACGGACTGAAGGCGTGGTTCACCGGCTTGGAGCACGATCCGGAAAAGTGCCACCGGTTTTCCGAAAAGATCATGCTCAAACAAA
>JAKDNM010000216.1 GCA_030456445.1 Hyphomicrobiales bacterium
CGAAAACGGCTTCTGTTGCTCTTTTTCGTGTTTATCGAAGGACGGCGGCGGCGGCTGTCAATCCGCGTCGGCGACCATCCGCCGGCCGCCGAGCCATGCCCACCATTGGTTTTCGTCGCCGTTGAAGACGTTGAGGTCGATCTGGCCCTCCACGCCCTTGGACAGGCCGGAGCCGGAATATTGCCAGAACAGCCAGTCGCGCCCCGGATAGACCTTGCCTGGATGCTGCGCCGTCGAGCGCAGCCAGAACGGATGGTCGAGGAAGGCGCCCTGGAGATTGTCGGCATAGAAGTCCGGCGTCGTATAGATGACCGGCCGCTGGCCGTAATGCCGCTCCAGCCGGTCCATGAAGACCTGCATCTTCTCCAGCACCTTGGCGCGCGAAGGCCGCCGCTTGCAGCTCGACTGGTGGTTCCACTCGACGTCGATGACCGGCGGCAGCGCGCCTTTCACCTTCGGTACGTTGCGGATGAACCAGTCCGCCTGCTCGCTGGCGACCCGGCACCAATAAAAGAAATGATAGGCGCCGCGCTTCAGCCCGGCCTCGCTCGCGTCCCGCCAGTTTTTCATGAACATCGGGTCGAGATGATCACCGCCGTCCGTCGCCTTGATATAGACGAAATTGGCGCCATGCCGGCGAAGCTTGGTCCAATCGATATCGGCCTGCCAGCGCGAGACGTCGACGCCGTGCACGTCGAGCTTGCGCGGCGAATGGCGACCGAAATCGACGGGATCGGCATCACGGAAATTATAGGAATAAATGACACCGCGCCTGGCACGGCGGGGGCGCGGCTGCGGGGTTGGCGGGGCAACCTCGTCGATCGCGACAAGCGGCTCCGGCTTCTTCGGCTCGTCGACTACCGCGAGTTCGGTGCTTGCGCCAATGGCGGCCGGCGGCACGAATGCGCCGGCGGGCCTGCCGATCGAACCCGTCTTTTCGTGAGACGGCGCCGGCAATTCCAGCGCGTCCACGGCGGAAGTGGACGAGCAGCCGGCCGGCAGCATCAAGGCAAGACAGAGAAGGGCGAGGCTCGGGCGCATTGCAACCTGTACGCAATACCAGACAGACCACGCGCAACGGCGCGCAACGACACGTAACTCCGATTCCTAAGGCCGAAGTACCAACAAAGTTTGAATCGAAATGTTAGGAATTCGGTGCCGGCCGAATCGCCGTACACACCGTCTGCCTCCGGCGACACGCCGCCGAACGAACAGCCGTTGGAAAATCAGGTTTTTTGGGGTGAATATCAGCGCCGTGGATTACGGGTTCGCAATCAGATGCAGCACATGCCCAGCCCGCAGGGCGAGGCTGCGATCATTTGGAGCGCCGGCAGTTCGGCTTCCTCTTCCGCGCTTTCATCCTGGCCGCTTACAAAGAGGCCGCGCACCTCTGCGGGCTCCACCCCGTCGCTTGCCATGACGAGGCGGACGATCGGGTCGTTCAACAGTTCTTCCAGCGCTTCCCTGGCCTTGTCCATGTCGCTTTCTCCTTGCCGCCTTGCCTTTCAGATAAGAACGCGATCGCGGCTTGCCAATGATGCGGGCGCGTCGAAATCCCGGCGGAAGCGGGAAATGTTCGTGGCAGCGTCCGGGCGCTGGCCACATTCCTTAACGAAATCGAGCGCCAGAAACGCGGAAATCAGTGGAATGTCTTTCTTCGACTGCATTTCGGCTTGAATATCTTCTCACAAACCGCTGAAATGTTATACGAATCGCATGGCTGTGAAGGATTGCCGCGATGGAAAAGAGCCCCGACGCCTTTCGGACCATCAGCGAGGTGGCCGAAGAACTGGACCTGCCCCAGCATGTGCTCCGCTTCTGGGAAACGCGCTTCAACCAGATAAAGCCGATGAAGCGCGGCGGCGGCCGTCGCTATTACCGGCCTCAGGATGTCGACCTGATCAAGGGCATCCGCCACATGCTCTACGACCAGGGCTATACGATCAAGGGCGTGCAGAAGCTGCTCCGCGACAACGGCAACCAGTTCCTGGTGGCGGTGGGCAGCGGCGACCTTGCGGCCGTCGAGGCGATCGCCCAGCGCCGTCAGACTTCCGGTCCGGCCCTGGTGGCCGCCACCGCCGCCCCCCAAGGCGACGACGAGATGCTGGTCGGCGAATCGAGGGTAAAGCCCAGCCGGCGCTTCTTCGGCCTCGGCCGCCCGGACGATGACGGCCCGGTGCAGGCCGACAGCGGCAAGCTCTCGCGCGACAACCGCGCGCTCCTGCAGGAGGCGCTGTTCGATCTCCTCGAGTGCAAGCGGCTTCTGGACCAGGTGCGGTAGAGGTAGAGCCGTTCAAAGCGGCGGCAGGTCGCCTTTTTCCCACGCCGCCGTGATCTCTGCGGTGCGGTCGGCGAAGCGGCCCGCCTCGATCGCATCGCGGATGTCCTGCATCAGCGACTGGTAATAGGCGATGTTGTTCCATGAGAGCAGCATTGCGCCGAGCGCCTCGCCCGACTTCACCAGATGATGCAGATAGGCGCGGCTGTAGTCGCGGCTGGCCGGGCAATCGCTCGCCTCGTCGAGCGGGCGCGGGTCGTCGGCGTGACGCGCGTTCTTCAAATTGACCTTGCCGCGCCGCGTATAGGCCAGCCCATGCCGGCCGGCGCGCGTCGGCATGACGCAATCGAACATGTCGATGCCTCGCCCCACGGATTTGAGGATATCGTCGGGCGTGCCGACGCCCATCAGGTAGCGCGGCTTGTTTCCCGGCAGCACCGGATCGACCACGTCGAGCATGTCGAGCATCACCGCCTGCGGTTCGCCGACCGCCAGCCCGCCGACCGAATACCCCTTGAGGTCGAGCGCCGCGAGCCCCGACGCGGACCGCTCGCGAAGGCGGGCCACGTCGCCGCCCTGGACGATACCGAACATGGCCTTGCCCGGCTGATCGCCGAATGCCGTCTTGCAGCGCTCGGCCCAGCGCAGCGACATTTCCATGGC
>JAKDNM010000109.1 GCA_030456445.1 Hyphomicrobiales bacterium
TTTTCAGGCGATCCTGCATCTTCTCAGGCGATCTTGCGATGCGGCGCCGTGCGCGGCGACTGGCCATCGCAGTTGAACCGCCTGTAGACCGTCTGCGACGGCCGCCCGACAAGATAGCGTTCCGCACCGTCTTCCAGCGCCCGCGCATAGACGCCAAACGCGCCGTCGATCGCGTCGAGCGTATAGCCGATGTCGGCATCCTCATGCGCGTAGCTGACGACCAGCGACGGCATCAGGATGCCACGGCGGATGGTTTCCTGCAGCAGCAGGGAGCGGAAGGATTGGGAGGGTTTGCCGTCCCGGTCGAGCGTTGCATAGGCCAGGCAGCACGGCAGGCCGACCGGGTAGACGAAGGCCTCTATGCCATGCCGCCTTGCCGCCTCTTCCATCCCGATTTTCAGTTTTCCGCCTTGTCGGTTGAGATGCTCGATGACCGGTTGCGTGCGGTAGGTTTCCATCGTGGCCATGCCGGCCGCCATGGCGTGGGTTTCCGCGCCATGGGTCGTGGAAAGCAGGAAGACGCGTGGCAGGTCGGAATGGTCGAGCCCGCCGAGGCGCATATATTCGCGCTTGCCGGCCAGGGCGGAAAGGGAAAAGCCGTTGCCCATCGCCTTGCCGAAGCAGGAGAGATCAGGGGTAACATCGTAGAGATGCTGCCCGCCGCTGGCATGCCAGCGAAAGCCGGTGATCATCTCGTCGAGGATGAACAACGCGCCTTCGCGGCGGCAGATTTCCTGGACGCGGTGCAGGAAGCCGTCCACCGGTTCCTGGCTTCTCGCCGGCTCCAGAATGAGCGCGGCGATCTTGCGGGGGTAACGGGCAAACAACGCCTCGACGCTCGCGATGTCGTTGTAGCGAAAGGTGAGGGTAAGGCGGCGCGTCGCGCGCGGCACGCCGGCGTTCATCGGCGTCGTGCCGATGAACCAGTCGTCGGTCGAAAAGAAAGGATGATCGGCGCAGCAGGCGACCAGGTCCCGCCCGGTATAGGCGCGGGCGAGCCGGACCGCGCCTGAGGTGGCGTCGGAGCCGTCCTTGCAGAATTTCACCATTTCCGCGCCATGGATGATGCGAAGGAAGGTTTCGGCGCAATCCGCTTCGATGCGCGCCGGCCGAACGAAGTTCGAGCCGCCCTTCATCGCGGTCATCGCCGCATCGAGGACAGGCGGGAAGGCATGGCCAAGGCCGACTGTGCGGTTGCCCATGCCGTACTCGATGAACTCGTTGCCGTCGACATCCCAGACCCGGCAACCCTCGCCCCTTTCGATGAATCCCGGAGCCAGGACCGGGTATTGGTCATCGCCTTTCGCGTAGGTATGAGCGCCGCCGGGGATAAGCCGGTGCGCCCGTTCCCTGAGACGCTCGGATCGGGCGAATTCGGAAACCGTAAGACCTGCCATATGCACATCCCCTTCGAGATTCTGGCCCGGCAGTTTAGGCAGAGCACGTGCGGTTTCGCCGCAGGAAAAGGAATAGAGCGTGTAGCGCTAAAGATGTAGCGGCCGGCAGCGCGCCTCCGAAACCCGGCGGATGCCACCCCCCTTCGCGACGCTGGACACCGGCGAGGGCCATCCATGGCAAGAAGCCGCGCCTGCTTTCGCAGCCGGTGGAACTACAAAAGGCCGCCGGCCTAAGCCTGCCGCATTACCTCCATTGCCGTTCTTGCGATGAGGCTGCCGAGCTTTCCAGAATGGCTGAAACGACAAGGCGGTCGGCACATGTCGATTTCGAGCGATTCATCCAACGTGGCCACTTCCGGCCAAAATTTTTTCGTCATCCGGCAGGCAGCCGGAATATCCGGTCCGTTCGCGATTGCCGGCGCCGGAGAGCCTCTGATCGAGGTGCCGGCGGACAGCGCGTTCCCAGCCAGCGCGATCGTGCTTCCCGCAATCCGCCCGCAGCCGATCGGCGGCGGGGCAAAAAGGTTGATGGACATCCTTGTGGCAACGCTCGCGCTTGTCCTGGCCGCACCGGTAATGCTCGTCATCGCCGCGTTCGTGCTGGCCGCCAATGGCGGCCCCGTCATCTTCGCCCATAAACGTATCGGCTTCGGCGGCAAACCCTTCGATTGCCGCAAGTTCCGGACGATGCGGCGCGACGCTTCCGACGCGCTGCAGCAATATCTCGCCGACAATCCCGACGCCGCCCGGGAATGGCGCGAGACGAAAAAACTGAAGCATGACCCGAGGGTAACACTGATCGGCAAACTCCTCAGGGTATCGAGCCTCGACGAACTGCCGCAATTGTTCAACGTTCTGCGCGGAGACATGAGCTGCGTGGGGCCGCGCCCCGTCGTTGCCGACGAGTTGCCGCTCTACGGCGCCTCTTGCACCGACTATCTGAGCGCCCGGCCAGGCATCACCGGCCTGTGGCAAGTGAGCGGCAGAAGCAGCATCGGCTACGCCGAGCGCGTCGCGCTCGATTCGCACTATGTGCGCAACTGGTCCCTCCATCGCGATCTCACGATCCTCGTGCGGACCGCCTTCGCTGTCATCCGCATCGATCACACTTCCTAGGCGAGGCCCTTATGTTCAAGCAGACCTGGATTTGCCTGGCCCTTCTGGCCACACTCGTTTCTCCCGCATCGGCGGCGTTCCTCTGGGGCGCGAACGGGCATCCGTTCTATGCCTATCAGGGGACCTCGATCAAAGAGCAGTTCGACTTCCTCGCCGACCTCGGCATGAAATCATACCGGGTCAACATATCCGGCATGGACAAGGCCGACGAGTTGGCGGCGCTGGTCGCGGAAGGCAGGAAACACGGCATCGCGATCCTTCCCGTCATCACGCCGGGCGGCCTCGACAGCGACGATCCCAAGGTGCTTTACCGGCGCGCCTTCGACCTGGCGGCCGGTCTCGTCTCGCGTTTCAAGAGCGACATAAGGATCTGGGAACTCGGCAACGAACCCGAAAACCCCGCTCTCATCAAGCCATGCGAGATGCGCGACGACGGCACGCAATATCCCTGCAACTGGGGCACGGCGTCCGGCCGCGACGCGCTCGATTATTACGGCCCGAGATGGAAACTGGCGAGCGCCGTCCTGAAGGGGCTCTCCGACGGCGCCATCTCCGTCGATCCGACGATCCTCAAGGCGATGGGCACGGCGGGCTGGGGCCACATCGGCGCGTTCGAGAGGATGAAGAAGGACGGCATACGCTGGGATATCTCGGTGTGGCATATTTACGGGCAGGATCCGGAATGGGCATTCAAGCGCCTTGCCGGATATGGCCATCCGATCTGGATCACGGAGTTCAACAACCCCTATGGCAGCCAGCGCGGCGACGAGGAGCAGTCGAGCGGCCTGAAATCCATGATGACGCGGTTGAAGGAGCTTGCACCGACCTACGACGTGCAGGCCGCGTTCATCTACGAGTTGATGGACGAGCCTTACTGGGCGCCCGACTACGAGGCCTATATGGGGCTTGTCCATGTGGTGCCAACGCCGGATGGCGGCTGGAGGACCGGCGAGCCGAAGCCCGCTTACGCTACCGCCCGCGCGCTTATCCGCGGCGGGGAGTGGTCCCTTCCCGCGCCCCGATGCCGGCTGGGCGACGCCGGCAAGGGCAACGACCCGATCGACATGCGAAGGGTACGCTATACCTACTGCATGGTGCTCGGCACCCCGCCGGACCCGGCCGAGCTTGCCGAATGGTCGAGCCGGCTTAAAGAGGGCAAGGCGAAGGTGACGGACCTGATCGAAGCGATGTACAGATCCGGTGCCTTCCGGGACCGGTACAGCAGTTTCGGCATGCCCGACCGCACCTATGTCAGCTTTCTTTACAAGCTGCTTCTCAACCGTGTCGCCGACAATGACGGCCGCAACAGCTACATGAAACAACTGGCGTCGGGTTCGATGACACGCACGGACGTGGCCGCCGGGCTTGCGACCTCCAGCGAATTCAGGAGCAAGCATCCGGGCCTTTTCAGCGAAAATTCGAAAATGGGGCCTGCCACCAGCCAGTCCCCCACCGGCCAGCCCGCGACCGGCGAGTAATCCCCCACGGAAGGCTTAATCGGGCGGGTGCCGGACACTCCTTGTTCATCCGATTGAGGCGGTCGTCGGTGAAGGGCGAAGAACGTTAGTTTCCTGCGAAAGATCGGTCTGGAGGAATGCCATGAAAGTGTTGGTCACGGGTCACCAGGGCTATATCGGCTCGGTAATGGTTCCGATGCTGGTTGCGGCCGGACATGATGTGACGGGTCTCGACAGCAATCTCTACGAGCGCTGCACGTTTTCCCGGGGCGGCCGGATCGCCAACGTGCCGGCAATCCGGAAGGATGTGCGAGACGTCACATGGCGCGATCTTGTCGGCTTCGACGCGGTCATCCATCTGGCGGCGCTCTCCAACGATCCGCTGGGCAATCTCAACCCGGACATCACCTACGAGATCAATCACCAGGCAAGCGTCAAAATCGCGAGGGAAGCCAAGAATGCCGGCGTCGCCCGCTTCCTGTTTGCGTCGTCGTGCAGCAATTACGGCGTTTCCGAAGACGGCTTCATCGACGAGGAAGGAGACCTTAACCCGGTCACCGCCTATGGCCGTTCCAAGGTGCTTTCCGAACGCGGCATCGCCAAGCTGGCGGACGGCAATTTCTGCCCGGTCTATTTCCGGCCGGCGACGGCCTACGGCCTCTCCCCGCGCCTGCGCTTCGACATCGTGCTCAACAATCTGGTTGCATGGGCGGTTACCGAGAAGCTGATCTTCCTCAAATCCGACGGCAGCCCGTGGCGCCCCATCGTCCATATCGAGGACATATCGCGCGCCTTCATGGCGGGCATGACCGCGCCAGCCGAACTGGTTTGGAACCAGGCCTTCAACGTCGGCTCGACCGAGCACAATTATCGCATCCGCGATATAGCCGAGATCGTCACCGAGGTCGTGCCGGACTGCAAACTCACCTTTGCCAACGACGCCGGTCCCGACAAGCGCTCCTACCGGGTGGACTTCTCCAAGCTGGCGCGCGTCCTGCCCGAGGCAAAGCCGCGCTGGGACGCCCGCGCCGGTGCAAGACAGCTCTACGAGGCGATCAAGACATCGCGACTGACGGTCGACGATTTCGAGGGACCGCGCTTCCAGCGCATCGCCCACATCCGGCGCCTGATAAAGACCGGCGTGTTGCGAAGCGACTTGCGCCATGTCGAGGAAGTGCCGCAGGAGGCCGGCCGGATGGTGGCGGTGCACTGACGTGTCTCTGGCGCGTCTACGGACCCTTCCGTCCGAGGCACCGGAAGCGCCCGCTTCCGCGACGGGTGCGGAAATCTTCGCCCTTGCCGAGGCGATCTTCCCGATCTGCCGGAGCATTACCGGAGAGGGCGTCCGCGAGACGCTCCGTATCCTCGGCCGGCATCTGCCCCTGGAGCGCCGCGAGGTGCCGACCACCACCCGCATATTCGACTGGGAGGTGCCGAAGGAATGGGCAATCCGGGAAGCCTTCATAGAAGATATGAACGGCGATCGGATTCTCGACTTCCGGTCATGCAATCTCGCCGTCATGAACTACAGTATTCCAGTGGACCGGGTCGTGCACCTGGAGGAACTGAAAGAGCACATCCACACGCTTCCCGACCAGCCGGACCTGACCCCCTACCGGACATCCTATTATGCGCCGCGTTGGGGCTTTTGCATGCCCCACCGGGAATTGGCGGCGCTGGCGCCGGGCATGTACCACGTCCGTATAGACAGTGAACTGAAGGACGGCAGCCTGACTTACGGGGAGTATGTGCATCGAGGAGAGACGGATCGTGAATTCCTCCTCACAACCCATATCTGCCATCCTTCACTGGCCAACGACAATTGTTCCGGGCTGGCGCTTCTGGCGCTGCTCGCACGCGATCTCAGCCATCGGCGGACCCGCTACACCTATCGTTTCCTGTTCGTGCCGGGCACGATCGGCGCGCTCGCATGGCTTGCCGCAAACGAGGACCGTGTAGGGTCGATCGACCACGGGCTGGTGATTTCCTGCGTAGGTGACGGCGGCGGGCCAAGCTACAAGCGCAGCCGCCGTCACGACGCCTTCATCGACCGGGCCATGGCGCATGTGCTCAAGACCGCTCATGGAGAGAAAGCGCGGCTCCTCGATTTCTCGCCTTATGGCTACGACGAGCGGCAATTCTGCTCACCGGGCTTCAACCTTCCCGTCGGCCTCTTCCAGCGCAGCACCTTCGGCACGTTCCCGGAATACCATACCTCGGCGGACAATCTGGATTTCATCCGGCCGGAATATCTTGCCGATTCCTACCGGCTGCTGATGGGCGCGATCGACATCGTCGAAAGGGATTGGACACCGCTCAATCTTTTTCCGAAAGGGGAGCCGCAGCTCGGCCGCCGCGGCCTTTACGATGCGCTCGGCGGCATGAAGGCCGCCAGCGAAAAGGCTATGGCGATGCTGTGGGTTCTCAATCTGGCTGACGGGAACAACTCGCTTCTGGCAATCGCCGAGCGCGCCGGGCTGCCCTTCAACAAGGTGGCCATTACGGCCGATCTGCTACGGGAACACGGTCTTCTCGCCGAGGCGTGAACGCCAAAAATCGGATACCCCGCGGGGTGTCGCCCGTAGGCGTTCGGTGCTCCCTGCGCATATTCCTTCATTATGTAAGGCTGCGGCCTGTCCGCTGTCGTATCGGAACCGTGCGGCGCTTTCGCATCGGCGACACCCGTCCCCCAGAACGGTTCACACTGGACGAAAGACGGAGCGACTGGCCAGGCTTACGTCTTCAGGCGAATAGCGGTACCGCGCAATCGGCCATTGTCCGTAAGGGATCTTGCCGACGCATCGCGCGGTCGTTCAATGGGCTTATTGCGCCCGATCGAATTGCCGGATCGTCAGCCATGCCCGGCGCTATCTATTGTCGGTGCGCTCGCAGTTTGAACGCATCGACCGATTGCGTTCCGAAATCCGGAGGAGCGCATGAACATCCAAGCCAGCGAGGCCACGCTGCAGATTTCGGTCGAGCCGCTGCATTCATGCCGGCTCTGCGGCGCCCGCCTCAAGCACAATTTCGTCGATCTCGGCATGTCGCCGCCTTGCGAAAGCTTTCTCAAGGCCGACCAGATCGACGGCGTCGAGCCCTATTTTCCACTCCGCGTGATGGTCTGCGAATCCTGCTTTCTCGTGCAGTTGCCGGAATATGTCAGCGCCCGCGAGATATTCAGCGACTACGCTTATTTCTCGTCGTACTCGACAAGCTGGGTCGAGCATGCGCGGCGCTATTGCGTGGCGATGAAGGAACGGTTCGATCTGGGGCGAAACAGCCTCGTCGTCGAACTCGCCAGCAATGACGGCTATCTGCTCCAGCATTTCCTGCCGCTCGGCGTGCCGGTTCTCGGGATCGAGCCTGCCGCCAATGTCGCGCGCGAAGCCATCGCAAAAGGCGTGCCGACGCTGGTCGAATTCTTCGGTGTCGGCCTCGCGACAAAACTGGTCGCGGAAGGAAAGCGCGCCGACCTGATCGCCGGGAACAACGTGCTGGCGCAGGTGCCGGATCTCAACGATTTCGTCGGCGGCATGGCGCTTCTTCTGAAGCCCGAGGGTGTGATCACGCTTGAATTTCCGCATATCGAACGGCTGGTCAGCGAAAACCAGTTCGACACGATCTATCACGAGCACTTCTCCTATTTCTCGCTGACGACCGTGGACATCATGGTGCGGCGGCATGGGCTGAAGCTCATCGATGTCGAGGAATTGCCCACCCATGGCGGGTCGTTGCGCGTCTATCTCGCGCATGAGCGGAGCCATTGGGCCGATTCACCGGCCGTCGCCGCCCTGCTGGAGCGCGAGGAGCGCCGCGGCTTCAGGGAAATGACCGTCTATCTTTCCTTCGGCGAGCGGGCGCGGCGCGCCAAGCGGGATCTCCTGGCTTTCCTCGTCGCCGCCAAGAACGACGGCAAGACGATCTGTGGCTACGGTGCGCCGGGCAAGGGCAATACGCTCCTGAACTATTGCGCGATCGGCACGGATTTCCTCGACTTCACGGTCGACCGCAACCCGCACAAGCATGGCCGCTTCACGCCGGGCATGCATATCCCGATCCGAAGCGTCGAGGCGATCGACGAGGCCAGGCCGCACTACATCCTGATCCTGCCCTGGAATCTGAAGGACGAGATCGTCGGGCAGATGCGGCATGTCGCGGCCTGGGGCGCGAAATTCGTGGTTCCCATCCCCTTCGTTACCGTCATCGACCCAGAGGAGTATCCTTCATGAAGGTCGTCTTGTTCTGCGGCGGGCTCGGCACACGCATCCGCGAATATTCCGACAGCGTGCCGAAGCCGATGATCCCGCTCGGGCACCAGCCTATCCTGCGTCACGTCATGCAGTATTACAGCGATTACGGGCATGACGAATTCATCCTGTGCCTCGGTTACAAGGCCAACGTCATCAAGGACTTCTTCCTGAACGCACGCCCGCAGAGCTTCGCCGATTGCGTCGTCTCCGATGGCGGACGCGACGTCCGGATACTGGAGGAGAATCCGAAGGACTGGCGGGTCACCCTCATCGACACCGGCATATGGCGCAATATCGGCGAGCGGCTCTGGGCGGTCAGGAACTTCGTCAAGGGAGAGGAAATCTTCCTGGCCAACTACAGCGACGGGCTGACCGACGTCGATCTCGACGACATGCTTTCGCGCTTCCGCGCGAGCGACAAGCTCGCCTGCTTCCTCGCCGTGCGGCCCCCGCTCACCTATCATCTGGCCGATATAGCCGGAGACGGACGGGTCCGCGAATTCCGGACATCGACCACCTCCGACATTTGGATCAATGGCGGCTATTTCCTTTTCCGTGGCGAGATATTCGACTACATGCGCGAGGGCGAGGAGCTGGTGCTCGAGCCTTTCACGCGCCTCATCGCCGAGGACAAGCTGATGGCCTGCAAGCATGAAGGCTTCTGGCGCTCCATGGACACGCTGCGCGACTGGCAGGCGCTGGAGGACATGGTCGAAAAGGGCAATATGCCCTGGAGCCGTCAGATGCATGTCCGCGCGGCCGCGCCGACAGCAGCGAGCGCATGATACCCCTTTGCGTCGGCCGCGCCGGCGAGCTTCTGTCGGTCCTGTGCCTCGGCGCCCATTCCGACGACATCGAGATCGGCGCGGGCGGCACGATCCTTTCCCTCATCGAGCAGGGCGTTCGGCTCGAAGCGACCTGGTGCGTGGCAAGCGCCACGGGGCGGCGGGAAGCTGAGGCCCGCGCCTCCGCGACCGATTTCCTGACCGGCGCGGAAGCCGTGTCGCTGGAAGTCGGCTCTTTCGACGACGGCTTCTTTCCCGGGCAGATGCGCGAGATCAAGGAATGGCTCGCTTCGATTCGCAGTCGCTTCGCCCCCGATATCGTTTTGACGCACCGGTGCGACGACGCGCATCAGGACCATCGCACGATGAACGAGATCACCTGGAACCTGTTTCGCGACCACCTCGTCCTCGAATACGAGATCCCAAAATGGGACGGCGACATCGGCCGACCGGACATCTACGTGCCGCTATCGCGGGAAGGATTGGAGCATAAGGTGGAACTGCTGTTGCGCCATTTCGGCAGCCAGCGCTCAAAGGACTGGTTCGACGCCGAGACGTTCAGGGGGATGGCCCGGCTTCGCGGGATGGAGTGCCGTGCACCGGACGGTTTCGCGGAAGCCTTCACACTCAAAAAGGCCTGTCTTTCATTCCGCTGATCACGCCATCATTCGGCCGCGCGGACCTGCGCGCCGGTATCCCTGACGACGTATCGTTCGAGTTTCTCCGCTGCTTGCGCCGGAGGCACCGCGCGATCGAGATACCGCGTCAGCGCGAAAACCAGGTGATAGAAAATGGAGGCCGGAACCTCAGCGGCGACGGCCTTGCCCTTTTCGTCGATGCGGTCGATCCACAGGCCGGCCGGGGCGGGGTCTATATGCCAGTGGAAAAGCCGCGCGACACGCGCTTCGATCTCCGGCGCCAGATCGGGACCACCGGTGCCGTCGAGCGCGATAGCCGCCTTCACCGCCTCGGCCTGCGGCCAGCTTCGTGAGACGCGGTCGAGCGGCGCGCCGCCGCGCGAGACTGCGCCGTAGGCAAGGCCGGTCGCGCGGTTGAGCCCGTTGGCGATGGCGGAAGCGTAGAGCTTGCGGGCAAACGGCACCAGGTCTTTCCGTCCGCTGCGGGCCGCAAAGTCGCTGAGCAGGGAGGCCCACTCGAAATGGTGGCCGGGCTCCGTCCACTCACCGTCTGTTTCGGTCGCCGGTCTCCAATCGCCGTCGAAGAACTCTCCAAGCGTCCAACTGTCGGCGTGGAAGAAATGGCTGCGGAACAGATCGACGATACGGGCGGCGCGACGCAGATAAGCCCGATCGCCGGTCGCCTCGTGCCATGCGAGGAACGCTTCCAGCAGGTGCATGTGCGGGTTGGAGCGCCGCAATCCGCCGCCATCGGAGGTTTCGAGGAAGCCGGTCAGCTGCCTGTCCTCCAGATGCTCGTCCAGGAACACCATGGTTTCCTGGCCAAGCTGAAGCGCGCCTGGATGTCCCGCGGTATGCGCATGCGCCAGCGCAAGCAGGACGCAGGCATGGTCATAAGCGTCTTCGACGGGGTCCACGACCCCGCCCTCGACGTCCAGCGCGCGGACAAAGCCGCCTCTTCTCGTCCTGCCCTTGTCGACCATGAACCGGATGCCGTGATCGATAAGAGCCTCAGCCGGTCCGTTCCAGCCGCGTTTTCTGGCGACGGCGAAGGCATAGACCTGTCGCGCCATGGTGCGCATGCGCTTGTGCCTTGCAAGCGGCGAGCCATCGAAGGCAAGAGCCTCGAAGAAGCCGCCATGCCGCCTGTCCACTCCAGCGGTGGACCAGAGCGGCAGCGCCTCCTTGTACAGCCAATGATCGACACGTTGCCGCCAGGCTCCCGGCACGATGACGCGATCTTCGGCGGGCGTGAGTTTCGTCTCCACGCGTCCGCTCCTTTCGAGCCGCTCGACGATTGTCTTCACCCGTTGGCTGAAGGCGAGCGGCGCGACGAAGACTGCATCGGGAGTGGATACGATCGTAACGTCCTTCATGCCGATCGCCGCCAGCAGCCTTCCCGAGCTTCTGAGGTAGCTGCGTTCGCAATCGATCGCCACGATATCGCCCGTCAGAACGTTGCCGGCCGGATCGGCGTTTCCCGCCTCAAGCAGGGATTGCCACGAGCCGAGATCGCTCCACTGGAACGCTGCCGGGATCACGGCGATCGGGCTTGCATGCTCCATGACCGCATAGTCGATCGAGATGGAAGGAATCGCCGCATAGGAGTCGAGCGGCAGGTAAATGCCGGAAGGACTGCTTGCCGCGGACTGTAGCGCGGCTTTCGCGCCCTGCCAGATTTCGGGCGCGAAGGCGAGGAAGGCATCCCGCATCGTACTTGCCCGGAACAGGAAGATGCCGGCGTTCCAGAAAAAATTGCCGGCATCGACATAAGCCTGCGCGGCGGCAAGATCCGGCTTTTCGACGAAGCGCCGTACGGCACGGGCCGAAGGCGCAACGATAGCCTCGCCGGCCTCGATATAACCGTATCCCGTCTCGGGCTTGGTCGGCCGGATGCCGAAGACGACGAAATGGCCTGCTTCGGCCGCCACCGCACCCTGCTCGACCGCCAGCCCGAACTGTCTACCAGTCGAGATTTCGTGATCCGACGGCACGACCAGGACAAGTTCGTCGCCGAAATTCGCCAATGTATTGAGCGTCGCAACCGCGACCGCGGCAGCCGTGTTACGGCCAACCGGCTCGAAGACGGCGTTGCCGTTCAGTTCGACCGCGGCCAGTTCGGCCAGCACGCGTTCGGCGTGACGCTCGGCGGCAATGACGAAGACCGACTTCTCGCTTCCCGGCATCGCCCGCAGGCGGTGCAAAGTGCGTGCGAGCATCGATCCTTCGCCAGAAAAATCGTGGAATTGCTTCGGACAATCTTCCCGCGACAGCGGCCACAGGCGGGAGCCTACGCCGCCGCTCAGGACATAGCTCACGATCTTCCCGCCCATATGCAGTCTCTTCCCGTTGCGAACTACGCTTGTCGGGAAACGTAGCGGGCGCCCTTCCGGCGGTCGAGATGAACAGGCCTACCCTCTATGAAGGTGTTCCGGCCGATCTCCCCGCCGTTCCGCCCGGTATTTTGCCGCCTGCGAATTATGCTGCTCCGACGATCGGACTAGGCTCGCCCCGCTGGCAGTCTCCCCGAGCACCGCGCCTGCATTCGATATTCGTTATGCTATGTTGTTGTCATGTATAAATACTTCTTTTCTGGATTAATTAATCATCCACACATCTATGATAGCTTTGTATGCTTAATCCGCCTTATAAATCATGGCCATCCGCACGGAGTGCGCGATATGACAAAATTCCTTTCGACCCTTTGACATGAACTAAGAGACGCCTACCTCTCTTGGGTAACATCCGATTGTTGAACAAGACCACGTCTTAATCCCGGCTTAATTTTTGAATTCAATACCCGAAAAGCTGGAGGGGGATAAGTCGATGCTGTTCGCTCTGCCGCCTTTCTCGGCCCGGCAACTAAACTGCACCGTTATTTTCGGCGCGACCCGTTAGTATACGAATGCATTCGGTGCCCGAGAAATTTGCACAATTCCTTGGCGGACAACCCTTTCGCCTGTCTTTGAGCACGCAGGAAGAAGAGGCGCTGAAGGGGGCAAGGATCGTTGAGCGGTTCTATCCCGCAGGAACGATCATCATGGAGGAGGGATCCATCCGCCGGTCGCTCCTGATCGTATCTTCCGGCTGGGCGCTTTCGTTCAAGTCGATGGCGGATGGACGGCGGCTTGTTGCCGATTTCCCGCTGCGCGGCGATCTGCTCAGCAACGGCTCGATCTTCGGCACGACCTACAGGGCAGCCCTTGCCGTTACCGATGTCACGACCTTCGAGATCGTGATGGACACGGAACTGCTTCTGATACGGCAGACGCTCTTCTGGCGAAGCTGTTCATGCATCTGCTGAACAGGAATTTCAGTATCGCCACGGAACACCTGGCCAATATTGCGCGCCGCCCCCCTATTGAACGGACAGCGCATCTTCTACTGGAGATGTGTCACCGGCTCCGGATGGCAGGGCTGGCGAACGGGCAGGCCTTTTCGTTTCCTTTTACCCAAAGCGATCTCGCGGATGCCCTCGGGCTGACCGCCATCCACACGAATCGCGTATTGCGCGATCTGCGGGAAGACGGGCTCCTGATCTTCCGTGGCGCGGCAGTCCAGCTACTCGATCTGGAGAGCCTCCACGGCATGACGCAATTCGACGCGGGGTATCTTGCACTCAGCGCACCCGGTGCCGAATAAGCCGCTCAATCTATTCATTCTTGAGGTGGAATCAAATTTCCAACTATAAGTTGTACTACTTTTGCGTTAATTTAGTACACGCAAATTTATTTACGAGTGATTAATCGAGATTAATGCGCGTTTTCCACAGTGTTATATGCTTTAGACATTCGAACGGTGTTCGGAACACTTTCGATCAGAGAATTGGGTATCCGGGGCTGTTTCACCGAAGTCGACAGGGCCTGCAACGCTCAAGATAGCGCGATCGGTACTTCTTGTACTGCTTTGATCCTTTAGCCGGCAGGTTGTGGAAGGCCTCCAATGTTGAGGAGTTGCCCTATGGAAGCATCGTATATTTCTCCCCTGAAGGAGAATACCTCCGTCCCAGGGAAATATCTTTTCGATGGAGATGACATCGATACGACCGATGGTGAGGAATCCGTCGCGGAGGCGGCGGTCGTCGGTCCGATTGTCATTGTCGACAGGCGCGCACTGGATCGGGAATGCCTGGCGCGAAGCCTCCGCGAACACAACCCGAGGTTTGAATTCCGAACGGTCGAATCGATCGATGAGTTGCGCCGGCAAAACGGCACCAGGGCCGCTCCTTCCGCTCTTCTGCTTATCCTGGGAAGCAGGAAAGTCACCGAGCAATCGGCCAAGGAAGAGATCGTTTCCGTCGTGTCTGCGTTCAGGAACATCCCGGTGATCGTCATCGCCGATTCCGACGATCCGGTGCAGATACTCTCGGCGCTCGAGAGCGGAGCGCGCGGCTATATCCCGTCGAATGTGCGCCTCAAGGTTGCTGCCGAGGCCATAGGGCTGGCACGCGCCGGAGGCGTATTCGTTCCCGCGGGGGCCTTTCTGGCATTACGGGAAACCATCCTTTCGGCGGCGCACGGTGCAAGGCCGCTTCACAGCATGTTTACCGCGCGGGAGGCGGATGTGGTCGAAGCCTTGCGCCAGGGCAAGGCCAACAAGATCATCGCCTATGAGCTCAATCTGTGCGAAAGCACGGTCAAGGTGCACATTCGCAGCATCATGAGGAAGCTGAAGGCGACAAACAGGACGGAAGTGGCCTACAAGCTGAGGGACGTTGTCAGCTAGAGCATGATCCGGAAAAGTGGGAACCGGTTTTCCGAAAAGATCATGCTCAAACAAAAGGATAAGAGCATGATGCGATT
>JAKDNM010000110.1 GCA_030456445.1 Hyphomicrobiales bacterium
CCGTTTACGGCAGCCATCGCCTGCATATTTCGCTGAATGCGGTGGTCTCTCCGCGAGGCCCTCGAAAAGGCGATCTCGAAGCGGCATTGCGCGCGGCGCAGCGGGTAAGGTTTTCGCCTTTTTCACTGGCTTTCGGCAGTCTCCGCACTTTCCGCGTTCGCCGCGACAAACAGCCGACGGTGCTCTGCTGTTGCGTAGGCATGGAGGAACTGACGGCGCTTCGCGACGCGTTGCGTCGAGCATTGACGAGGGAAGGGCTTTGGCGCGGCCCGGCCGGTTTCGAGCCGCATGTTACGCTGATATGGGACCGCCGAAGCGTTCCGCCGTCGCGGCTCGACGAGCCGGTCGGTTGGACGGCCGAGGATTTTGTCCTTCTGCGCACCATTATGGGTGAGGGCAGGCAAGTGGAAATCGGACGATGGCCGCTCCGCGCTTAGGGGCCTCCCGTTGCGCCGCTCGGCTAAATCGGCAATAGACCGCCATCGAAACCAACATCGGAAGGCGAAACGCCCATGCCGGACACGCTCCTGCCGGGGGATATCCGCCGCTCGCTGGCCATTTCGCTCCTGCGTGCGCGCGAAGCGGTGATGGGCCGGTTCCGCCCGATGCTGGCGCGCCATGATGTCACCGAGCAGCAATGGCGGGTTCTGCGCGTCCTTGGCGAGGGCGCGCCGTGCGATGCCTCGGAACTGGCCGAGCGCGCCTGTATCCTGGCGCCCAGCCTGACGCGCATCATCAAGGCGCTGGAAGAGCGGCAGATGATCACGCGCGAGAAACATGGAGGCGACGGAAGAAGGGTGCGGCTCGCAATCACGCCGAAAGGGCTCGCTCTCATCCGCGAGGTCGCGCCTGAAAGCCGCGCGATCTATGCCGAACTGGAGAAACGCTACGGCGCCGAAAAGATCGAGCGGCTTCTCGGCCTGCTCAACGGACTGGCCGATCTGCACGACGAAACCTGACGGACCCCTCGGCTGTGCCGTTCATGCGAAATGGCAGGTGACCGTTCCGTGCGGGCCGTAATCGGCGACGATGGTGCTGCCGGGCATCGCCTCGATCGGCCGGATGAAGGAGCCGGCAAGCACGATCTCGCCCGCCTCGATCCCCTCGCCATAGACGGCCAGCCGGTCGGCAAGCCACGCGACGCCGAGCGCCGGATGGTCGAGCACGCCGGCGCCCAGCCCGGTTTCCTCCACCACCCCGTTGCGCATGACGATCGCCCCCATCCAGCGCAAATCCGCGCCTTCGGGGCGGATAGCCTGCCCGCCGAGAACGATGCCCGCATTGGCGGCATTGTCGGCGATGGTATCGACGATCGTGCGTGCCTTCTTCGTCTCCGGATCGGCGCGCAGGATGCGGGTATCGAGGATTTCGAGCGCGGGCGTGACATGGTCGGTCGCCTTCAGGACGTCCGGCACGCTGATGCCCGGTCCCTTGAGCGGGGCTTTCATGATGAAGGCGATCTCGGCCTCGATACGTGGCTGGATGAAGCGCCCGGCTGGTACCGTTGCGCCGTCATCAAACAACATGTCGTCCAGAAGCACGCCCGAATCCGGCGTGTCGATGCCGAGCGCCGATTGCATCGCCCTTGAGGTGAGTCCGATCTTCCAGCCGATACGCCGGCGGCCGGCGGCAAGCTTCTTGCCGACCCATGCCGACTGCACGGCATAGGAATCGTCCATGGTCATCGACGGATGCCTGAGCGAGAGGAGCCCGATCTGGGCTCGCGTGCGCTCGGCCTCGTCCAGCGCGGCGGCGGCGCGAGCGATCTCCTCGGCGGCCAGCGTCATTCCTCGTCCTTCACGTGATTGCGCAATATGCCGATCCCCTCGGCTTCCACCTCGACCACGTCGCCGGCCTTCAGCCACACCGGCGGGTCGAGCCGCGCGCCGGCGCCTGTCGGCGTGCCGGTAAGGATGATGTCGCCGGCAGCGAGCGTCGTGAAGGTCGAGACATAGGCGATGATCCTGCGAAAGGAGAAGATCATGCGGTTGGTGCGATCGCTCTGCCGTGTTTCGCCGTTGACGCGCGTTTCGAGCTTTATGTCGGCAAGCTGCGCCTCGTCGGTGAAGGGGATAAGCCACGGCCCCATCGAGCCGGAACGGTCGAAATTCTTGCCCTGCGTCACGTTGAACTTGGCGTGCCGCACCCAGTCGCGGATCGTGCCTTCATTGGCAAGCGTGAGCGCGGCGATGTGGCCGAGCGCATCCGCCTCCGGGATGCGGCGGCCGCCCTTGCCGATGACGATGGCGACCTCGCCCTCATAGTCGAGCTGCGGCGATTCCGGCGGGCGTATGATCGGCTCTTCATGGCCGACAAAGGAGCGGGCAAAGCGCACGAAAAGCGAGGGGTTCGGCGGCGCCTCCTTGCCGTCCTTGTATTCGGCGTTGCGGTCCGGATAGTTGACCCCGACGCAGATGATCTTCTCAGGCGAGGGGATCGGAATGCCATAGCGTATGTCGGTGACAGCATAGTCCGCCGGCCGCGTCGCTGCTTCCTCTGCCAGCGCGGCCAGCGCGCCATCCCCGATGACTTCGCGTAGTGTCGGCCAGCGTCCCGAATGCAATGCGCAAAGGTCGATGACCCGCTCGCCATCGATCAGGCCGTAGCGTGTTTTGCCTTCCGCCGTGAACGTTGCGAAGCGCGGTCTTTCGGTCATCGCTTTCAAGCCGCCTTGCGCGCCAGTTCGGTGATGACGTCGAACGCCGTGTCGGCATCCGCCTCGATCATCTCGAACTGCCCGGCCTGGAAGCGGATCATCACCTTCCCGTCGACACGGCTCTGGGTGAGATAGATGCGCCCGTCATCGTTGATGCGGCGCACGAGGTCGAGGTTACGCGCGTCCGGATCACCCGCTCCCGTATGGCGGCCCTCTCCCATATGGCGGAAAGAAAACAGCGACAGCACCGGCTCTGTCACGATCTCGAAATCCGGCTCGGCCTCCAGCCGTCCGGCCAGCTTTTCGCTCCAGGCGACATGGTTGCGGATCATGGCGCGCAGGCCTTCGAGGCCGTGGAAGCGCAGCAGGAACCACAATTTCAGCGCGCGGAAGCGGCGGCCGAGCGGCACCGACCATTCCGAATAGTTGATGAGGCCGTCATGGCCGCGCGTCTTGAGGAATTCCGGATGGATCGCGAGCGTGCGGACGAGGTCGTCGGGATTGCGGATGAAATGCGCCGAGCAGTCGAACTGGGCGCCGAGCCACTTATGCGGGTTGAAGACGACCGAATCGGCCCCTTCGACGCCTGCCCACAGATGCCGGAATTCCTCGCAGATCATCGCCGAGCCCGCCCATGCCGCGTCGACATGGACGTAAAGACCGTGCTCATGCGCCACGCGAACCACGGCTGCGATGTCGTCGCAGGCGCCGACATTGGTGCCGCCCGTACAGGCGATGATGCCTGCGGGAACATGACCCGCCTCCTTGTCGCGCGCGATCGCGTCGGCGAGGGCCGTTGCATCCATCCCGCGATGCCTGCCGGTCGTCGGGATGCGCACCAGATTCTCCTCGCCGATGCCCGAGACCCAGATGGCGCGGTCGATGGAGGTGTGTACCTCCTCGGAGGCGTAGATGCGCAGGCGCGGATTGGCGGCGAGCCCGGCCTTGTTGCCGTTCCATCCGAGCGCGCGCTCGCGCATCACCAGCACGGCGGCGAGCGTCGCGGAGGAGGCCGAATCCTGGATGACGCCGGCAAAGCCTTCAGGCAGGCCGATCGCCTGCCTCAGCCAGTCGAGCACGCGCGTTTCCAGTTCCGTCGCCGCCGGCGAGGTCTGCCAGAGCATGCATTGCGCCGCCATGGCCGTCACCAGATATTCCGCCACGACCGAGACGGGCGCGGCGTTGGCGGGGAAATAGGCGAAGAAGCGCGGATGCTGCCAATGCGTCATGCCCGGCAGCATGATATTCTCGAAATCCGCGAAGATAGCCTCCATCGCTTCGCCCTCTTCCGGCGGGGCGGCGGGAAGCTGTGCCGCGATTTCGCCAGGCGCGGTCTGCGCGCGCACCGGCCGCTCGCGCAGCGACGTGCGGTAGGCGACGCCCCATTCGGCCGCCTTCTTCGACCAGTGTTCAAAATCAAGTTCTTCGGGCATTTTACTGATTCTCTGGCTCAAGGTGGAAACGGCTCTATCCAATCGTCGCCGTCACGGCGCGATGATCGGCTGAGCCTTCAAAAGCGGCTCCTGCACTTCCGTGTCAAGGAAGAGGCTGCCTTCCTCGAACCAGGAGCGGGGGGCGGGCGCGCCCCACAGCGTCTGCCGCTGCGGGTCCTTCAAATCCCATTTGATCGGCTCCAAATCGGGATCGACCGTCTGGTAGTCCGAGCAGTAGATCTCGATGCGGTGGCCGTCCGGATCGCGGACATAGAGGAAGAAGGCGTTGGAGATGCCGTGCCGGCCGGGTCCGCGCTCGATATTGGCCAGATAGCCGGTGGTCGACATCAAATCGAGCAGGTCGATGATGTTGAGCGGTGTCGGCACCCAGAAAGCCGCATGGTGGAGCCTCGGCCCTTTGCCGTTGGTGAAGGCCATGTCGTGCACGCCGCCCTTGCGGTGCAGCCACGCGGCCCACAGCCGCTTGCTCTCGTCGTCTTCGGTATATTCGGTCACGCGGAAACCCAGCGCGTTGTAGAACTCAACCGATGCGTCCACGTCCGGCGAAAAGCAGTTGAAATGGTCGATCCGGAGCGGCTTGACGCCGTGATAGAGCGCGTATTTCTGGTGGATGGGCGGCAGGCGGTCCATCCTGAAATAGAGTTCGAGCGGCGTCCCGAAATTGTCACGCGTCCTCAGCGTCCGGCCCTGATAGGGACGCTCCACCCATTCCGCCGGCAATTGCCGCTCCTCGAAATAATCCTTCGCCCGGTCGAGGTCCTCCTCGCAGTAAAGCTTGAGACTGAGCGCGCCGACGGACGGCTCCTTGCCCTGACGGAGGACGACCGAATGATGGCCGCGCTCCTCCATCGCCCTCAGATAGACGGCGTCCCCGTCCTCGGCCGTGACCTGCAACCCGAGCAGGTCGGCATAGAAGGCGCGGCTCCGGGCAAGGTCGGTCACCGTGTAGTCCACATGGCTCAGCCGCACGATGTTGAAGGGTGGATAGAGGTTGGGCTTCGGGATCGGCATAGCCTGTCAGCCTCCGAGCTTCGGGATCGCATGCGCGCTGGTGGCGAAGGCGATGTTCTTCGTTTCCATGTAGAAATCGAAGGACCAGTCGCCGCCGTCGCGCCCGATGCCGGAACTTTTCACGCCGCCGAAGGGTGCGGGCAGATGGCGGACATTCTCCGAGTTGACCCAGATCATGCCGGCCTCCAGCGCGTCGGTGAAGCGCAGCGCCCGCGTCAAATCCGACGTCCAGACATAGCCGCTCAAGCCGTATGAAACGTCGTTCGCCAACCTGAGCGCCTCGGCTTCGTCGCGGAAGGGGATGGCGGTCAGCACCGGCCCGAAGATTTCCTCCTGCGCGATGCGCATGCCGTTGTCGGCATTCGTGAACAAGGTCGGCGCGACGTAAGCGCCGCCGCCGGGGCCAGTGACCTTGCATCCGCCGGTAGCGACCGTTGCGCCCTCAGACCGCGCCAGATCAACGTAGCTTAGCACCTTCTTTTCGTGGTCGGGATGGATGAGCGGGCCGACGACCGTTTCCGGGTCGAGCGGATGGCCGATCTTGATGCGCTTCGCTCTTTCCGCGACCAGTGCCGTGAATTTGTCATGGATCGACGCTTCCACCAGCAGCCGCGAGGAGGAGGTGCAGCGCTCGCCGTTCAGCGAATAGATCATGAAGACGGCCGCGTCCGCAGCCCGTTCCAGATCGGCGTCGGCGAAGACCACGACCGGGTTCTTGCCGCCAAGCTCGAAATGCACGCGCTTCAGCGTGTCGGCGCCCTGCTTCATGATGAGCGATCCGGTCCGGCTTTCGCCGACGAAGCCGATCGCCTTGATGTCGGGATGCTCTGTGAGCGCCTTTCCCGCATCCTCGCCGAAACCGTTGACGAGGTTCCACACGCCCTTCGGCAGCCCGGCGCCCTCCGCGATCTCGACCAGCAGCCGCGCCGTCAGCGGCGACAGTTCCGCCGGCTTGTGGACCACCGTGCAGCCGGCCGCGAGCGCCGGCGCGATCTTCCATGTCGAAAGCATGAAGGGCGTGTTCCACGGCGTGATGATGCCGACCGGGCCGATCGGCACGCGCGTGGTGATATTCATCTGGCCTTCGGTCCGAAGCGCCTTCCCGTCACGCGCCTCGGGCGCACGGTCGGCGAAGAAGCGGAAATTCTCCGCCCCGCGCAGCGCCGCCTTCGACATAAAGCGCCAGGCCTGCCCGGTATCCATGCACTCGACCAGCGCGATTTCTTCCGCACGGGCGACGATGGCGTCGGCTATTTTGTGAAGCAGCTTCTTGCGCGCCTGCCCCGGCATCCCCGCCCATTCGGGAAAGGCGGCTTTCGCTGCCTTCGCGGCCCGGTCGATATCCTCGGCCTTGCCGTGCGCGACCGAAGCGAGCGGCTTCAAATCGATCGGCGAGATCGTCTCGAAGGTCGAGCCGTCGGCGGCCGGTACGGCCTCTCCGCCGATCTGGTTCGGAACGCCGTGCTTGCGAAAGCGGGCGAGGTGGCTTTCCGCCTTGGCGAGGTTTTCCTCGAATGTGGGCATGGTCCGCTCCGGCTCAGTTGTTTCCGTCGGCGCGAAACCGGGCGTGCATGGCGTTCTTCTTCCACGACAGTTCCGCGTCGATCTCACGGATTTCCAGCGAGAGCGCGAAATGCGGGCTCGCGAAAAGAGGCGCCAGCACTTCGCTTGCGGCGGCGAAGATCGCTTCGCCGACCCGCTTCTTGTCGTCGGCTCCGCGCCCCTTGCCGATTCGGAAGGACATGTCGGCAAAGGCGTTTTCGGGCTTGAGATCGGCGATTGCGAAATGGCGCGCCGGAAAAGCCCTCACACGCACGGCGCCGACCTCGAACAGGCCGCATTCAAGGATCGCTCCGTGTACCGCCCGGCAAAGCGCGTCGAGATCGGCCTTTTCCTCGAGATTGGCGGAATATTCGATCGCCAGATGCGGCATGCCCTCTCCATGATATTGACGGAAGCATATTGATTAACGCGTTAATTATACCGGGCATGCCGTCAAGGCAAATCCTTTTCGAGGATGCTGCTGCCGGCGGATCGGCAATCATCCAGCGCCGGCCCCGTCGCTGTCTACTTTTGGACTATTCAAATCGTGTTGCACCGCGAAAACACGCGATTATGGTCCCGTGCATGGAATCGCATACGGCTTCTCCCGTCCGCTACGCCTTTGCCGGTATGATCGCCATGGCTGTGGCCATGGGCATCGGCCGCTTTGTCTATACGCCGATCCTGCCAGGCATGATGGAGGGGCTGGGGCTCTCGGCCTCGGATGCCGGCTCGATCGCCTCGGCGAACTATCTTGGCTATCTGGTGGGCGCGATCGCCGCCGCGTTCGGCTGGGCGCATCGGCGCGAGCGGGCGGTGATGCTGACCGGGCTTGTCGCCAACGCCGTGCTCGCCGTGGCCATGGCCTGCACCACAAGCCTCACGGCCTTCCTGCTGATCCGCTTCGCAGCGGGTATAGCGAGCGCCTTCGTCCTTGTTTTTTCGGTGACGATCGTCTTCAGCCATCTGAGCGCTGCCGGGCGAGACGACCTGCAGGGGCTGCATTTCGGCGGCGTCGGCCTCGGCATAGCCCTTTCCGCACTCCTCGTCGGCGGCTTGCATATGGTTGGGGCCGGCTGGGCGGCGGGCTGGATCGGCGCCGGTATTGTTTCGCTTGTCGGTTTCCTACCGGCCCTTCTGCTGATCCGCGAAGGGCCGCTCGCCGCTGGCAACGGCAAGAGCGAGCCGCGCCTTCCACGCAGCCTTCCCCTCGCCAAGATTACCGTCGCCTACGGCATATTCGGCTTCGGCTACATCATCACGGCCACCTTCCTCGTGGCAATCGTCCGGCAGGGCGAGGGCGGTCCGCTCTTCGAGGCGGTCGTCTGGCTGGTCACCGGTCTGGCCGGCTGGCCATCGGTCTATCTATGGCAACCCGTGGTAAGGCGGCTCGGCGGCATGAAGACCTTCGCGCTCGGCTGTGTGGTCGAGGGCATCGGCGTGGTGGCGAGCGTCAAGCTCGGCGGCTATGCCGGCCCGCTCATCGGCGGCGTCCTGCTCGGCGGCACGTTCATCGCGCTGACCACGATCGGCCTCGTTGCCGGGCGGACGCTTGCGGCGCAGTCGCCGCGGCGTGCACTGGCCGTCATGACGGCCTTCTTCGGCACCGGCCAGGTAGTCGGGCCGATCGTCGCCGGCTTCCTTGCAGACCGCACCGGCAGCTTCACCATTGCCTCGATGGCCGCCGCGATCGCGCTTCTTGCCTGCGCCCTGATCGCGCTTTCCGTGGGCGACGGAGCGGCAAAGCGCCTTCCCGAACATTAACAAAAGAAAATTTGGATGCGGCCGGCCCTGCTGATAGGCAGGTATCCACGGCATTTCCGTCGCAATCCTGTTCCATGCGGCGCAAGGAAATTTCGCGAATTCATTGATCCCGAGGGCTTTCCCGGATGTTCGTCTCGTTTTTCCCGAAGCCGAAATGGCTGTTCATTTCCGCCGCTCTGTGGAGCCTGGCGGCGGTCCTGTTCTGGTTCTTCGGGGGCAAGGAACTCGGTGCCGTCTTCGGTTTTCCTCCGATCCCGTCCGGCACGCCGCCGGTCATCGGCGTCGCCACCTTCTGGTCGCGGCCCTTCCTCTGGTTCTACATCTATTTCGCCGTCACGGTGGCGCTGTTTTCCGCCTTCTGGTTCGTCTACGCCCCGCACCGCTGGTCGCTATGGTCGATCCTCGGCTCCGCCTTCATCCTCTTCGCCACCTATTTCCAGGTGCAGGTGAGCGTTGCCGTCAATGACTGGTACGGCCCCTTCTACGATCTGATCCAGGCCGCACTTTCCAAATCCCGGCCGGTGACGCTCGCCCAGTTCAACGGCTATCTCCTTTCCTTCGCCGGCATCGCCTTCGTCGGCGTCACCACGGCCGTTCTGGTCGCCTATTTCGTCAGCCACTACATCTTCCGCTGGCGCACCGCGATGAACGAATACTACATGGCCAACTGGCCGCATCTGCGTGTCATCGAAGGCGCCTCGCAGCGTGTCCAGGAAGATACGATGCGCTTCGCCACGACCACCGAGGATCTCGGCACCAGCCTCATCAACTCGATCATGACGCTGATCGCCTTCCTGCCCGTCCTCGTGCACCTGTCGCGCGACGTGACCGAACTGCCCTTCATCGGTCATGTGCCGAACGCGCTGGTCATCGCGGGCGTCGCCTGGTCGGCCTTCGGCACGGGATTCCTCTGGCTCGTCGGCATCCGGCTGCCCGGCCTGCAATTCCGCAACCAGCGCGTCGAGGCCGCCTACCGCAAGGAACTCGTCTATGGAGAGGACGACGCAGCCCGCGCGCAGCCGCCGACCGTGGCGGAACTGTTCGACAATGTGCGGCGGAACTATTTCCGACTTTATTTCAACTACATGTATTTCAACGTCGCGCGTTTCGCCTATCTGCAGACGGACAATATCTTCCCCTACATCCTGCTTGGCCCGACGATCGTCGCCGGACGCATCACGCTCGGGGCGATGAACCAGATCCTCAACGCCTTCGAGCAGGTGAGAAGCTCGTTCCAGTATCTGGTCAATTCGTGGACGACGATCGTCGAACTGCAATCGATCTACAAGCGCCTTCGCGCCTTCGAGGCGACGCTGGGGGGCGAGGCGCTGCCGGGCATCGACCTGCGCTATATCCACCGCGCGGCCGACGATCCGGACCCAGCATGAGCGGGTTTCAGTTCGCTGGCGCCGGCTGCCCGATATCCTCCGCCCGGATGCGTTGGGCGAGGTCACGGTAGGAGATGCATTCGACGTCGGGCTTCGTGCAGATTTCCGCCGCGAAGCGCTCGAGCGCCCGCCAGTAGGCACCGCCATTCATCAGAGTGAAATGGAAGCCGATCTGCAAGGGGATGCGGTCGCCGTCATACAGGCGCTGGAACGCGGCTTTGAAGGCTCGATAGGCGCGCTCCTCATATTCGGGGGCGTGCGCGACGTCCTCCTTGCCGTGCGAATGCCGGACATAGAGATTGTAGTCCATCGCGATGACGCTGCGGTTCGACGGCCCTTCCGGGACGGTGGGCAGTGCGAACTGCGTGAGGCCCTCGCGCTCGAACGGCATCTGCGGCCCGCGCGAGACGCCGCTGGCGCTGTAGAGAAAGCCGTTTTCGGCAAGCGCCGCATCCAGGCCCGGGCTTGTCGAGAGATAAGGCGCGCGGAAGCCCACGATCCCCGAACGCACGAAATCCCGCCAGCCGGACGGTTCGTAGGGAACATCGTTGATGGCCCAGGCGTCGCGGAAGATCCTCCGTACTTCTCCCAGTTCCGTCGACCAATCCTTGCGGCTCCACTTGGCGGCGTCGAAATGGCCGCAGCCATGGCTCGCTATATCGTGGCCTTCGAGCCTGGCCGTCCAGATTTCGCGCAGCCGCCACGCGACATCCTCCTTCGAAGGCGCGAAGCCGATATTGGAAGCACCCGCCCGGTGGCGGGGCGGATGATAGAGGCTCCGATCCTTCCGCGTCAGCAGGAATACGCAGGAGACGAAATAGGTGAAGGATGCCCCGGTCCGGCGAGCAAGCGCCCGGCTACGCTCCCATTGCGCAAGATCGTTCGCACCGTCGAAGGAAATCGTCACGATCTGCGTGCCCCGCTGCGACGGCCCGGCAAATGCCGGAAAGGCGAGCAGGCAGGCAAGCAGGATCAATGCGATACGTGATGCGGGCGGCATGCGGATGAGCTTCCACGTCGGCAGGGTGCCGCTGCTAGGGATCAAATGTGGCGGCAATGCATCCTTGCCGCGTTCGCATCCGCTGCGCGGCTCCCTCATGCGGCAACGTGCGGAACTGTCGTTTCGGGATCAGGAATGCCTGCTTGCGAGAATCCTGTCCCGCTCCTCTTCCAGTGATTTCAATGCCTCTTCCTGCTCGGCGATGCGGTCGGCGGCCCGTTCCTCGTCGGCCGCTCCGGAATCGGCCGCCGCCTGTTCCGTAAGTTCGCGCAGGTTTTCCCGGCCGACCGCGATTCGATCCTCGATCTCGGCAATGGAGGGCAGGATTTCAGGCATTCGCTTCTCCTGTGATGCAACAAGGCGACATCTAGCGCGGCAATCGCAATCGGCGAGGCGTGCATTCCCAAATCCGATCCGGACGGTTACCTTGCCCGCGAAACAACGAGGTTGCCATGAGCGTTCTCATCATCGGTCTGATCCTTTTCCTAGGTGCGCATTCCGTGCGCATCGCCGCGCCCGGCTGGCGCGACCAGCGCATCGCCGCGATGGGGGAGGGGCCGTGGAAGGGACTCTACTCGCTTGTCTCCATTGTAGGCTTCGTGCTGCTCGTCTGGGGCTACGGCCTCGCCCGTCCGGAAGCGCCGGTTCTCTACGAGCCGCCCGTGTGGATGAAGCATGTCACCGCGTTTCTGATGATCTTCGCCTTTGTCAGCCTCGCCATCTACGCGGCTCCGGCAGGCCGCCTGAAGCCGATGCTGAAGCACCCGATGCTGGTCGCAATCAAGATCTGGGCGCTTGCGCATCTGCTTGCGAATGGCGACCTCGCCTCCATTCTTCTGTTCGGCACGTTCCTGGTCTGGGCGGTATTCGACCGCATATCGGTCAAGCGCCGCGCTGCGCCGGTCCCTGCCGCCGGCCCGGTCCTGAACGACGTCATCGCCATCGTCGCGGGACTGGTCGTCTATGTCCTTTTCGTCTGGCGGCTCCATGAATGGCTCTTCGGCGTCATGCCGTTGTAGTAGAGGGGCCGTTGCAATAGGGCCGCTTGCCGCTTTTTTGCCGCGCCCCCCTTTCAAGCCGGGGAATTTCGGCTAAAAGGCAGGCCTCATTCTGGTTTGGGCGCTTTGCGGGCGGTTTCTGTCCCCTTGCTGCCGGAAAAATACGGTTGGCTTGGATGGCGGACGACAATTTTATTCGCGAGGTCAATGAGGAGTATCGCCAGGATCAGGCGAAAGCTCTGTTCGACAAGTACGGCTTCTTGGCGATCGGCCTGGCTATCGTCGTCATTCTCGCCGCCATCGGTTGGCGCGGTTACGATTATTGGCAGTCGAAACAGGCGGCGGTTTCCGGCGACGCCTTCGCGGCGGCGCTGACCCTTGCCGATCAGGGCAAGACGGACGAGGCGATCAAGGCGCTCGACGATCTGGAGAAGAACGGGCACGGCGCTTATCCCGTTCTTGCACGCATGCGGGCTGCGACCGCGCTTGCCGACAAGGGAGACCGCAAGGGCGCCGTTGCGGGATTCGACGCGGTTGCCGGCGACAAATCCGTCCCGCAATCCATTCGCGATATCGCCAACCTCCGCGCGGCCTATCTTCTGGTCGATGAGGGCAGCTATTCCGACGTCGCCAAGCATGCCGAGGTACTGACCGACGAGACCAATCCGCTGCGCTTCTCGGCGCGCGAGGCGCTCGGCCTTGCCGCCTGGAAGGACGGCAAACCAGCCGATGCGCTGAAGCTCTTCGACGAAATCTCGGGCGATGCCGCCGCTCCCGCCGACGCCCGCCAGCGCGCCAATCTGATGACCGGGCTGATCCGCGGTTCCGGCGACGCGAAATAGCGGTGATTTATGGCCTTCACCGCAGCGATCGTCGGCCGCCCCAACGTCGGTAAGTCGACGCTTTTCAATAGGCTCGCCGGCCGCAAGCTGGCGCTTGTCGACGACCTTCCGGGCGTGACCCGCGACCGCCGCGTCCATCCGGCCCGGCTCTATGACCTCCGTTTCGACATAATCGACACGGCCGGGCTGGAGGACGCGCCCGCCGCGAGCCTCGCCGGCCGCATGCGCGCGCAGACCGAGGCGGCCATCGCCGAGGCCGGCCTCATTCTCTTCATGATCGACGCCAAGGCAGGCATCACGCCCGATGACCGCACTTTCGCCGATCTCGTCAGAAGATCGGGCAAGCCGGTCGTGCTCGTCGCCAACAAGGCGGAGGCGCGGGGCGCACAGGCGGGCATGCTCGAAGGCTGGGAACTCGGCCTTGGCGAACCGATCCCGATTTCCGCCGAGCACGGCCAGGGTCTGCCCGATTTGCGCGAGGCGATCATCGCGGCGCTCGGCGAAGAGCGGGCTTTTCCGGAAGAGGAAAAATCCGTCGCCGAGGAGGTGCCGCTTGTCGGTGAGGATGTCTCCGATACGGATGACGAACGTGTCCCGGCCTACGACGCCACCAAGCCGATGCGTGTCGCCATCGTCGGGCGGCCGAACGCAGGCAAATCCACTCTCATCAACACCTTGCTCAGCGAGGAGCGTCTTCTGACCGGACCGGAGGCCGGCATCACGCGCGATTCCATCTCCGTCGACTGGGAGTGGCGCGGGCGCGGAATAAAGCTCTTCGACACGGCCGGCATGCGCCGCAAGTCGCGTGTGCAGGAAAAGCTGGAGAAGCTCTCCGTCTCCGACGGGCTGCGCGCCGTCAGGTTCGCCGAAGTCGTGGTCGTTCTCTTCGATGCGATGATTCCGTTCGAGAAGCAGGATTTGCAGATCGCCGACCTTATCATCCGTGAGGGCCGGGCGCTCGTCATCGGCTTCAACAAATGGGACCAGGTCGAACATCCGCAACAGCTTCTCGCCGAGTTGCGGGAGAAGACCGAGCGGCTCCTGCCGCAGGTCCGCGGCGTGCTGGCCGTTCCGGTTTCGGCGGAGACGGGGCGCGGGCTCGACAAACTGATGGACGCGGTGATGAAGGCACACGAGACGTGGAACCGCCGCATATCCACCGGCCGCCTCAACCGCTGGCTGGAAGGCGTGCTCGCCCGCCATCCGCCGCCCGCCGTCTCGGGACGGCGGCTCAGGATCAAATATGTGACGCAGGTGAAGACGCGGCCGCCCGGCTTCGTCGTCTCCTGCTCGCGCCCCGACGCGATGCCGGCTTCCTACCTGCGCTATCTCGTCAACGGCCTGCGCGCGGATTTCGACATGCCCGGCACGCCCATCCGCATGGTCCTGCGCGCACCCGACAACCCCTATGCCGGCCGCGCCGCAAAGCGGTGAGGCCGGACAATCTTCAAGTCCGATTGCGGCTGGTGTCGTTTGCCAGATGGTAGGGCTGTATCAGCACCTCGGCCGGGATATGCCACTCCTTGTTGAGTTTGAACACCATATCCATCGTGAGGGCACGTTTCCGGTTCAAGATTTCGGTCGCCCGCGGTGATGAGCCGATAATTTCAGCCAACGCTTTGCGCGGCAGGTCAAACAGCGTCATGTGTGAACGGATGGCTTCGACAGGATCGAGCGCCTCAATCGGGTAATGCTTGTCTTCATAGGCCCCGATCAGCGTGGCGAGAACGTCGAAGCGATCGCCCTCGGGCG
>JAKDNM010000217.1 GCA_030456445.1 Hyphomicrobiales bacterium
GGACGACGACGACGTGCAGAACGTCTACGCCAATTTCGAGGTCGACGACGAAACGATGGCGAAACTCAGCGCCGCGTAGCCCTGCCTCCGACAGCGATCCGGGCAGGGACTATTTCTGCCTCGGCGCCTGTTGGGGCACCTGGCCCGGCTTGATGACCGGCATCGCGCCAGCATCGGGCGCCGGCTTGACCAGCCCCGGATCGTTGATTTCGGGCGGTTGCAGCACGCCGCCGCATCTGCCGAGTTTTTTCGCGACCGATCCGGTCCGATCGCCCTTTTCGCCTTGTTTTCCGTCGTCCGGCTTGGCCTGGCAGTTCTCCCGTGGCGACTGTGCATGTGCGCCGTTAGAAGGGTTTGTCGGGCCTGCCGCGATTGCAGGCGCGACGGCCAATGCCGAGGCCACGGCAAAGCCGGCCAGCATGGAAATGATATTGAGCCTCATAGGAGAGTCTCCTTCGCAGCTTGCTCCCTTCCGCAGGCCAATGGTCCAGCCCGGTTTTGGTTCCGTCGCCGATCCAGCCAACAAAAAACCCGCCACGGGGGCGGGTTCTTCGCGAAATATGAAAAACGGCTTACATGCCGAGGCCTTCGTAGCGCTTCTTGAACTTCGACAGGCGGCCGCCGCGGTCGAGCAGCGTCTGCTGTCCGCCGGTCCAGGCCGGATGCGTGGTCGGGTCGATGTCGAGGCGCAGCGTGTCGCCTTCGGCGCCCCAGGTCGAGCGGGTCTCGTATTCGGTGCCGTCGGTCATGACGACCTTGATCGTGTGGTAGTTGGGATGCGTATCGGCTTTCATCGTGTCTGTCCGGGTTCTAGGGGCGGCGCGCCTGCGGCGAAGTCGCCCACAGTCAAAACTTGAAGCCGCGGCCATTGGAGGCTACGGCTTTTGTGACGGTCGGCGCCGCCTATACATCAGCCGGCCTCCAGGCACAAGCGCCCCGCATGTTTAGGACGCAAAGACGGGAGCCGAAAGAGACATGGCGAACCCTCCATCCGGTTTGCCGGCCGACGCACAAGCCGACGCGCGCCGCCGCAAATCGCTGAAGCCGTTGGCGCGGCTGGCGCCCTATCTGGTCCGCTACAGGGGCAAGGTCGCCGGCGCGCTGTTCTTCCTGGTTCTCGCCGCCGTGACCACGCTTTCCCTGCCGATCGCGGTCCGGCGCATGATCGACCAGGGTTTTACGCATTCGGACACGAGCTTCATCGCCGATTATTTCGCCGCGCTCATCGCGATCGCGGCGCTTCTGGCGCTGGCTTCGGCGGGCCGGTACTATTTCGTCATCACGCTCGGCGAGCGCGTGGTAGCCGATCTGAGGCGCGACGTTTTCGCCCATGTGACGCGGCTTTCCGCGACCTTCTTCGACGGGGCCCAATCGGGCGAGATCGTCTCGCGGCTGACGGCCGACACCACGCAGATCAAGGCGGCCGTCGGGCCGACCGCGTCGGTGGCGCTGCGCAACATCATCCTCAGCCTCGGCGCGCTTGCGATGATGATCTATACGAGCCCCAAGCTCTCCGGGCTGGTGATCGCCGCCATCCCCGTCATCGTCGTGCCGCTGATCGCCTTCGGCCGCTCGGTCAGGCGCAAATCGAGGCTGGCGCAGGATACGCTTGCGGAGGCGACGGCGTTTGCGAGCGAGCAGATCGGGGCGATGCGCACGCTTCAGGCCTTCACCAACGAGAAGATGGCGGCGGGCCGCTTCGGCAGGACGGTGGAAGCCGCCTTTCGCGCCGCGCAATCCTCCATCTTCGCGCGCGCCTTCCTCACCTTCCTCGCCATCTTCATGATCTTCTCCTCGGTCGTGGCGGTTCTCTGGTTCGGATCAGCCGACGTCCTTTCAGGTGCGATTACGGCCGGTACGCTCAGCCAGTTCCTCATCTATTCGGTGCTCGCGGCAAGCGCGCTCGGCTCGCTTTCGGAAGCGTGGGGCGATCTTTCAATCGCGGCCGGCGCGGCGGAGCGGCTGTCGGAACTCCTGGCCGAGGTGCCTTCGATCGACGCTCCGGCGAAGCCCGCTCCGATGCCGGCCGACGCATCTGGCGTCGTTGCGTTCGAGGATGTCTCGTTTACCTATCCGACGCGTGCGTCGCAGACGGCGGTGAGCGGCATTTCGCTCATGACGAGGCCCGGCGAAACGGTCGCCATCGTCGGCCCGTCCGGGGCCGGCAAGAGCACGCTCTTCTCGCTGATCCTGCGCTTCTACGATCCCGATACCGGCACCGTGCGCATCGACGGCGTCGACCTTCGCAACGCCGATCCCCGCGAGGCACGCTCGCGTGTCGCCATCGTGCCGCAGGAGGTGACCATCTTCGCGGCCAGCATCCGCGACAACATCGCCTTCGGCCGCCCGGGTGCGTCGGAGACGGAAATCGAGCAGGCGGCGAAAGACGCACACGCCGACGAATTCATTCGCGGCATGGACAGGGGCTATGACACGATGGCGGGCGAGCGCGGCGTGACCCTGTCCGGCGGGCAGCGGCAGCGTATCGCCATCGCCCGCGCCATCTTGCGCAACGCGCCGATCCTGCTCCTCGACGAGGCGACCTCGGCGCTCGATGCCGAGAGCGAGAAGCTGGTGCAGACCGCGCTGGAGCGCCTTATGCAGGACCGCACGACACTGGTCATCGCCCACCGGTTGGCGACGGTGCTCAAGGCCGACCGTATCCTCGTCATGGATGGCGGGCGGATTGTCGAGGAGGGCACGCACCAGAGCCTGGTGCACAAGGGCGGCATCTACGCGCGCCTGGCCAGGCTGCAATTCGACCACGGCGCCGACGCATTCCAGCGCGCGGCGGAATAGGGGCGATCGCCTTTCTCAACCAAAGGTGACCGTCGTGCGAGTGCCTTGCAGTTCATTCGTGCCTGCAATTCGGCTACCAATCATGCGATAGCTTCCAAAGGGGCAGAGCGAGGCGGATT
>JAKDNM010000218.1 GCA_030456445.1 Hyphomicrobiales bacterium
TTCGCCGGCATCGTCAAGATCGGCCGCACGCATACGCAGGACGCCACGCCGCTGACGCTCGGCCAGGAATTCTCCGGCTATGTGGCGGCACTCGAACTCGGCCGCAGGCGCATCGAGCAGGCGCTGGGCGACGTCCATGCGCTGGCGCAGGGCGGCACCGCCGTCGGCACCGGCCTCAACGCGCCGATGGGATTCGACACGGCGATCGCGGCCAAACTGGCGAAGATCACCGGCCTGCCCTTCCGTACCGCGCAAAACAAGTTCGAGGCGCTGGCCTCGCACGGCGCGCTGGCCAATTTCCACGGTGCATTGGCAGCGCTCGCCACCGACCTCTTCAAGATCGGCAACGATATCCGCTTCCTCGGCTCGGGGCCGCGCTCCGGCCTCGGCGAATTGCGCCTGCCGGAAAACGAGCCGGGCTCCTCGATCATGCCGGGCAAGGTCAATCCGACCCAGGCTGAGGCGCTGACCATGGTGGCTACGCAGGTCATCGGCAACAACGCCGCCGTCCTGATGGCCGCCAGCCAGGGCCATTTCGAACTCAACGTCTTCAAGCCGGTGATCGCGCTCAACGTGCTGCAGTCGATCCGCATCACCGCCGACGCGATGCGCTCCTTCGCCGAGAATTGCGTCGTCGGCATCGAGGCGGACGAGAAGCGCATCGCCGATTTGATGGGCCGCTCGCTGATGCTGGTGACGGCGCTGGCGCCGACGATCGGCTACGACAACGCCGCCAAGATTGCCAAGACCGCGCACAAGAACGGCACCACCTTGCGCGAGGAAGCGATCAAGAGCGGGTTGGTCTCGGAGGCTGACTACGACCGCATCGTCAAGCCGGAGGATATGACGCATCCGGGCTGAGGCGGGCGGCGGAGCCGCAGCCCGAGGTACCCGCCAACCGCGCGGCGATTTCCAACGCAATGGCCGCATCGCCGCTTCGTCTTTTGGAGCGGACGAGGCAGGCCTCGGATTTCAGGATCACCCCGTCTTCCAGCACCTTCAGCCGGTTCGCCCTCAGCGTCGAGCCGGTCGAGGTGATGTCGACGATGACATCGGCGAGCCCTGCCGCCGGCGCGCCCTCGGTGGCGCCGAGGCTTTCGACGATCCGGTAGACCTGGATGCCGTGCTTGCCCGAAAAGAACTGCTGGGTCAGCCGCCAGTATTTGGTGGCAATGGTCAGCCGCCGCCCGTGGCGCTGGCGGAAATCCGCCGCCACGTCGTCCAGATCGGCCATGGTGGCGACGTCGAGCCAGACCTCCGGCGCGGCGACCACGACATCGGCGCGACCGAAGCCGAGACGCGCGGCGATTTCGGTACGCTCCGACCAATCGGAGAAGGTCTCGCGCAAAAGGTCCTCGCCGGTGACGCCCAGATCGACCCGGCCCTCTCCGACCTCGCGGGCAATCTCGGAGGCGGACAGATAGGCGATCTCGACTCCATCGATGCCGCACATCCGGGCATTGTATTGCCGCACATCCGAAGGCGCCTCGACGACCAGCCCGGCGCGGGCCAGTGCCTCGGTCGCCTGCTCCTTCAGCCGGCCCTTGGAGGGCAGCGCCAGTGTGATCGTCATGGCCGTAATTCCTCCACCCGGTCGAGCCAGACGGAAAAGCCGACCGCCGGGATCGGCTTCGGTGCGCCGAGCAGGGTCAGGAGCCGGTCATAGCGGCCGCCGCCGACGAGCGGGCGCTCGCCTCCATCGGCCGCGATCTCGAAGACGAGCCCGGTGTAATAATCGAGCGGCCGGCCGAAGGCGGCGTCGTAGCGGATTTCCGACGAGCGCAGCCCGTGCGCAGCCAGCGCCTCGGCGCGCTCGGCAAAACGGGCGAGCGCCGCGCCCATTGAAAGTTTCGACCCCCGCGCAAATTCGGCCAGCGTCCCGGCGGCGCGGTCGAACGGCACATTGATCGCCAGGAATGTCTTCAGCGCTTCCAGCGCGATTTCGGAAAGCCGCACGCTCGCGAGTTCGGATTTTTCGAGCAGCCGCCGCGCGATGTCGTCCGGCTTGCGGCCGGCCGAGGGCGACAGGCCGGCCTCGCGCATCTCGTCTTCTATAAAGAGCGAAAGCCCCGGCAGATCGGCGGCGGCGACCAGCGAGGCGGCCGGCTCCTCCAGCATGTTGTTGCCGGCCGGCGCGGCAAGCTGTTCCAGCGCGGAAGCCAAGATATCGGGCACGCCGAAGGCGCGGGCAAGCCGCATACGCCAGCCGCGCGGCAGGCCGAGCGCCGCCAGCACCGCCTCGAAAACGCTCTGGTCGCCAAGGGTGACGGCCAGTTTTTGGCCCGGCAGCAGCCTTTCCAGAAGCGCATGCGCATCGGCGACGGAACGCGCGTCGGCGACGGCTACGTCGCGCTCGCCGAGGTCCTCGACGCCGGTCTGGAAGAATTCGGACGGGCCGTCGCGGCGCTGGCGGAAGACCTCGCCCAGATAGGCATAGCGGCGCGGCGTGCCGGCATGCGAGGCGATGTGGTCGAGGCAGACCGGAATGGTGAATTCGGGCCGCAGACAGAGGCTTTTGCCCGTCTCGCTTTCGGTCAGGAAGATGCGTCGCCGCAAATCCTCGCCCGCCATGTCGAGGAACGGATCGGCCGGCTGCAGGATGGCGACATCGACAGGCTCCGCCCCGCGCTCGGCGAAGAGCGCGATTATATCGGCGGCGATGGCGGGGGGGCGCAGCGTCATGCGGCTATCTATTCCGCTCCGCCTTCTGCGCGGCGATGATGCCCTGCACGGTGGCGACTAGGTCGGCTTCGGGCACCGAAACCTGCGCCGGGCGGCCTTCGCGCCATTCGGTGTTGTCGGTGATTTTTTCGGCAAGGCGCGCGCCTTCGACGAGGTCCTTGATCTGCACTTCGCCTTTCGCGCGCTCGTCGCCGCCCTGGATGACGACGCA
>JAKDNM010000111.1 GCA_030456445.1 Hyphomicrobiales bacterium
TGTTGAAGCCCGGCGTACGCTGGCTCATGGAAACTCCTCCTGGAAAAGCGGATTGGAACAAATTGGTCGGCGGCATTCTTCGCAAAGCGCGGCAGCAAAAGCAAAGAAGATTATTCCCCGAAGCGGCGCGAAGACGATGCGGGCGGCATGTTTCCAGCCGGCCAGATGAACATCCATGCTATTTCGAGCGGATCCCGAAACTCTGGAAGCCGCCGCGCATCACCGGCTTCTTCGACGACAGAATGCCGGAATTGACGCCGTTCCAGCCGATCTCGCCGGAAAGCTTGCCGTATTCGATCTTTGGGCAGCGGTTCATCACCACCTGGAGCCCCGCCGCTTCCGCTTTCGCCGCCGCCTCGTCGTTGCGCACGCCAAGCTGCATCCAGATCACTTTCGGCAGAGGATCGAGCGCCAGCGCCTCGTCCACGATTGCCGGCACGGCGTCCGGCGCGCGGAAGATATCGATCATGTCGATCGGGTGGAGAATGTCGGAAAGGCGCGCATAGACGCGCTGACCGAGGATCTCCTTTCCCGCCTGGCCGGGATTGACCGGATAGACGGTAAATCCCTTGGCGATCAGATATTTAAGCACGAAGAAACTCGGCCGCACGTCGTTGGCTGAAGCGCCGACCATGGCAATGGTTTTGACGCTGTTCAGGATGCCGGAGATGGTGTCGTTGGAATAGCTGTCGTGGTTCATGCCGGAAGCTTTATGTTGCCCGCTTCGTCGATCGGGAATTGCGGGTTGTGGGCGACTTCCCAGAGATTGCCCTCGGGATCGGCGAAATAACCGTACCAGCCGCCCCAGAAGGCCCGGCCGGCCGGCTTGACGATGCGGCCGCCGGCGTGCTCCGCCTCGGCCAGCACCTGGCCCACTTCGGCGTCGGAGCGCGTATTGTAGGCCAGATAGACACGCGAAGGTCCGGTACCGAAGGCAATTCCGGCATCCGGCTCGGCATCCTTTCGCGGAAAAAGCGCCAGGATCGCACCGCCCATCTGAAAGAACGCCACGCCTTCATCGATGCGATGACGTTTCAGGCCCATCGCCTGATAGAACGCGGCCATGCGGTCGAGGTCATCGACCGCGATGGTGACGATGGAGACGCGCGGTTCCATCAGAGCACCGTACCGGCAGTCACGTCACTCGCCCGTCCATTGCGGCTTGCGCTTGCCGATGAAGGCGGCGATGCCCTCCTCGGCGTCGTGCGCCAGCATGTTGTCGATCATGACACGAGAGGCTGCGTCATAGGCTTTGGCAAGGCCAAGGCCGGCCTGCTCGTAAAAGCCCTTCTTGCCCATGCGCACCGCCGTCGGCGATTTGGTCGCAATGGTTTCGGCGTATTTGTTCACGATCTGGTTCAGATATTCCGGCGGCACGACGCGGTTCACCAGTCCGTAGTCGCGGGCCGTCTTCGCGTCGATCATCTCGCCGGTCAAAAGCATTTCCATCGCCTGCTTGCGCGAGATGTTGCGCGACAGCGCCACCGACGGCGTCGTGCAGAAAAGCCCGACATCGATGCCGTTGACGCCGAACGTCGCGCGGTCGGTCGTGATCGCCAGGTCGCAGCAGGCGACCAGCTGGCAGCCGGCGGCGGTGGCAATGCCGTCGACCGCCGCGATCACCGGCTTGGGGAGGTTGACGATCGACTGCATCAGCCGCGAGCAGGTGGCGAAGGTTTCCTCGAAATAGGCCCTGCCCTTGTCGGAATCGGCGCGGTGAGCCGTCATCTGTTTCAAATCGTGGCCGGCGCAAAAGAGCTTGCCGGCGGCCGCGACCACCACCACGCGCACCGAGCGATCGTCGCGGGCGTGGTCGAGCTCGGCCTGCAAAATCCCCATCGCCTCCATCGAAAGCGCGTTGGCCGGCGGGTTGGAGAGCGTAATGACGAGAATCCCGTTGCGGAGTTCCGAAAGCACAGGGCCTTCAGGCGCTTCCGGTCTGAGCTTCAGTACCTCGGCCATTGTCTTTCTCCGCGCATCTACATACCGATTGCATAGCTAATGCCGCCCTCCTGCGAAGGAAAGGCGTAAACGACACGACCAGCCGCCAAAGAGGATCGCATGACGAAGAAACCCACGCCGGTGATGACGGCGGACGAAGTGAATGCTCTCATTGGCAGGGTTTTTCCGCAACTCAACAGGGATCGGGCGGATTATCTGGTGACGGAAGTCTTCCCCGGAGGCTGCACGATCCGCCTGAACGCGGCTTACGAACATCTGCGCCCCGGCGATACGGTTTCCGGCGTCGCGCTTTTCGCGCTGGCCGATCTGGGCGGCTATGCCTGCGTGCTTTCCCACGCCGGGCCGGACGCCTTGTCGGTGACCACCAACATCTCGATCAACTTCATGCGCAAGGCCGGCCCCGGTCCGGTCGACGGCCACTGCCGTATTCTCAAGCTCGGCCGCAGCCTGATGGTCTACGACATAGAGATGACGGCGGGGCCGGACGGTGAAATCGTCGCGCATGCGACCGGAACCTATTCCATCCCGCCGAAAAGGAACTGATTCTCGCTGGAAATCGAGGAGAAGTGCGTATATAAATGCGCATACGGTGCGGAGAATGGAGCGGGATAGCCGCAAGATCATCAAGCGACTGAGGGAGGACGGCTTCGAAGAGGTTTCGGCTCGTGGTTCACATCATAAATTCCGCAAGGGCCAAACCGTGCTGATCGTTCCACATCCCAAGAAGGACTTGCCGATCGGCACGGCTCGCGAAATTGCCAAGCAGGCAGGATGGATAAAGTGAAAACCTATCTCGCTCTCGTCGAAAAAGATAAGGATAGCGCATTCGGCGTGCGCTTCCCCGATATTCCAGGGGCCTTTTCCGCAGCCGACAATCAGGATGAAATTGTCGCCAATGCTGTCGAGGCGCTGCAATTGTGGGCTGAGGACATGTCCCTCCCGGCGCCTTCCCTGCATGAGGATATCATCGCGCGCGACGATGTTCGCGATGCGTTGGCCTCCGGCGGATATCTGATTTCAGTACCGGTCATCGACAACGACACGGCCGTCGTTCGAGCCAATGTCACCTTCGAACGCGGCATATTGCGCGCCATCGACGCCGCCGCACAGGCGCGCGGCATCACGCGGTCGGCCTTTCTCGCCAGCGCGGCGCGAAGGGAAATAGAAGCCAGGCATTAGGTCAGGCAGGTTTCGGCAATCATCCCGATGTGGTATCATTATACCTTAACTCCAAGGTATTGATATTCATGGACAAATTCTTCCCTGAATGTAAAATACGTCCTTGACGGCATTCGCACCTTCTCTTATAAGCCACTCCGAGCTGCGGTCCTTCGGGGCCGCTGTTTGATTTTGCCGCCCACGCGGCAATCGAAGCAACAAGAAACGCCTTCCTGTCCGATCCTTTCGGGGGAGGGTCCAAGTGAGAGAAAACCGATGAAAACCTTTTCGCAGAAGCCTGCGGAGGTGACGAAGAAATGGGTGCTGATCGACGCGGAAGGTCTCGTCGTCGGTCGCCTCGCCTCCATCGTCGCCAACATCCTCCGCGGCAAGCACAAGCCGACCTTTACCCCGCATGTCGATGACGGCGACAACGTCGTCATCATCAATGCCGACAAGGTCGCCTTTACCGGCAAGAAATACACCGACAAGGTATACTACTGGCATACCGGCCATCCGGGCGGCATCAAGGAGCGCACGGCGCGCGATATCCTCGAGGGCCGTTTTCCCGAGCGCGTCGTTGAGAAGGCGGTTGAGCGCATGATCCCGCGCGGACCGCTTGGCCGCCGCCAGATGAAGAATTTGCGCGTCTATGCCGGCGCGGAGCATCCGCACGAGGCGCAGCAGCCCGAGAAGCTCGACGTTGCGGGCCTGAACAGCAAGAACAAGAGGGTCCAGTAATGGCCGAACTTTCCTCCCTGCAAGAACTGGGTGCGGCGACCGGCCAGACCGAACAGGCCGCTCCCGTCCATGTCCAGAAACTCGACAAGTCGGGCCGCGCCTACGCCACCGGCAAGCGCAAGGACGCCATTGCCCGCGTCTGGCTGAAGCCGGGCAGCGGCAAGATCATCGTCAACGACAAGGAATTCGCCGCCTATTTCGCGCGGCCGGTGCTGCAGATGGTGCTGCGCCAGCCGATCGTGGCGGTCAACCGCGACGGGCAGTACGACATCGTCGCGACGGTTGCCGGCGGCGGTCTTTCCGGCCAGGCCGGTGCCGTTCGTCACGGCATCTCCAAGGCGCTGACCTATTACGAGCCGAGCCTGCGCGCGGTGCTCAAGAAGGGCGGCTTCCTCACCCGCGACAGCCGCGTGGTCGAGCGTAAGAAGTACGGCAAGGCCAAGGCCCGCCGCAGCTTCCAGTTCTCCAAGCGCTAGGCATTCCATCTACTGCATTGACGGTGAAGCCCGCGAAGATCGCTCTTCGCGGGCTTCTTCCTATCCAGCGCCCAGCCGCGTGCGCAAAAACGGATCGCGGCATGCCCCAACCGGACAGGATTGTCGACCGACCCATCGTTCGTGCCGTTCCGAAGCACCTTCGTGCCGGTTCGGTACAGGTCGGGCCGGTCATATGGCTTCTCCCTTTTGCAGTGGCAATTTCCGTGCCATGCGGCTAGGCATGCGAACCGCCACGGTCGAAAAGGATCCCCATGCCTTCCAAGTCGATCGACCATGCCTTCACCGCAGGCAGTCTCACCGGCAACGCCGAAGACCCGACCTATGCCGGGGCGCTCTCCTTCATGCGGCGGAAATATTCGAAGAATCCGGCAGGCGCCGATGCCGTCATCTGGGGCATCCCGTTCGATGCGGCGGTGTCGAACCGGCCCGGTGCCCGCTTCGGCCCACAGGCCATCCGCCGCGCCTCGGCGATCTTCGACAACGACCAGCAATATCCGTTCCACCGCGACCTGTTCGATGAACTCGCGGTGGTCGACTATGGCGATTGCCTGCTCGACTACGGCAACCATCAGAAGACACCGGGGACCATAGAGCGCGAGGCCGCGAAGATCCTGCATTCCGGCGCCACATTGGTCACGCTCGGCGGCGATCATTTCGTCACATGGCCGCTGTTGAAAGCTCATGCGGCCATTCACGGCCCGCTCTCGCTGGTCCATTTCGACGCGCATCAGGACACCTGGTTCGACGACGGCAAGCGCATCGACCACGGCTCCTTCGTGGCGCGGGCGGTGCGCGACGGCATGATCGAGCCTGAATGGTCGATCCAGATCGGCATCCGCACGCATGCGCCGGACGATTTCGGCATCCGCATCCTCTACGGCCACGACGTGGAGGAGATGCGCGTCCCCGACATCGTCTATGCGATCCGCGAGCGCACGGCAGGCCGCAAGGTCTACATCACCTTCGATATAGATTGCCTCGACCCGGCCTTTGCGCCCGGCACCGGCACGCCGGTGGCCGGCGGCCCCTCCTCCGCCAAGATGCTTTCGGTGCTGCGCGCGCTCGGCGACCTCGACATCGTCGGAGCGGACATCGTGGAGGTCGCGCCGGCCTACGACCACGCCGACATCACGGCCATCGCCGGCGCCAGCGTTGCGATGCACTATCTCGGCCTGCTGGCGGAGCGGAAGGCAAAGAAGGCGATGGAACAGGGCTAAGCCGGCCGCACGAGCCGATTGCATCGCTCCCGCTTCTGCCCTATCTCCGTCCTCATTCGAGCGAGTGACGGAAATGACAGCGAAAATCTTCATCGACGGCGAACACGGCACCACCGGATTGCAGATCCGGGCGCGGTTGGCGGAGCGCGGCGACCTCGACATCCTTTCGATCCCCGAAGCGCACCGCAAGGACGCCGCCGCCCGTGCCGATTTCCTGCGTCAGGCCGATATCGCCATCCTCTGCCTGCCGGACGCCGCTGCGCGCGAGGCCGTCGCGCTGCTCGACGGCAACAATTCCACGCGCGTCATCGACACCTCGACCGCGCATCGCGTCAATCCCGACTGGGCCTACGGCTTTGCCGAAATGACGGAAGGCCAGGCCGAGCGCATCGCCGAAGCGCGGCTGGTCGCCAATCCCGGCTGCTATCCGACCGGCGCCGTGTCGCTCGTGCGCCCGCTGGTCGCGGCCGGCATGCTGCCCTCCGACTATCCGGTCACGGTCAACGCCGTTTCCGGCTACACGGGCGGCGGCAAGCAATTGATCGCGCAGATGGAGGACGCGGCCAATCCGGACCATATCGCCGCGCCGCATTTCCTCTACGGGTTGACCTTGCAACACAAGCACGTGCCGGAGATGCAGGTGCATGGCCTTCTCGACCGCAAGCCGATCTTCGCGCCGAGCGTCGGCCGCTTCGCACAGGGCATGATCGTGCAGGTGCCGCTCTATCTGGGCGATCTCGATGGCGCACCATTGATGGACGATTTGCACGGGGCGCTTGCCGCGCACTACGCCGGACAGGATATCGTCGAAATCATCCCGCTCGACGCGAGCGCGAAGCTGCCCCGCCTCGATCCGACCGAACTGAACGGCACGGACCGAATGCGCCTTTATGTGTTCGGCACGCCCGATCAGGGTCAGGTCAACCTTGTCGCGCTGCTCGACAATCTCGGCAAGGGCGCCTCGGGCGCGGCGGTGCAGAACATGGATCTGATGCTCGGCAACACCCGGCACTGAAGCGGCGGCCTGCTCTCAAGCCCGCATGGGCGCTTCTTCCACGGGATAGGCGCCCTTCGTGCCGCGCCAATGCGCGGTGGCGAAGCCGAGAACAATCAACGCCATCGCCTGATGCGCCAGTCCGAGATCGACCGGCACCTGCATCACAAGCGTCGTGATGCCAAGCGCCGCCTGCAACGTCACCAGCAGGAAGAGCAGAGAGGCGCGCCTTGCATGCGTCGTTTTCTGGGCATGGCTGAGGGCGAGGATCATGTGCGCCAGCGCCACGATCCAGACCAGATAAGCGCCGCAACGGTGGATGAACTGCACCGTCTTCGGATTCTCGAAGAAATTGCGCCATGCCGGTTCCAGCACGAACAGCCCGTCCGGCACGACCCTTCCGTCCATCAGCGGCCAGGTGTTGTAGGAGAACCCGGCGTTCGTGCCCGCCACCAGCGCGCCGAGATAGATCTGGAAAAGCACCAGCGCGACCAACACGCCCGCGAATATCTGGAGCGGCCGTGCGGCCGGCTTCCCGCTGTGCGGCGCAAGACCGCGCGCAACGGCCAGCGTGGCGATGAAGATGAGGCAGGCCGTCGTCAGATGGATCGCCAGCCGGTACTGGCTGACATCGGTGCGGACGGCAAGCCCGGACATCACCATCCACCAGCCGATCGCGCCTTGCAGGCCGCCGAGCGCCAATATGCCGACCAGCCTGGGCTTCAGCTTGCGCTCGATGCACCCGGCCGCCCACAAAACGATCAGCGGAACGGCGAAAATGAAACCGACGCTGCGCGCGATCAGCCTGTGCGTCCACTCCCACCAGAAGATGTGCTTGAAACCGGCGAGATCCATGTCGCGGTTCAGCACCTTGTATTCGGGGATCTGCTTGTATCTGGCGAATTCCTCCTGCCATTCCGCGTCGTTAAGCGGCGGAATGACGCCGTGGATCGGGTTCCATTCGGTGATGGAGAGGCCGGAATTGGTAAGCCGTGTCGCGCCGCCGACGAGGAAGAGGCCGAACAGCACCACAGCGACGACATAGAGCCACCAGCGCACCAGCGCGCGGTTGCGCGCGATCCGGCCGTGCACCTGCGCGGAGGGGCTTATGGCGTCAAGGGCGGTTGCTGCTGTCATCGTCTGCCTCTGGAGCCGCGATTGCCGGTGGCATAGCACCGCGCGCCGGCAAAGCGGAGCGCCGGCAACGCGACATGCCGTCGCGCAAATGCCGCCGCCGCGTTGCACGGACGCATTCCAGCGCTTATGAGGGCGCCGAAGGAGAATTCATGCATCCCCGCATCAAGCGCCTTATCGGCTCGTTCCTGATCGTGCTGCTCGTCATCGTCTACGCGGTGGCGGCGATGGTGGTGGCGGAAGCGAAGCTCGCCCAATCGAACGGCTTCGTTCATTTCGCCTATTTCCTGCTGTCGGGCCTTCTGTGGGTGCTGCCGGCGATGCTCATCGTGAAATGGATGTACGGCGCGCCCAAAAAGCGGTCCTGAGGACATGCGCTCCTCATTCCGCTCACGCGCCCGTGCGACGCTTTCGCGGGTGACCCATCGAGGAGCGCGTGATCGGGCGTAACGCCCGGTCGGGCAGGAGCCTACTCGCCCGCCTTCGCCTCAGCCTTGTCTTCGGTCTCGGACGACACGGTGGATTCGGAGGAGCCGGCTTCTTCGTTCGCCTTGCGCTCTTGCGCTCGCCTTTTCTCCACCCAGCGGGAGGCGATGATGGCGATCTCGTAGAGCAGGATCGTCGGCAGGGCGAGGCCGATCTGGCTCATCGGGTCCGGCGGCGTGAGAACGGCGGCGACGATAAAGGCGATGACGATCGCATATTTGCGCTTACTTCTCAGTCCTTCGGATGTGAGGATCCCGACACGCGTCAGGAGCGTCGTCACCACCGGAAGCTGGAAAACGAGACCGAAAGAGAAGATCAGCGTCATGATGAGGCTGAGATATTCCGACACCCTCGGCAACAGCGAAATCTGCACTTCCTGATCGTTGCCGACCTGCTGCATCGACAGGAAGAACCACATCACCATCGGGGTGAAGAAAAAGTAGACGAGGCAGGCCCCCAGCAGGAACAGGATGGGCGAGGCGATCAGGAACGGCAGGAAGGCGTGGCGCTCGTTCTTGTAGAGGCCGGGCGCGACGAATTTGTAGATCTGCGCCGCAATCAGCGGAAAAGCGATCACCGCGCCGCCGAACATGGCGATCTTGACCTGCGTGAAGAAGAACTCCTGCGGCGCCGTATAGATGAGTTCTACCTTGGACGCATCGAGATGCGCCCAGCCGACCGCCCATTTGAACGGGACGACGAGGAGGTTGAACAGCGACTTGGCGAAGAAGAAGCAGCCGAGGAAGGCGACGAAAAAGCCGCCGATGCACCAGATCAGCCGGCGCCTGAGTTCAACCAGGTGCTCGATCAACGGTGCGGAAGATTTCTCGATCTCGTTGTCTGAATGGCTCAACGGGTGCTTCCCGTCTTTTTCCTTCCGGCCGGGCCAGTTTTGGCCAGAGCCTTTTTAACCGAAGCCGGCGCCGCTTTGGAAGCCTTGGCCGCCGCCATTTTCGAGGCCGGTGCCCTGAAGGCGGCAGCCTTCGGCGACGCCTTGCCGGGCGCGGCTTTCACGTTGGCCGCTGTGGGCGCAGAAACCTTGGTGACGGTCGAAGCCGGTGACTTGGCGGGGGCCGTCTTTCTCGTGGCGGCGGTCTTCGTAACCGCAGCCTTCGTAGCCGCGGTCTTCGTAGCCGCGGTCTTCGCAACCGAAGCCTTCGTAGCCGCGGTCTTGGTCGCGGAGGTCTTCGTCCGCCCAGGCGTCCGCTTTGGCCTGATTGTTTTGGCGACAGGCGCTGCCGTCTCACCCGGTAATTCGGCCGCGCCGTTCTTCAACGGCTCCGCAGCCGCCAGTTCGGCCTCCGCCTCTGCCGGAGTCGGCTTCGACTGCGGCTTCATCGCTTCGTCAAGGCCCGCGCGCACCTGCTGCCCGACCTCCTCGATCGGGGCGAGATGCTTGCGGATCTCGTTCATGGGATTGAGCTTGCGTACCGAACTCAACGTTTCGGTGACGTCGTCGAGTTCAGCTTCCTTGAGCGCCTCGTCGAACTGGCGACGGAAATCCCCCGCCATGGTGCGCAGCTTGGACGTCGAGCGTCCGAACTGGCGCAGCATGCGCGGCAAATCCTTCGGTCCAACGACCACGATCAATACGACCGCGATCACCAGCATTTCGCTCCAGCCGACGTCGAACATCTATACCGTTCCCCGGCGAGGGCGGCCCGGCCGCCCTCGCCCAAGCCTCAGGACTTCGTGGCTTTCTGCCTAGGTGCGGTATTTACCGACTCGTCGGCGCGATGCTCCACGGTCTTGCCGTCTTCGGCATCGTCCGCTTCGTCTTCGCTCATGCCCTTCTTGAAGCTCTTGATGCCCTTGGCAACGTCACCCATCAGGTCGGGGATCTTGCCGCGGCCGAACAACAGCAGCAGGATGACGAGCACGATCATCCAGTGCCAGATTGAGAAAGAACCCATGTCTTATTCTCTTTCGAACGTTTCCCTCGATTTGATCTAAGCGCTTTCACCCGATCTTTCAAACGGAGAGTGCAGAGTTTTCGCTTTTGAACCAGCATGGTTACACGATGCGGACAATGCGCCGCACCCGCGGCTATTCCTCTACGCGAGGCGTAAGCAGGCCGAGCTCTTCCAGATCGATATCGCTCAGCGGGTCCTCGTCCTCGGTCAACTCGTCGGGATCGGCCGGCGGCTGCGGCATGGAGAAGTTCGACGGCATGCGCGTCGAAAGCAGGCCGGCCCCCTTCAGTTCCTCCATCCCCGGCAAATCACGAACTTCCGCCAGCCCGAAATGATCGAGAAAACTTTCCGTCGTGCCGTAGGTCACCGGCCGGCCCGGCACACGGCGTCGGCCGCGCATCCTCACCCAGCCCGTCTCCATAAGCAGGTCGAGCGTGCCCTTGGACGTCTCGACGCCGCGAATGTCCTCCATCTCGGCGCGGGTAACCGGCTGGTGATAGGCAATGATGGCGAGCACCTCGAGCGCCGCGCGCGACAACTTCTTCTGCTGCACGGCGTCGCGGCTCATGAGGAAGGCGAGGTCACCGGCCGTGCGGAAGGCCCAGGCGTCGGCAACGCGCACGAGATTGACGCCGCGCTTTTCATAGAAGCGCTGCAATTCGGCCATCGCCCGCGGCACGTCGATGCCATCGGGCAGGCGCGCGGCAAGCGCCTTTTCCGTCACCGGCTCGGCGGAGGCGAAGACAAGGGCTTCGGCCATGCGCATCGCCTCGGAAAGGTGCAGGCGTTCGGCCGGATTGCCGTCGTTTTCCGTGGATTCGTCGTCTTCCTTCATGAATGGAACGACCGCCGCTGGTCCGCCTTCAATCACCGGTGGCCTCCATCAGCTTGATGCCGGACGGTTTAGGCTTCGAACGCATATAGAGCGACGCGAAGGCCTGTTCCTGCCGCATTTCCAGATGCCCCTCGCGCACCAGTTCGAGGCTGGCGGCGAAGGAACTGGCGATCGCGGTCACCCTCTCCTCAGGCGTCGCGAGATAGTCGAGAAGGAAGCTGTCGAGCGCGGTCCAGTCGCGCATCTGGCCGACCAGCCGCATCAGGATCGCCCGCGCCTCCTTGAGCGACCACACGCCGCGCTTGGCGATCGTCACATTGGTGATCGCCTGGCGCTGGCGTTGCGAGGCATAGGCGGTGAGCAGATCGTAGAGCGAGGCGGAATATTCGTTGCGCTTCTCCACGATCACCGCCTCGGGCATGCCGCGCGCGAAGACGTCGCGCCCGAGCCGGTTGCGGTTGACCAGTCTCGCGGCCGCGTCGCGCATGGCCTCCAGCCGTTGCAGCCTGAACTGCAGCACAGCGGCCAGTTCCTCGCCGGTCGCTTCCTCGTCACCCGGCTGCCTGGGGATGAGAAGCTTCGATTTCAGGTAGGCGAGCCATGCCGCCATGACGAGATAGTCGGCGGCAAGCTCCAGCCGGAAGTGCCGCGCCCGCTCTACGAAGACGAGATATTGCTCGGCCAGCGCCAGCACCGAAATGCGGGCGAGATCGACCTTCTGGTTGCGGGCCAGATGCAAGAGCAGGTCGAGCGGCCCCTCGAAGCCGTCGACATCGACCACGAGCGCCGGCTCGGACAGAGCCCGCTCCGTGTCGTTGTCCGCCCACAGGCGCTCGAAAGGTGTTTCGTCCTTGTCCGGCACTCGTTTCCGTTTCCTATGCCGCCGCCTCGAAATAGCCCGCGAATTCCGCGCGTGCCGCCGCTTCCGCCGTCACATCGGGTTTCCGGCGCGCCGCCAGCGCCCTTTCGGCCCGCTCCAGCGGCTTGCCGGAAAGCGGACCGGAAGCGCCCGCCACCGCGCGCATTTCCTCCATAACTCCGTTGCAGTGAAGGACCAGATCGCATCGGGCGGCAAGGATCGCGGCCGTTTTGGAAGCGAAATCCCCAGAAAGCGCCTTCATGGAAACGTCGTCGCTCATCAAAAGACCGTCGAAGCCGATCTCGCCGCGAATGATCCCGTCGATGATCTTCGCTGAATGCGTCGCCGGATTGGTGGGGTCGATCGCCGAATAGACGACATGCGCGGTCATCGCCATCGGCAGGTCGCGCAGCGCACGGAAGGGGGCGAAATCGTGTTCGCGCAGTTCGTCCAGCGATGCTTTTACCGTCGGAAGCTCGAAATGCGTATCCGCCCCGGCGCGGCCATGACCAGGAATGTGCTTCATCACCGGCAGCACGCCACCGGCGAAAAGCCCCTCGGCGGCAGCCCGCCCGAGCGCCGCCACCGTCTCGGGGTCACGCCCATAAGCGCGCTGGCCGATCACGTCATGCGCGCCCTCGACGGGCACGTCGAGCACCGGCAAACAATCCGTATCAATCCCGCAACGCGTCAGATCGAAAGCGTGGAGCCGCGACATCAGCCATGCCGCGCGCAGCCCCCCGTCGTGATTACGCCGATAAAGTTCGCCAAGTGCTGCAGCCGGCGGATAGTTGGGCGCGAGCGGCGGCCTGAGCCTTTGCACGCGCCCGCCCTCCTGGTCGATGAAGACCGGCGCATCCGGCCGGCCGACGCAATCGCGCATGGCGGCGGTCAGGTCGCGCAACTGCGCAGCCTCCCCCACATTGCGCGCAAAAAGGATGAAACCCCATGGCCGTTCGCCGCGGTAGAAGGCGATTTCGTCCGGCGTCAGGCCAAGGCCCGCCGCGCCGAGGATCATGCGTTTTGATTCGTTCATGGGCGAAAGATAGCGCGAAGCGGCCATCACCGCACTATCCGGAGCCTAAAGGCGGCGACCGCTCAATTCGAGCCGGATTTCGGAAGCTCGGAAACCCCCACTATCTGGATTCGGAATCCCTTATTCCACCGTCACGGATTTCGCCAGATTGCGCGGCTGGTCGACATCCGTGCCCATCTGCACCGCCGTGTAGTAGGCAAGCAGTTGAATGGGCAGCGCGTAGACGATCGGTGCGATGAATTCCGGCACATCGGGCAGGACGATCGTCTCGAGGGTCTCTATGCCGGCGCGTCTCGCACCCGTCTCGTCGGTGATCAGGATGATCCGGCCGCCGCGCGCGGCGACCTCCTGCATGTTGGAGACGGTCTTTTCGAAGATACGGTCATGCGGGGCGATAACGATGACCGGCATGTTCTCGTCGATCAGCGCGATCGGCCCATGCTTCAGTTCGCCCGCCGCATAGCCCTCGGCGTGGATATAGGAGATTTCCTTGAGCTTCAGCGCGCCTTCCATGGCCAGCGGATAGCTGGTGTCGCGGCCGAGATAGAGGACGTGGTTCACCTTGGCGAGTTCGCGCGCCACCTTTTCGATCTGCCCCTCGAGCTTGAGCACCTGGCTGGCGAAGCGCGGCGCCTCGGAAAGCTGGCGCACCAGCCGCTTCTCCTCCTCGTCGTCGATCGTGCCGCGCTCGGCGGCGGCGCGAACGGCCAGCGAAGCCAGTACCGATAGCTGGCAGGTGAAGGCCTTGGTCGAGGCGACGCCGATCTCGGGACCGGCGAGCGTCGGCAGCGTGACGTCGGATTCGCGCGCAATGGTGGATTCGCGCACGTTGACGATGGCGCCGATCGGAACGCCTTCGCTGCGGCAATAGCGCAGCGAGGCAAGCGTATCCGCCGTCTCGCCCGACTGCGACACGAAAAGCGCGGCGCTCTTCTTCGCCAGCGGCATCTCGCGGTAGCGGAATTCCGACGCGATATCGATGTCGACCGGCAGCCGCGCGTAGCGCTCGAACCAGTATTTGCCGATCAGCCCCGCCAGATAGGCCGTGCCGCAAGCCGAGACCGCCAGCCGGTCGAGTTTCGCGAAATCGAACGGCAGGTCCATCTCGCGCGTCCTGCCGCTGGTGAAGTCGAGATAATGCGCCAGCGTGTGCGAGATCACCTCTGGCTGTTCATGGATTTCCTTCTCCATGAAATGCCGGTGGTTGCCCTTGTCGACCAGATAGGACGTGCCGACCGACTGCTGGCGCTGCCGCTTCACCGGATTGCCGTCGATATCGAAGATCTGCACCTTGTTGCGGCGCACGATCGCCCAGTCGCCGTCCTCCAGATAGGTGATCGAGTTGGTGAACGGCGCCAGCGCGATGGCGTCGGAGCCGAGATACATCTCGCCCTGCCCGTGGCCGA
>JAKDNM010000219.1 GCA_030456445.1 Hyphomicrobiales bacterium
CAGACGGCCTTCTACCAGCCGATCCTGTCGAACTGGCAGAATTACGAGGCGTGGCAGGAAGCGGGCGGGCTCGACGCCACCGCGCGCGCGACGAAGGTTTGGAAGAAGGCGCTTGAGGAATATCAGGAGCCTGTGATGGACCCCGCGCGCCGCGAGGAACTGGAAGCCTATGTCGCCAAGCGCAAGGAAGCGATCGGCGGAGGGGAGCCGTGATGGTTTCTGCGGCGCCATCGGGTGCCCGCCACTCTCCCATCCCGATTCCACAACCCGTCCAACATCCTGAAATCAGAGAAAAGACATGAAATCCCATACGCGTGTTGCTGTCATCGGGGGCGGTGTCGTCGGCTGCTCGGTGCTGTTCCATCTCGCCCGCCATGGCTGGACGGATGTGGTTTTGATCGAGCGCAGCGAACTGACTTCCGGCTCCACCTGGCATGCGGCGGGCGGCATGCATACCATCAACGGCGATCCCAACGTCGCGAAGCTGCAGAAATACACGATCGGGCTCTATAAGGAGATCGAGGAGCTTTCGGGCCAGGCGACCGGCGTCCACGTCACCGGCGGCGTGCTGCTTGCCGCCACCGAAGCGCGCATGGACTGGCTGCGAGGCGTCGTCGCCAAGGGGCGCTATCTCGGTCTTGACCTGGAGGAGATTTCTGCGCTGGAAGCGGCCGAACTGATGCCGCTTATCGATCCCAAGCAGTTCGTCGGCGCCGTGCGAAACTCCGAGGACGGCCATCTCGACCCCTCCGGCGTGACCCATGCCTATGCCAAGGCCGCGCGGAAGCTCGGTGCGGAAATCTATCGCCACACCAGAGTGGAGGACCTCGTACAGCGCGAGGACGGGCATTGGCGCGTCATCACCGACAAGGGCGAGATCGTCGCCGAACATGTCGTCAACGCCGGCGGTCTGTGGGCGCGCGAGGTCGGCCGCATGGTCGGGCTGGAACTGCCGGTGCTCGCCATGGAGCACATGTATCTCATCACCGAGGACATGCCGGAAGTCGCGGACTGGAACGCCAAGGCAGGCAGCGAGATCATCCATGCGGTCGATTTCGATGGCGAGCTTTATCTCCGCCAGGAGCGCGGCGGCATGCTGATGGGCACCTACGAAAAGGCCTGCAAGCCCTGGTCGGAAAAGACGACGCCGTGGGATTTCGGCCATGAGCTGCTGGAGCCGGATATCGACCGCATCGCGCCGTCGCTGGAAGTCGGCTTCCGGCATTTCCCGGCCTTCCAGAGGACCGGCATAAAGCAGATCATCAACGGCCCGTTCACCTTCGCGCCGGACGGCAACCCGCTGGTCGGGCCGGTGCGGGGCCTGAAAGGTTTCTGGTGCGCCTGCGGCGTGATGGCCGGCTTTTCGCAGGGCGGCGGGGTTGGGCTTGCGCTGTCGAACTGGATGATCGAGGGCGATCCGGGCTTCGATATCTGGGCGATGGATGTCGCGCGCTACGGGGATTGGGCCTCGATGGCCTATACCAATGCCAAGGTGCGCGAGAATTATTCGCGCCGCTTTTCCATCCGTTTCCCCAACGAGGAACTGCCGGCCGGGCGGCCGCTGAAGACCTCACCGGTCTACGATCTGCTTTCCGCGCGTGGCGCGCAATGGGGCACGGCGTTCGGGCTTGAAATCCCCCTTTGGTACGCGCCCGATGGGGTGAAGGACGAATTCTCCTGGCGCCGTTCGACCGATTTCGAGCATGTGGCGGCTGAGGTGAGGACGGTGCGCGAGCGGGTCGGGCTCTCCGAAACGACCTCCTTTGCCAAATACGAGGTGGATGGTGAGGGGGCGCAGGCTTTCCTCGACCGGCTGCTCGCCTGCAAACTGCCCAGGGAAGGGCGCATGGCGCTCGCGCCGATGCTCAAGGACGACGGCAGGCTGATCGGCGATTTCACGGTGGCCAATCTCGGCAACGACAAGTGGATGATCCTGGGTTCCGGCGTGGCCGAGGAATTCCACATGCGCTGGTTCGAACAGCATCTGCCCGCGGACGGATCGGTGCGGGTCCGCGCGCGTGGTGCCGGACTGACGGGCCTCGCCATCGCCGGGCCGAATGCGCGCAAGCTTCTGGAAAAAATCACCGGCGCGGATGTCTCCAGCGCCGCCTTTCCCTTCATGGCCATTCGCCGCATGCATATCGGCATGGTGCCTGCGCTGGTGGGCCGCGTCTCCTATACCGGCGATCTCGGTTATGAACTGTGGATCGAGCCGGAATATCAGCGCTCGGTATTCAACGCGCTGGTTGCAGCCGGCAAGGAATTTGGCCTCGGCCTGTTCGGAGGCAGAGCGCTCAATGCTCTACGCATTGAAAAGAACTACGCCTCCTGGGCGCGTGAGTACCGGCCGATCTACGGTCCGCTCGAAGCCGGGCTCGATCGTTTCGTGGCCTACGGCAAGGAAGCGGATTTTATCGGCAAGAAGGCGGCGCTGGAAGAGCGCAGGCAGGGCGGCAAGCTTCGGCTGCGCACTTTCGTCATGGATGCGGCCGACGCCGACGTGATCGGCGACGAGGCGATCTGGTTCGGCGGCGAGGTGCGCGGCTGGGTCACCTCCGGCGGCTATGCGCACCATTCAAAAGCGTCCGTCGCGATGGGCTATGTGCCCAAGGAAATCGCCGACGAGGCAGACGGCTTCGAGATCGAACTCCTCGGCAAGCGGCACAAGGCACGGATGCAGCCGACGCCGCTGTTCGACGCGAATTATGAGCGGATGCGTGGATGAGAAAGCCCGTCACGATCCCCGCCTCCGCCTCGGCCTTGCTTTGCATCGACCTTCAGGAAGAGCATCGGAAGGACGAGCGGCTGCTTGCCGTCGAATTTGACCGCGTGATCGACAATGTCGTGCGCTTGCAGAAGGCGGCACGACAGAACCGCGTTCCGGT
>JAKDNM010000112.1 GCA_030456445.1 Hyphomicrobiales bacterium
AGCATGATGCGATTCAATCCGATCACATCGCGCTCTAGTTCCGATCGTCCGGGAAAACCGGGAGCGGCATGAACTCCACGCCGTCTTCCACGAGGCCTTTCGCCTCCTCCGGCGTCGCCTCGCCATAGATGCCGCGCGGGTCCGTCTCGCCGAAATGAATCTTGCGTGCCTCCTCGGCGAATTTGCCGCCGACATAGTCGGCGTTCTCGCGCAGTTTCTCGGAAAGCGCCTTCAACTCGGTCAGGGCTTTCTTCTGCTCCGCATTCATCGCCAGCGCCATCTTTTCGCGCTTGCGCCCGGTGGAGACGGAAGGCGCCATAAGCGCCTTCTCCACCCTCACCGAGCCACAGCTTGGACAGGCGACCAGCCCGTGCTTCTTCTGCTTCTCGAAATCTTCCGAATTGCGGAACCACCCGTCGAAGGAATGGTCGTTCTGGCAGGAAAGCGAAAACCGGATCATGATGCCTTCCGCTGCTCGGCCGGAACGGGGCTGGCCGTACGCACGGTGAATTCCCGCGCATTCATGAGGTTCGGTATCTTGGCGCGCGCCTTGGCCGAGGCCGAAACGTCGATGTCGGCTAAGATCACGCCGGGCTCGTCATGATCGGCTTCCGCGACGATGCGGCCCCACGGATCGACGACCATCGAATGGCCGAAGGTCTCGCGCCCGTCCTCGTGCCGCCCGCCTTGCGCGGCGGACACCAGCCAGGCGCCGTTCTCGATGGCACGCGCGCGCAAAAGGACATGCCAGTGCGCCTCGCCGGTCTGCCTCGTGAAGGCCGCCGGCGTGGTCAGCACCTCCGCGCCAGCCAGCGCCTGCGCCCGGAAAAGCTGCGGAAAGCGCAGATCGTAGCAGACCGCGAGCCCCAGCCGCGCCTCCGGCAGGTCGGCGATCACCGTCTCGCGCCCCGGTTCGTAGGTATTCGACTCCCGCCAGCTCTCGCCATTGTCGAGATCGACATCGAACATGTGGATCTTGTCATAGGTGACGACGAGACTGCCCGCCGGATCGAAGAGGAAAGCGCGGTTGGCCACCTTGCCGTCCTCGCGCGCGATCGCGGTCGAGCCGACATGGACATAGATGCCGAGTTCGCGCGCAAGCTTCTCCGCCGCGCCGACGACGAGATCGCTCGACTGCGGCCTCAGCGAGGCGAAGAGCCCCTCCCGGTCGCGCTGCAGCGCGCCCGTCATTTCCGGCGACTGCACATAGCGGGCGCCCTTGCCCGCCGCCTCGCGTACCAGCGCCTCGAAATCGGTGACGTTCCTCGCCGTGTCGGTTCCCGAGCGCATCTGTAGCGCCGCTACCCTGAAGCCAGCCATCGGTCACTCCTCCCTTTCGGAATCTATGCCGGTTCGTCGGCCAGCATCGCGTCCAGCCTGCCAGCCGCGTCGAGCGCGTGCAACTCGTCGGACCCGCCGACAGGGCAGCCATCGATGAATATCTGCGGGAAGGTCCTGCCGCCGCCCGACCGTTCCAGCATCTCCCGGCGCAGCTCGGGCGAGAAGCTGGCGTCGTGCTCGGTATAGGCCACGCCCTTCTTGTCGAGCAGCCGCTTCGCCGCCATGCAGTAGCCGCACATCGCCCTTGTATAGATCGTCACCTCGGCCATTGCCGCTTTCCAAGGCCCCTTCGGCAACCCCTGTGGGTGCCTGTCCGCTGTCCAGCTTATATAGTCGCTGGTTGGTCGGGCCGGAAGCCCCCCGGCAGGACACGCGCGAAGGTAAGCACGTCGATCGCCGCTGCCCCGCCACGCTTCAGCGCGCGCGCCGCCGCTACGACGGTGGCGCCGGTCGTATAGACGTCATCGACCAGGAGCACATGCCGGCCGCGAACCTTGATGTCGGCCTCCGGCGGCACGCGGAAAGCGCCGCGCACATTGGCCTCGCGCTCGCTGAGGCCGAGGCCGACCTGCTGGCGCGTGATCTTGACGCGCGCCAGCGCCGCCGGTTCGAACGGCTTGTCCGCGCGGCGGGCGAGAGCGCGGGCCAGTTCCGCCGACTGGTTGAAGCGCCGCCAGAGAAAGCGCCGACGGTGGAGCGGTATCGGCACGATCACATCGGCATCGGCCAGAAGTTCCGCCCCGGCGCGCGCCATCCAGCCGGCCATCCACGGTGCGAGATCGGTGCGGTCGCTGTATTTCAACCCCTGCACCATGCGCCGTGCCACGCCGTCATAGGAAACGGCGGCTCGCGCGCGGGCGAAAGGCGGCGGATTGGCGATCGCCTCGGCGGAAAGGAACCCCTCGCCCATATCATGCGAGAAAGGCGTCCCCATCACTTCGCACCACGGCCGTTCGAGGAAGCGGATACTCGGCCAGCATTCCCCGCACAGCGTGCCGGGCGCCGCGACGATGCGGCGGCAGCCGGCACAAAGCGGCGGGAAGAACATGCGAACGCCAAACCCGCCGGCTTTCGTTGCGCCCCCCTTGATATCCGCGATGCGATCCGTAAGTGCATTCATCGGACCGCACATAGCAGAATTTTCATTTCTTATCGATGCGGGCGGGCACTGCCGATGGAACAGGTCTTCGATCCCGGCCTTCTGGTCGAACGCAAGAAGCGCGCGCTTCGCGCCGGTGGAGCCGACGCCGATTTCCTCTTGCGGCGTGTCGCCGAGGATCTGGGCGAGCGGCTGTCGACGGTGGGCCGCGATTTCCCGCAGGCCGCAACATTGTTCTGCCAGACAGCGGCGGCCGGCGATGTGCTCAGGCAAAGCGGCAAGGTCGGCAGCGTCCAGCGTCTGGAGGCGGATGCCGCCCTCTTCATCGACGCGGAGGGAACGATTGCCGCACCGGAGACCGTCCCCCTTCCGGCGGAAAGCCTCGATCTCGCCGTTTCGCTCCTTTCGCTGCATTCGATGAACGATATTCCCGGCATGCTTATCCAGGTCCGCCGCGCGCTGAGCCCGAACGGGTTGTTCCTTGGCGCACTCGCGGGATCGGGGACGCTTGCCGAGCTTCGGGAGGCCCTTCTCCTCGCCGAGACGGAACTTTCCGGCGGGGCGAGTCCGCGCGTCGCGCCATTCGTGGATGTACGCGACGCCGGCGGCCTGTTGCAGCGGGCCGGCTTCGCGCTTCCCGTCGCCGATACAGAGACGATCCGGGTTCGCTACGCGTCGATGTTCGACCTGATGCGCGATTTGCGGGCCATGGGCGAGACCAGCGTTCTGGCGGCACGCCCTCGCCGCCCTGCGCCGCTTCGTTTGTTCACGCGCGCCGCCGAAATCTATGCCGAGCGCTACGCTGAAATTGACGGCCGCATCCCCGCGACGTTCCAGATCGTCTGGCTGTCGGGGTGGGCGCCGCACGCCTCGCAGCAAAGGCCGCTCAGACCGGGCAGCGCAACGGCGCGGCTGGCTGAGGTGCTGGCGGCCGACGGCAAGGATGAAGGATAGCGCGTGTCCCTGAAAGGGGCATCCGTTTCGGAGATAAAGACGTGTGCAAAATGAACGATCCAGGGCGTACGGAGCAAGTCCGAAAGATCGCCACACGCGTTGGAACGGCGCTTCAATCCGTCTTGAGCGCGTTCGCGAGCCTGCTGTTATCGTCGCCTAACAGGTTCTGGAGGGCACTGGATGCCGTGCCGAACCCGGTGATGATCACCAGCGACAGGACCGCGAGGATCAAGCCGTACTCGACGGCGGTCGCCCCGTTTTCGTCTTCCACGAATCGCCGAAGCATTCCGGGCCTCGTTCTTTCCCTCATGGGCGCCAAGCATAGGTCCGCCGCGTTAAAAAAGGTTAACGCGACGGCATTAACCGGGACTTAACGGAGGAAGCCGCTTCGCTGCCGTATTTCAGCGGTCACAGTCAGCAATCGCCCGCGCGGATGCCGTCGAAATGAATGACACAGACGGCGTTCGGCGAATTCTGCAGGACGCTGCGGTGCAGGGTATAGATGCCGGGCGTGGCGACCGAGCCCGTGACGGTGTTGTCGATGCCCAGCCCGCCTATACGCGCCACGCGTGTCTCCCGGTCGAGCACTGGCGTCAGGAGCAACGCGATCGCGACCGCGACCGACCCGAACAGAAGCGCGATGCGGATCGCCCCGCCCTGCACGATCTCGATCAGGGAACCATGTTCCGAGCGGAATTTTTCCCATTCGTCGTTGCCGAACATCGTTTGCCCCGTCCACCGCGGCGCCAGTCCGCGCACCGTCTCCTAAACTTTTCACACCGAATTGAAGGATTGATTAACGCTCGGCTTAAGACGAGCACCGGCGCGCGGCCAAACACCGTTCGTCTTCCCGCTTCATGGATTTCAGAGCAAGTCGATCAGATGTGCGATGAGCGGTTCGTCCGCCGGTGGCATCGGATAGTTGCGCATGTCGCGCGGGCGCACCCATTTCAGCTTCTGTCCCTCGCGCGGCCGGGGCGTGCCCTGGTAACGGCGGCAGACATAGAGCGGCATCAGGAGATGAAACGTCTCGTAGGTATGACTGGCGAAGGTCAGCGGCGCGAGACAGGCGATCTTCGTTTCGATCCCGAGCTCTTCCTCAAGTTCCCGGATGAGCGCCTGTTCCGGCGTCTCGCCCGGATCGACCTTGCCGCCGGGGAACTCCCACAGCCCCGCCAGCGCCTTGCCCTCCGGCCGCTGCGAAAGGAGCACGCGACCGTCCGCATCGACCAGCGCGCAGGCAGTGACAAGGAGCAGGGGCAGCGATCCGGACGCCAAACTCCTACGCCTCCGGCGGCCGGCGGTAATGGTAGCGGTAGGCTTCCGTGAAGCCGAGCGAGCGGTAGACGCCGAGCGCCACGGCGTTGCCCGCGTCGACCTGCATCCAGGCTTCGCGCGCGCCGTGCGAGCGCGCCCATTTGAGCGCCGAGAGGATGGTGCGCCGGCCATACCCCTTGCCACGCTCCTCTGCCGCCGTGGCGATCTTGAAGAGGCCGGCTATGTCGTTGTCCTGCACGCAAATGGCCGTGGTCACCGGTGTGCCGCCCTGCTCCATGACGAAAAGGCCGGTCCGTGGCTCGATCGAGCCGATGATCTCCGACAGGCCCGGCCTCAGCGCCGGATCGAGGTTCTCGGTGCGGATCGCCGCGTTGATGAAGCGTCCCACATCCTTCAGCGGGATCTGGTAGAGCGCATCATCGATTGCGGCGCCGGAAAGCGGCATGCGCAGGATCAGCGATTCCTCGAAACGCGACCAGCCCTGATCGTCGAGGTAGTGCGACAGCACCCTGCCGGAAAGCGGCGACATGCGAAAGACAAGCGGCCTTCCATAGGCCTCGAAGCGCCGCGCGGCCCGCGCGATGCGGTCGCCAAGGCGGCCGCCGTCGGAAGGATCGAGCGGATTGACCGAATTGAGGCGCTTGGCCTGGTTACCCGCCGTCAGCCGGATCAGCCACGTGCCGTCATAATGCACCGAAGCGGCCGGCCACGCGCGGAAGCCCGCCGCCTCGTAGCGGCGGACGGTCGCCAGTTCGGATGGCGCGGGACGTTCCATCAACTCCGATAGTCGCCGTTGATGACCACATATTCCTTGGTCAGGTCGCAGGTCCACACTGTTGCCCTGCCCGACCCGATGCCGAGATCGGCGCGGATACGCACAGCGTCCCGCTTCATGTAGTCGGAAGCCTCTTGTTCCGAATAATCGGGGTCACGCTCGCCCTCATGCGCAACGCGGATGTCGCCGAAGAAGATGGAAAGCCGGTCGCGGTCGGCAGGCTCGCCGGCCTTGCCGACAGCCATCACCACGCGGCCCCAATTGGCGTCCTCGCCGGCCACCGCCGTCTTCACCAGCGGCGAATTGGCGATGGCGAGCGCGACGCGCCTCGCCGAGCGCGAGGATTTAGCCCCGGTGACGGAAACCTCGATCTCCTTGCGCGCCCCTTCCCCGTCGCGCACGACCTGCAAGGCCATGTTCTTGAGCAGCCGGTTGAGCGCCCGCCGGAACGAGGCAAGTCTCGGATCGCGCGGGTCGTCGATTTTCGGCGCGCCGCGCCGTGCCGCCGCACCGGTCGCGAAGAGAAGAAGCGTGTCGCTGGTCGAGGTATCGCTGTCCACCGTGACCGCGTTGAAGCTGCGGCCGACCCCCTTGCGCAGCATTTCCTGAAGGACCGGTGCGGCGATCGCCGCATCGGTCGCCACAAAAGAAAGCATCGTCGCCATGTCGGGCGCGATCATGCCGGCGCCTTTGGCGATGCCGTTGATCGTCACTTCCGCATCGCCGAGCCTGACGGTCGCGGTGGCGTATTTAGGATAGGTGTCGGTGGTCATGATCGCCTTGCCGGCCTCCGCCCAACCGCTTCCCTTCGCGTTCCGCACCAGCCCGTCGAGAAGATGCGCGAAGCGGTTGGCGTCGAGCGGTTCGCCGATGACGCCGGTTGAAGCGAGGAACACCTCTTGCGCCTTGCACCCGGCGGCCTTCGCCGCAGCCTCGCCGGTCAGGCGCGTCGTCTCGCGGCCCTTCATGCCGGTGAAGGCGTTGGCGTTGCCGGAATTGACGACCAGCATGCGCGCCGAACCACCATCCAGGTTCTGACGGCAGAAATCGACCGGCGCGGAGGGGCATTTCGAACGAGTGAATACGCCGGCAACCGTCGTGCCGGGATCGAAAGCCATGACCACGAGGTCGGTGCGGCCCTTGTATTTGATGCCGGCCTCGGCTGTCGCGATACGCACGCCAGCAACAGCCGGCATCTTGGGAAACCGCTTGGGGGCAAGAGGAGAGACGGTATCGGGCATGGCGGCGACCTGCGGCATGGAGAAGACTGGCTTCGTTTGCCTTAGAGCGCGCCGAGACGCAAGGCTCATTAGCGAACGCTCGGGCCGGGAGGAGCGCCCGGCACCGGGACTACCCCGGCAGCCTGATTTTCATCACGCCATCCCCCTCTTCGAAGAACTGGCTAAGCAGCGGGCCGATGCGCGAAAGCTCATCCAGATGGGCGCCCGAAAGCTCCTCGAGGCGCTCATCGGCACGTTCGGTCAGGCACAGCAGGACTCGCCGCTGGTCGTTTTCGTCGTGCAGGCGAACGACGAGTCCGCTTTCGACCAACCGGTTCGTCAGTTCCACGGCGCTGTGATGATGAATGACAAGGCGCTCGGCAAGGTCGCCGACCGAGATCGGATCGCCGCCGCGATAGCCTTTGATGACGAGCAGCGCCTGGTGCTGGCGCGGCGCCAGGCCGGCCTTGCGCGCCGCCTTCTCGCTGAAATCGAGGAAGCGGCGCAGCACATAGCGGAATTCGGCAAGCGCCGAATAATCCGTCTGGGTTGGATGGCGTCGTGACATCAAAACAATCCCCTCCCTTGCTTGTACTTGCCTGTTGGGAACACACGCGTCCAGCCCAAAACAACGCTTGAATATTTATATCGTATCACGATAGAAGACGCAGATTCCAGAACGCCACGTGCCTTAACGTCGCGCATCCCCCCGTGCGGAAAGAAACCATCGTGTCAAAGTCGATCATGCCGGAGCATCGCCGCCTCGGCGATTTCACCACGGACACCCGTGTCCTTTTCATTGCCGCCGTGGCGGTCGTCGTCGCAACGGCGGGCGTGGCCGTCGGCTTCGTGCTTCTGAAGCTGATCTATTTGTGCACCAACATCGCCTATTTCGGCGAGTTCAGCCTCGCCCACCTGCATATCGAGGATCACAAGCTCGGCCTGTGGGCGGTGCTGGTTCCGGTCGCCGGCTCGCTCGCCGTGGGGCTGATGGCGCGCTTCGGCAGCGAGAAGATCCGCGGACACGGCATTCCCGAAGCCATCGAGGCCATCCTGCTCGGCCGCTCGAAGCTCAGCCTCAAGGTCGCGATCCTGAAGCCGCTTTCCTCGGCGATCGCAATCGGTACCGGCGGCCCCTTCGGCGCGGAGGGCCCGATCATCATGACCGGCGGCGCGGTCGGCTCGCTCTTTGCCCAAATCCTGCCGGTCAGCGACAACGAGCGCAAGACCCTGCTTGTCGCGGGTGCTGCCGCCGGCATGACCACGGTCTTCGGAACGCCGATCGCGGCAATCATGCTCGCCGTCGAGTTGCTCCTGTTCGAATGGTCGCCGCGAAGCTTCATTCCCGTCGCTGTCGCGGCCATCGTCGCCGAGGTCGAGCGCACCGCACTCGGCATGCCCTCGCCGCTTTTCCCGTTCGACGGCGCTGTCGACATAACTCCCACCGGCTTCGGTTGCTGGATATTGATCGGCTTGGCCGGCGGCCTCCTGTCGGGACTGCTCACTCTTTTCGTCTATGCCTGCGAGGACGGCTTCGAGAAGCTGCCGATCCACTGGATGTGGTGGCCGATGCTCGGCGGCCTCGTCGTCGGCCTTGGCGGCCTGATCGAGCCGGATGCGCTCGGTGTCGGCTACGACAATATCGCCCGCCTTTTGACCGGCCACACCATTGCGACCGCCGCGCTCCTGCTGCTCGCCGTCAAGGCGGTGATCTGGGCGGTGGCGCTGGGTTCGGGCACCTCCGGCGGCGTACTCGCGCCGCTGCTCATCATGGGCGGGGCGCTGGGCGCCGCGCTTTCCGGTTATCTGCCGGCCGCCGATGGCGGCTTCTGGCCCCTGCTCGCCATGGCCGCGACCATGGGCGGCACCATGCGTTCACCACTGACGGCCACGTTCTTTGCCGTTGAGCTGACCGGCAATACGCATGTCCTGGTACCGCTCATCACCGCCTGCTCGGCCGCCCACCTGATGACGGTGCTCCTGATGAAGCGCTCCGTCCTGACCGAGAAAATCGCCCGCCATGGCCACCACATCACCCGCGAATACCGCGTCGACCCGTTCCAGTTGACGCGCGTGGGGGAAGTCATGACGCGCGAGGTGCAATCCGTGCCGGCCTCCATGAGCCTGCACCGGGCGGCCGCCTTCCTCACCTTGCCGACCACGCGGCATCCGAGCTTTCCCGTCGTGGACGAAGCGGGCCACGTGCTCGGCATCATCGATCCACCCTCGGTGATCGCATGGCGGCGCGCCGGCCGGCACCGCAACACCACGCTGGGCGAACTGCTGGCCGGCTCGAAGATTACGCTTGCCTATCCGGACGAATATCTGGAGGTCCTGGCCGAGAAGCTGATGAAAGTGAATGTCGCCCATCTGCCGGTCGTCTCCCGCGACGAGGAGAAGCTGACCGGCTATGTCGGCTGGAAGGACCTGATGCGAGTCAGGCTGAAGCAGCGCTCCGAAGAGCGCGATCGCTCATCCTCCCTGAAAGGCGCTTTCAAGAGGAAGGCAAAGACGGTGACGAAGGTCTGATCCCATCGTGGGGCCCTCGTCGTCGACGCGGAAAAAACAAGGGCGCGCCCGGAGCCGGACGCGCCCTTTTTTCTTGCAACCGATCCGGCGCGCCTTACTGCGCTTTGTCCATCGTATCGATTTCCTTCTTGAGGTCCGGGTCGCTGATATCGACCTTGGCGGCCGCGCGGGTTTCCTTGACCATCGCGAAATACTTGTCGCGCAGCACGACCTGGCGAAGCTGGTCCTTCACCTGGTCGAAGGCAGGCGGCTGCTTGATGCGCTTGTCCTCGACCTTGATGACGTGCCAGCCGAACTGCGTCTGGACCGGCTGTTCGGTATATTTGCCGACCGGAAGCGCAAACGCGGCCTTGGCGAATTCCGGCACCATCTGGCCCTCGGTGAAATAGCCTAGGTCGCCGCCCTGGGTGGCCGAGCCGTCGGTCGACTTCTCCTTGGCGATCTTCTCGAAATCGCCGCCCTTGTCGAGTTCCTTGATGATCGCCTCGGCCTCTTCCTTGGTCTTTACCAGGATGTGGCGGGCATGGACTTCGTTCACCGGCGCCTGCTTGGCCATCTCCTCGTCATAGCGCTTCTTGAGGTCGGCGTCCGTGATCGCGCCGGAAACCTCCTTTTCGACAAGTGCGCTGTGCAGCGCGCGCTCGCGCAGGAGTTCCATCCGGCGCTGGAACTCGGGATTCTTGTCAAGGCCGTCGGCAACGGCCTTGTCGGCCATCACGTGAATTTCGATCAGCGCCGAGAGCGCGGCGGCACGCCGTTGTTCAGCCGGCATCTTGGCGAATTGCGGGTCGAGATCGGTCTCGGCCAGTTCAACATCGGCCTGGGTGATCGTCTTGCCGTTGACATGTGCGAGCACAGTGTCGGGCGGCGGCGTCGGCTTCGCGGCCTCTGCCGCGGGTGCCTGCGTCGTCGATGTCTCGGGGCGGCGGCGGGTTGGGCAGCATCCTCCGCGGCGGCGGGGCCGGCAACGAAAAGCAGAGTTGCGACCGCCAGTCCGGCTGAGGCAAGCAGGGAGCGGCGTAGCGTGATCGGCATCGGGGGTCTCCGGTGAAGGGTGCTGGATTGTCGTGTTGACGCTGCACCCCTAAACCGGCCCGAATGTGGCGGAATTCCGCTTGCCGGAGAGGCTGGATGCAGCGTTGACATCGCTTGTGGCCCCTCTTATCTGTCCTTCATCTTTGCGTCCAGAAGCGATTTCCGGACGCCTTCGGATTGTTCTCCGCTTTCAAGCTTCGGCAGCGGACCCCGCCGGCCCGAAACCGGCGTCATCAGGATTGCCGGCCTCAAACCGGCGTCATCAGGATTGAAAGGCCTACCGGATGGTCAGAGTCGGCGTATTGGCCAAGAAGATATTCGGCTCTTCCAACGAAAGGCGTGTGAAGTCGCTCCGACCCAGTGTCGAGGCGGTCAACGCCATGGAAAACGAAATGCGGGCGCTGTCCGACGAGGAACTGCGCGCACGTACCGACCAGTTCCGCGCCGATCTGGCGAACGGCGCCAAGCTGGACGACATCGTCGTGCCCGCCTTCGCCACCGCCCGCGAGGCCTCGCGCCGTGTGCTCGGCATGCGGCCCTTCGACGTGCAGCTGATCGGCGGTATGGTGCTGAACCAGGGCGCCATCGCGGAGATGCGCACCGGCGAGGGCAAGACGCTGGTCGCAACGCTGCCCGTCTACCTGAACGCGCTTCTCGGCAAGGGCGTGCATGTGGTCACCGTCAACGACTATCTCGCCAGCCGCGACGCCGAATGGATGGGCCGCGTCTACAAGTTCCTCGGCCTGACCGTTGGCGTGATCGTCCACGGCCTGGACGACGACGAGCGCCGCGCCGCCTACGCCTGCGACGTCACCTACGGCACCAACAACGAACTCGGCTTCGACTATCTGCGCGACAACATGAAATACGACCGCGCACAGATGGTGCAGCGTCCCCACCACTACGCCATCGTCGACGAGGTGGACTCCATCCTGATCGACGAGGCGCGCACGCCGCTCATCATCTCCGGCCCGCTCGAGGACCGCTCGGAGATGTATAACACCGTCGACGCGTTCATGCTCGACTTCAAGCCGGAAGATTACGAGCTTGACGAGAAGCAGCGCACCTCGACCTTCACCGAGGAGGGCACGGAGAAGATCGAGAACCTGCTCAATGGCGCCGGCCTGCTCAAGGGCGAATCGCTCTACGACATCGAAAATGTCGGGATGGTGCACCACGTGAACAATGCGCTGAAGGCGCATCTCCTGTTCACCAAGGACAAGGACTACATCGTCAGCAACGACGAGATCGTCATCATCGACGAGTTCACCGGCCGCATGATGCCCGGTCGCCGCTATTCGGAAGGCCTGCACCAGGCGCTGGAGGCGAAGGAACACGTCACCATCCAGCCGGAGAACCAGACGCTCGCCTCCATCACCTTCCAGAATTATTTCCGCATGTACGAGAAGCTGGCCGGCATGACCGGCACGGCCGCGACCGAAGCGGAGGAGTTCGGCAACATCTACGGCCTCGAGGTGATCGAGATCCCGACCAACCTGCCTGTCGTCCGCAAAGACGAAGATGACGAGGTCTACCGCACGGTCGAGGAGAAATACCGCGCCATCGTCGACGAGATCCGCGCGGCGAGCGAGAAGGGCCAGCCGCTCCTGGTCGGCACCGCCTCTATCGAGAAGTCGGAATATCTCGCCGACCGCCTGCGCAAGGAAGGCTTCAAGAATTTCGAGGTGCTGAACGCCCGCCACCACGAGCGCGAAGCCTCCATCGTCGCGCAGGCCGGCAGACCGGGCTCCGTCACCATCGCCACCAACATGGCCGGTCGCGGCACCGACATCCAGCTTGGCGGCAATGCCGATATGCGCATCGCCGAGGAACTCGCCGACATGCCCGAAGGGCCGGAACGCGAAGCGGCGGAAGCGGCGATCCACGCCGATATCGCACGGTTGAAGGAAAAGGCGCTCGCCGCCGGCGGTCTTTACGTGCTTGCCACCGAGCGTCACGAATCGCGCCGCATCGACAACCAGCTCAGAGGCCGTTCAGGAAGACAGGGCGACCCCGGCCGCTCGAAATTCTATCTGTCGCTCCAGGACGATCTGATGCGCATCTTCGGCTCGGAGCGCATGGACGGGATGCTGAAGAAGCTCGGCCTCAAGGAAGGCGAAGCCATCATCCATCCCTGGATCAACAAGGCGCTGGAGAAGGCGCAGACCAAGGTCGAGGCGCGCAACTTCGATATCCGCAAGAACCTCCTGAAATATGACGACGTGATGAACGACCAGCGCAAGGTCGTTTTCGGGCAGCGCATCGAACTGATGGATGGCATCAATCTCGACGAGACCGTCACCGAGATGCGCGAGGAGGTCATAGAAGATCTCGTCACCCGCCACATACCCGAGCGCGCTTATGCCGAACAGTGGGACGCCGCCGGCCTGAAGGAAGGCGTGGAGCAGCACCTCAACCTCGACCTGCCGATCGAAGAATGGGTCAAGGAGGAAGGCATCGCCGAGGAGGAGATCAGCGAGCGTATCACCAAGGCTGCAGACGAGGCGGCGGCGGCCCGCGCGGAGCGCTTCGGTCCTGATATCGTGACCTATGTGCAGAAATCGGTGGTACTGCAGACGCTCGACGCCCTTTGGCGCGAGCATCTGGTGAACCTCGACCATCTGCGCTCGGTCATCGGCTTCCGCGGCTACGGCCAGCGCGACCCGCTGAACGAATACAAGTCCGAGACCTTCGAACTCTTCCAGGCCTTGCTCGGAAATCTGCGTCAGGCGGTGACGGGACAGTTGATGCGCGTCGAACTGGTGCAGGAACAGCCCCCCGAGCCCGAGCCGGAAATGCCTGAGATGATCGCGCGCCATATCGACGCGACAACCGGCGAGGACGATTTCGCCGACGGCGAGGTCATGACGCTCGCGCGCGAAACCCAGCGCGTCGTAGCGGCGGAGAAGCGCGACCCGAAAAACCCCTCAAGCTGGGGCAAGGTCGGCCGCAACGAAGCCTGCCCCTGCGGATCGGGCAAGAAATACAAGCATTGCCATGGCGCCTTCGCCTGATTGAATCGCGAGGCGTGGCAGGCGCGCCATCGCCCGCTCTCGTTCAATTCTGCTTGTTCGGCTGGCTGGGCGGCATCCGGCGACCTATTTCTATAGGGAAACGACGGAGCAGAGCCAATGATCCGCATAAGGTTTTTCGGCCCGATCCTCGCCGCGGCACTGGCCGCGACGGTGCTGGCTGCCGTTCAGGCGCATGCCGAGCAGAAGCGGGTGATCGTCGTGACGCCGCCCGCCCAGTTGCAGATCGAGCGCGACCGCGCCCAGGCACGGCAGTTCCAGTTGCGCCAGCAGCTCGACCGCGCCCAGGATCGGCGTATGAACTCTCAGCCACAGCCGACCCCGAACGTCTCGACGATGCGATCGACCTGCACGCCGACCAACGGCGTTTCCTGCTGATACCCCGCACCGGAACGCTCACGCCCCGTCCATGCTCAATCCCGATATCAATAATATCGAGAATATTGCGGCGCCCAACATCCATCGCATACTGATTCCTGCCGCGCTGCAGGAAGAATGGCGTCCGGATGGAACCCGCCCGGCGCTAG
>JAKDNM010000019.1 GCA_030456445.1 Hyphomicrobiales bacterium
GGTGCCCTGTTCCCGACGCATAGGATGGATGGCCGGTGTCCGCCGCTTCCATCGGCGTCCTTGAGTATCGTGCCGGGGTGTTGTCTGGTTGGCCATGCTTGCCGAAAATGACTCGCTCACCGAGACCGACGAGGCCCTGCTGGAGCGCTTCCAGCGCGGCGCGTTCGACTATTTCCTGCGTTGGGTAAACCTGGAAAACGGCCTTGCCGCCGATACCTCGCGCGACAAGTCGCCCTCCAGCATCGCAGTCGTCGGCTTCGCGCTCTCCTGCTATCCGGTCGCCGTGGAGCGCGGCTGGATGACCAGACAAGCCGCCGCCGACCGCACGCTCGCCACGCTCGATCTGCTCTGGAACGGCCTGCAATCGCCCGATCCCGACGCTACCGGCTACAAGGGCTTTTACTACCACTTCATCGATATGACGCAGGGGCGGCGGGTGTGGACATGCGAGCTTTCGCTGGTCGATACGGCGCTCCTGCTTGCCGGCGTCCTTGTCGCGGCGACCTACTTTGCCGGAAGCGACGAGAAGGAAAGGACGATCCGTGCGCGCGCCGACGCGCTTTATCGGCGCGCGGACTGGCGCTGGGCCATGGGCGGGAGGTCCACGCTCCGGCAGGGCTGGAAGCCGGAAAGCGGCTTCCTGCATTATGGCTGGGAAGGCTACAACGAGGCGACCATCCTCTATGTGCTGGCGCTCGCCTCGCCGGATTACGCCGTTCCCGAAGACGGCTATTCCGCCTGGACGAAGACCTATCAATGGGAAAATATCTACGGCTACGATGTGCTCTATGGCGGGCCGCTTTTCATGCATCAATATTCGCATGCCTGGATCGATTTTGCCGGCATCCGCGACGACTTCATGCGCGAGAAGAACTGCGACTACGCCGAAAACAGCCGGCGCGCGACGCTGATCCACCGGGAATATGCGCGCCGCAACCCGCGTTCCTTCGCCGGCTACGGCAAGGATTTCTGGGGCCTGACCGCAAATGACGGGCCGGGCGGCGCCAGCGTGATGATCGACGGCAGGGAGCGCAATTTCTTCGACTATTCGGCGCGCGGCGTGCCCTACGGACCGGATGACGGCACCGTTGCGCCCTGGGCGGCGCTGGCGTCCCTGCCTTTCGCGCCCCGGGAGGCGATCTCGGCGCTGCGCCATTTCTGCAAGTGCTATCCTGATAGCGTCCTTGAGAATATGCTGCCGAGTTCGGTCAATCCGACGCTTGCCGGGCAGGCGGGCTACGGGCCGCAGGGCTGGGTATCGGAAGGCTTTTATGGCCTCGACCAGGGGCTCGTCGTGATGATGATCGAGAATTACCGCTCCGGACTGATCTGGGACCTGATGAAGCGCAACCCCTATATCCGCGCCGGACTTCAGCGCGCCGGCTTTCGCGGCGGCTGGCTGGCGCAGGAAGCTTTCGGGAGCTGACGCGATATGCTCGACCGCCCGGACAAGCCCAATTCCTTCCCCGTCGACCACAGCGACCTCGAACATCTCGAAAGCGCGCGCCCGCTCGGCTGGGTGAATCCCGAGCCGGCGCCATGCTATAACCTTGTCGTGCTGGGCGCGGGGCCGGCCGGGCTGGTCGCCGCGCGCGGCGCGGTCGCCTTCGGCGCGAAGGTGGCGCTGATCGAGGACGACATGATCGGCGGTGACTGTCTCAATGTCGGCTGCGTACCGTCGAAGACGATCATCCGCACGTCACGGCTTTATGCCGACATGGAGAATGCCCGGCATTTCGGCGCGCGGCTGGACGGCGAGATCGATGTCGACTTTCCGCTGGTGATGGAGCGCATGCGCCGCATTCGCCAGCGTATCAGCCGCGAGGATTCCGTCGGCCGCCTCGCCGAGGAAGGCATCGACGTGTTTTTCGGCAAGGGCCGCTTCACCGGCCCCGACACGATCGAAGTGGACGGCGCGAGGCTGCGCTTCAAGAAGGCGCTGGTGGCAACCGGCTCGCGCCCGCTCGACCCGAAGATACCGGGTCTCGAGGAAGCGGGATATCTCACCAACGAGAACGCCTTCAACCTGACAAAGCGTCCCTCGCGGATGCTGGTGATCGGCGGCGGGCCTCTCGGCTGCGAGACGGCGCAGGCCTTCGCGCGGCTCGGTGTGAAGATCACGATCGCCCAGAACGAGCCTAAATTCCTGCACTGGGAGGAGCGCGACGCCGCGCAGATCGTTTCCGACGCGCTTGCCCATGACGGCGTCGAGATCCGCCTGAACACCGAGGTCGTCGCCGTTCGGACGGAAGGCGGGAAGAAGATCGCCGACCTCGTCAACGCCGACTGGAAATCATCCGTCACGGTCGACGAGATCATCGTCGGCGTCGGCCGCTCGCCCAATGTCGAGGGGATCGGGCTCGAAGCGGCAGGCGTCGAGTACGACACCGTCAAGGGCATCAAAGTCGACGATTTCCTGCGCACGACCAACCGCCGGGTCTACGCTGCCGGCGATGTCTGCCTGAGATACAAGTTCACCCACATGGCGGATGCCTCGGCCCGTATCGCCGTGCGCAACGCGCTTTTCCCCGGTCGCTCGCGCATGAGCCGGCTCACCGTGCCGTGGTGCACCTACACCGACCCCGAGATCGCCCATGTCGGCATGTATGTCATCGGCGCGCGCGAGCGCGGCATCCCGGTACGCACCTTCACCATTCTCATGCACGACGTCGACCGCGCCGTCACCGACGGCGAGGACGAGGGCTTCGTCAAAATCCATGTCAGGGAGGGGACGGACCGCATTCTTGGTGCGACGGTCGTCGCCCGTCACGCCGGCGAGATGATCAACGGCATATCGCTGGCGATCGGCAGCGGCATGGGGCTGCGCGCGCTGGCCAAGGTCATCCACACCTATCCGACCCAGGCCGAGGCGATAAAGATGGCGGCCGACGCCTATAACCGCACGCGGCTGACACCTCTCGTCAGGGCCGTCAGTGGACGCTGGTTTTCCTGGCTGCGGGACTGAGACGCCTACCGGCTGCGGCGGCGCTCGGATGCCGGCTGGAACGCGATGCGCGAATGGTAGGTGCAATAGGGACCGGTATCGGGCGAGTCGTTGCCGCAGAAGCTGAAATCCTCCGCCAGCGGATCGCCGTTCGGCCATTTGCAGGTGTGCTCGGTCAACTGGATCAACCTCAGCCGCCGCGAGATCGGCACGACCACGTTCTCAGGCCGCACCATGTGGCGAAGCTGCGGCTCGGCCTCGAACTCCATCTTGAGGGCCGTCGCGCCGATCGAGGTCACGACGGGGCGCGAAGACGTGCGCTGCACCGATTTCGTCGTGCCGCCGCCGCCATGAACCATCTTTTTCTGGCTGCGGGGAGCCGGTGCGGCGCGGCCGCGGCTGGAAAGTTTCAGCCGGTGTACCTTGCCGATCACCGCATTTCGGCTCACGCCGCCAAGCTGCGCCGCGATCTGGCTGGCGCTCAGCCCTTCCGACCAGAGCTTTCTGAGAAGTTCAACGCGTTCGTCGGTCCAGTTCATCGGGCACGCTCCTATGCGCGTGCGGAATCGGAATCCTTCATCGGCTCGACATAAGCCGAGGCGATACCATATTTATATGGTTGCTAGGTCCGCCGCACGAAATCTAGTTTTTCGTTGCCCGCAAACTACCTTATTGACTGACTCGGTGACAAGAGTCGGCAAAGTTCCGCGAATCGGTTTTTTCGGTTTTCCCCAACTTGCCCAGTCGTGCTGTAGCGGACCTGCAACACTGGCCTCATGAATGATCGAAACGTATCGCCTGGCGGTTGGTCCAGCACGTGTTCCGCCGTGCCGCCTTGCGGGCATCTTCGCGTTGACACGACAGGCCAAAACCCTGATAAGAATTGCAAGGCCGTCCCCCGGGGCGGCTTTTTTGATTTGGCGGCGTGGTCCGGCAGGAAGGCCGAAGATGAAGGTCGTCGCCTCCGGAGAGAACCACCGTCGCCTTCGGAGAGAACCATGACGAGTACGGCGCTTTACGAGACTTTCGCGCGGACCCCCCTGGCGTTTGACCGGGGCGAGGGCACTTGGCTCCTGACGAGCCAGGGCGAGCGATATCTCGACTTCGCCGGCGGCATCGCGGTCAATTCGCTCGGCCACGGCCATCCGCACCTCGTCGCCGCGCTGACCGAGCAGGCCGGCAAGCTGTGGCACGTCTCCAATCTCTATGAGATTCCGGGGCAGGAGCGGCTCGGCGAGCGGCTGGTCGTCAACAGCTTCGCCGACAAGGTGTTCTTCGTCAATTCGGGCGCCGAGGCGCTAGAATGCGCGATCAAGACGGCGCGCCGTTATCATTATGTGAACGGCCGCCCGGAGAAGTTCCGCATCCTCACCTTCGAGGGCGCCTTCCATGGCCGCACGCTCGCCACCATCGCGGCCGGCGGCCAGAAGAAATATCTGGAGGGTTTCGGCCCAAAGGTGGAAGGCTTCGACCAGGTGGCCTTCGGCGACATCGAAGTAGTGAAGAAGGCGATCGGACCCGAGACGGCCGCCATCCTGATCGAGCCCGTGCAGGGCGAGGGCGGCATCCGCGTCGCCTCGGCGCAGTTCCTCAAGGAGTTGCGTGAGCTTTGCGACAGGGAAGGCCTGCTCCTGCTCCTGGATGAAGTCCAGTGCGGGGTCGGCCGCACCGGCAAGCTCTTCGCCTATGAATGGGCGGGCATCGAGCCGGATGTGATGGCGATCGCCAAGGGCATCGGCGGCGGCTTTCCGGTCGGCGCGTGCCTTGCCACCGCTCAAGCCGCCTCCGGCATGACGGCCGGCGTGCATGGCACCACCTTCGGCGGCAACCCGCTCGCCATGGCCGTCGGCAACGCCGTGCTCGACGTTATCCTGGAGGACGGCTTCCTCGAAGACGTGCAGCGCAAGGGGCTGGTGTTGAAGCAGTCTCTCGCCTCGGTCACCGATGAGTTTCCTTCGGTCTTCGAGGAAATTCGCGGCGCCGGGCTTCTTCTCGGCCTGAAATGCAAGGTTCCGAACGCGGCCGCCAATGCGGCCTTCCGCGACCAGAATTTGCTGACGGTGCCCGGCGGCGACAATGTCGTCCGCCTCCTGCCGCCGCTGACGGTCACCGACGACGAGATCAGGCTGGCGGTAGAGCGCATTCGCGCCGGCGCGGCGACGCTTGCAGCCGGTTCCGGCAACGGGAAAGCGTGATCGAAATGGCCGGCAGGCAGACCAGCGCCCCGAGGCATTTCACCGATCTGTCGACGGTTTCCCCGGCGGACCTTCGCGCCATCCTCGACGACGCCGGCAGGCGCAAGGCGCGCATCAAGGCCGGCGAGATTGAGCGTCCGCTGGCCGGCAAGACGCTGGCGATGATCTTCGACAAGCCCTCGACCCGCACGCGCGTCTCCTTCGACGTGGCGATGCGCCAGCTCGGCGGCGAGACCATCATGCTGACCGGCACCGAGATGCAGCTTGGCCGCTCCGAGACCATCGCCGACACGGCCAAGGTCCTGTCGCGCTATGTCGACGTCATCATGATGCGCACGACCTCGCACGACCGGCTCCTGGAGATGACCGAGCATGCCACCATCCCGGTCATCAACGGCCTGACCGACGATACCCATCCCTGCCAGCTCATGGCCGACGTGATGACCTTCGAGGAGCATCGCGGCAGCGTGAAGGGCAAGACCTTCGCCTGGTCGGGCGACGGCAACAATGTGCTGAACTCGCTGATGGAGGCGTCGGCCCGCTTCGGCTTCAATTTGAACGTCGCCACGCCCGAAGGCAGCGAGCCGGAGAAGCGTTACACTGGATGGGCCCGCGAGAACGGCGGCAAGATCATGCTCACCGCCTCGCCGCAGGATGCGGTGCGCGATGCCGATTGCATCGTCACCGATACCTGGGTGTCCATGGGCCAGGAGCATCGCGCGCGCGGCCACAACATATTCGCTCCCTATCAGGTCAACGCGGAACTGATGCGGCTTGCGAAGAAAGATGCGCTCTTCATGCACTGCCTGCCCGCCCATCGCGGCGACGAGGTGACAGACGAGGTGATCGACGGGCCGCATTCGGTGGTGTTCGACGAGGCGGAGAACCGGCTGCACGCGCAAAAGGCTGTGATCGCGTGGTGCCTCGGCGCCTGAGCCCGCATCGGGAAGCCGCTTGATGGATCTGCCCGGCATACTTATCTGCGACCGATCATTGTACATGCCGCCTAAACTCCGCGCGCAGCATTTCGCGGCACGCCCCAGCGGAGTCCGGTGCCTGATGGAGTTCGGAAATTGATCGCGCCAGAAAGCAAACTCCCCCAACGCAAACTTGGGGAATTCGGCCATGCCGGCGATGACCATGTCGTGCCTTTCGAAGTTGGCGTGCTCGACATTCGCGGTCGCGGCGTCCAGCTTGGGCCGATCCTCGACCAGATCCTTGGCCGCCACGCCTATCCGGAGCCGGTCGCGCGGCTTCTGGCGGAGGCGGTCGTGCTGACGGCGCTGCTCGGCACCGCTCTCAAATTCGATGGCAAGTTCATCCTTCAGACCCGCTCCGACGGCCCCGTCGACATGCTGGTGGCGGATTTTTCCACGCCGCAATCCATGCGCGCCTATGCCCGCTACGACCGGGAAGCGGTGGATGCCGCCGCCGAGGCCGGCGATACCTCTCCCGAGGCGCTTTTGGGCAGCGGCGTGCTCGCGCTGACCATCGATCAGGGCGAGCACATGCAGCGCTACCAGGGCGTCGTGCCGCTTGAGCGCACCTCGCTCGAGGAGGCCGCGCGCGTCTATTTCCGCCAGTCAGAGCAGATCCCGACGGAGGTGCGGCTCGCGGTCGCCAAGATGGTGGTGCGCGGCAATGGCGGCGCCGAGGAGCGCTGGCGTGCCGGCGGGCTGATGACGCAGTTCCTGCCCGAAGCGGCGGAACGCCAGCGCCTGTCCGACCTCCCCGGCGGAGACGGAGAGGAAGACGATGCCGGTAACGGGGTCGACGACGCCTGGAAGGAGACGCTGGCGCTGATGTCGACGGTGGAGGCGGTCGAGCTTGTCGATCCCGAGGTAGGCGCCGAGCGGTTGCTTTATCGGCTGTTCCACGAGCATGGCGTGCGCGTCTACGACGGAACCGAAGTGGTCGACGATTGCTCCTGCTCTCGCGAGAAGATCAAGACGATCCTCGACGGCTTCACGGCCGAAGAGATCGACAGCTCGATCGAAGGCGGCGCGATCCGTGTGAACTGCGAGTTCTGCTCGACCAGCTACGAATTCGACCCGGCGGAGTTCAAGCCGAAGAACTGAACAGAAAACGGGCGCTCGAGCGCGCCGTTTTCGTATTCCGTGCGCGTCCGGTCACGTCTTCTCCGGCGCGGCCTTTGGCTGCTCGTCTTGCCGGAAGGTATTGTCGAAATCCTTGACGATATCCAGGAAGCGGCGGAAGAAGCGCTCCATGATGCCGAGCGTGCGGTCGACCTGCGCGTCGGAAGGCAGCAAATCCTTCGGCGATACGACGCGCTTTTCGAGATCCGCCAGTTGTTTTTCGAGCGTGTCGACCTTCTGGTTCAGGCGTTCGATCTCGCTCTGCGATGCCTGCTTTTCCTCTACCGCCGGCCGGCAGGTGAGTTGCCCGGCTTTCTGCTCGCAGGTGGACATCTGGCCGGTCTGCGTGTCGAGACGGACGATCTCGTTTTCCGATTTGTCGAAAACGTAGCGCCCCGCTTCTTCCGCGTTTGCGGCTGGCACGGCCAGTATGGTGGCCGTCGTCAGTCCCATGAGAATGGCTTTGCGCATCACCGTCTCCGTTTTCCTCCGCTATCACGCATTGGGGCATTGTTTTGTGCCCGAATTACGATATGGCCAACCGGAGCCGACGAGGGCGGGATGGCCAGGATCTATAAGATAGTTACGCAAAGCGAATGGCGCGAGGTCGAAAAGAAAGGTCTTTTCAGGGGTGCTCCGGTCGATCTTGCCGATGGCTTTATCCATTTCTCGACGGCAGGGCAGGTGGCGGAGACGGCCGCGAAGCATTTCGCCGGGCAGGACAGCCTCCTGCTGGTGGCGGTTGACGGGGCCGCGCTTGGCGACGCGCTGAAATACGAGGTCTCGCGCGGCGGCGCGCTGTTCCCACATCTTTACGCCGGCCTGCCGCTTTCCGTAGTCCTGTGGGCGAAGCCGATGCCGCGGGGCGAGGACGGCGTCCATCACCTGCCGGCGATGGATCGATGAGCGGTGTGTTCGAAAAGTTCGGCCGCGACCTTCTCTTTGCACTCGATCCCGAGACGGCCCACGGAATTTCCATCGCCGCGCTGAAAAGCGGCGTGCCATTATTGTGCCCGCCGGGAAAGGCGAGCCACCGCCTGCGGACCCGCGTTGCCGGCATCGATTTCCCGAATCCGCTCGGCATGGCGGCTGGCTACGACAAGAATGCCGAGGCGCCGGACGGGTTGTTGCGGCTCGGCTTCGGCTTCGCCGAGGTGGGGACCGTCACGCCGCTGCCGCAGCCCGGCAATCCGCGTCCGCGTATTTTCCGGCTTCCGCGCGACGGCGCCGTCATCAATCGGCTCGGCTTCAACAATGAGGGGCACGAGAAGGCGTTTGCGCGGCTTTCCCGCGGCCGGAGGCGCGGTGTGATCGGTGTCAATATCGGGGCCAATAAGGATAGCGCCGACCGCGTTGCCGATTACGAACTCGGCGTGCGCCGCTTCGCCGGCGTCGCTTCCTACCTGACGGTCAATATCTCCTCGCCCAACACGCCTGGCCTGCGCAATCTGCAAGGCCGCGAAATGCTCGCCGAACTGCTTTCGCGGGTGATGGCCGCGCGCGATGCAAGTTCGAAGGTTCCGGTGTTTCTCAAGATCGCGCCGGACCTCGAAGAGGCCGAACTGGACGACATCGCCGCCGAACTCCTCGACAAGTCGGTGGACGGGCTGATCGTCTCCAATACGACGATCGGCCGTCCGGCCATTCACGACGATCCGGGTGCGGTGGAAAGTGGCGGGCTTTCCGGCTGCCCGCTTTTCGGCCGTTCCACTGCCATGCTGGCGAAGATGCGCCGTCGTGTCGGATCCGACATGCCGGTCGTCGGCGTTGGCGGTGTCAATTCGGCCGAGACGGCGCTGGAGAAGATCCGTGCCGGCGCCGATCTCGTCCAACTCTATACCGGCCTGATCTATGCCGGTCCCTCGCTGCCCGGCCGCATCGTCGGCGGCATGGATCGTTTCGCCGCGTCGGAGGGGCTGAAGAATGTGCGCGAGATACGCGACAGCCGCCTCGCCCATTGGGCCGATCAGCCGATCTGATGGCTTCAGGCAAATGCGGCGCGAATACGCGCCGGCAGGACCGAAAGGAGGCTGAGGCCTCGCACGATCAGGAAGATGTGCAATGCCGCCCACAGGCCGACATTGCCGAAGGTTTGTCCAAGGCCGATCAATGCGGCGAGATAGACGATGAAGGAAAGCAGCATCATGTTGCGCATGTCGCGCGACCATGTCGCACCGATGAAGATGCCGTCCATCTGGAAGGCGAGCACGCCGGTCACAGGTGTCAGCGCCGCCCAGGGCATGAAGGCGTAGGCCATCGCCCGCACGTCCGGCGCTGTCGTGACAAGCCGCACCAGCGCGTCGCCGAAAAGGAGGCACACGGCCGACGAGGCGATCGCCAGCCCAAAACCCCAAATCATGGTCAGCCGCACCGTGCGGTCGAAGGCGAAGCGGTAGCGCGAGCCGATGGCGCGGCCGGCAAGCTGTTCGGCGGCGGTGGCGAAGCCGTCGAGGAAATAGCCGGCGACGAGGAAGAAGTTCATCAAGACCGCATTTGCCGCCAGCGCCAGCGTGCCCTCTTGCGCGCCCTGCCGCGTGAACAGCGCGAAGGCGGCGAGCAGCGAGAAGGAACGGATCATGATGTCGCGGTTGACCGACACCATGAGCAGGAAGGCTTGTCCGTCGAAGAGCCGGCTTTTAGGCAGCGGCGGCAGCTTGCGGAAGCGCATAAGCACGTAGGTCATGCCGACGATCGCGGCAGTGAATTCGCCGGCGACGCTCGCCCAGGCGACACCGGAAACGCCCCAGCCGAATTCCAGCCCGAGCAGGATGCACAGCACGATATTGGTGCCGTTCAGCATGATCTGCAGCAGAAGCCCAAGCCCGCCCTGACCGCGCCCGAGTACATAGCCGAGCACCGCGTAGTTGATGAGGGTGAAGGGCGCCGCCAGCATGCGGATGCCGATGTAGAGATGCATCGCCCCGGTCACGCGCGGACCCGCATCCATGAACCACGATCCGGCAAGCGCGATCAGCGGACCGAGGAAGGCGAGCACGATGCCGCAGACGGCGGCAATCGCGAAGGCATGCCAGAAGGCGGCCTGCTCACCTTGGGGATCGGCGCGGCCGAAAGCCTGCGCCACCAGCCCCGTCGTGCCCGAGCGCAGGAAGTTGAAGGTGGTGAAGACGACGTCGAAGATGATGGCGCCCGCGGCAAGCCCGCCCAGCAGCGCCGCGTCGCCCAATTGCCCGACCACCGCCGTGGCCGCGATGCCGAGCAGCGGCGTTGTCACATAAGCGAGCGTCATCGGCACCGCGATCGACAGCACGAGCCGGTTGGTCACCTCGAACGGTCGGATCGCCGGCTGGTCCAGTTCGCGTCCCCCAGAACGCCGTGCGTCCATTCAGACGTGCAAAGGACGCTCTATCACTTTGAATCTGCTGCATCGTGCTTACCGAACCGATTCCGAACTTCGGGCCGATGCAGCAGCCCCGCGGACCCGGGCGCCGTCAGCGCCGGTAATTCAGGACCCGCAGGATAATGAATACCGGAATTACTATAGCCGCGCCGAGCAGGAAATAGCCCACGAAGCGATCGATCGCCAGGAAACCCATGTTCCACAATTGCCAGAAGAAGTCGCGGACGGCGTAATAGATGTCATAAGGCATCCAGCCGAAGGCGCTCATGAGGATGCCGACGATGAAGGAAACCACGATAAGCTTGACGAGCACGCGAAGCGGGCTGTCGCCGAGGAAGCGGGTCAGGCTGCCATTCAAGTCGGTCACTCCTTTGGCCTCTTGCTGGCGCAGATACGCATTCGCGGTGGCGGCTTCAAGGCAAAAGAACTGGAGCGGGTGAAGGGAATCGAACCCTCGTATTCAGCTTGGGAAGCTGCTGCTCTACCATTGAGCTACACCCGCGACGGCCGCATTAATCGACGAGGCCATGCCGATCTGTCAAGCCCCTGAACCATCAGCGGAAATGCTTCGACAGTTTCAGGCCTTGCGCCTGATAGTTGGATTTGAGGTCGGCGCCATAAAGCGCGTCCGGCCGTGACAGGAGGTGCTCGTAGACCAGCCGGCCGACGATCTGGCCATGCTCGAGGATGAACGGCACTTCGTGGCTTCGCACTTCGAGCACCGCGCGGCTGCCCGTGCCGCCGGCCGCTGAATGGCCGAAGCCGGGGTCGAAGAAGCCGGCATAATGGACGCGGAATTCGCCGACCAGCGGATCGAAGGGCGTCATCTCGGCGGCGTAGTCGGGCGGCACATGCACCGCTTCCTGGCTGACGAGGATGTAGAATTCGTCCGGATCGAGGATCAACTCGCCCTTGCCGCGGCTATAGAGCGGCTCCCAGAAATCGTGACGGTCGTGCTCGGCGCGCCTGTCGACGTCGATCAGCCCCGTATGGTGCTTGCCCCGATAACCGACCAGACCGCTCTTGTCCCCCGTCAGGTCGATGGAGAGCGCGATACCGCCGCCGCTGATGTTGGGTTCGTCGGCCGCGACCAGCAGTTCGTGACGGTGCAGGGTTTCCAGTTCGTTCTCGCCGAGAACCGCATGACCCTTGCGGAAACGGACTTGCGACAGACGCGAGCCGGCACGGGCGACGATCGGAAAGGTGCGCGGGCTGACCTCCATATAGAGCGGTCCGCTGTAGCCGGCCGGTATCTTGTCGAATTCCGGGCCATGGTCCGTCATGACGCGGGTGAAGATATCGAGCCGTCCAGTCGAGCTTTTCGGGTTGGCCGAAGCGGCGACGTCCGGCGGCAGCCTCAGTCCCTCCATCAGCGGCACGATATAGACGCAGCCCGTCTCCAGCACCGCGCCGGGTCCGAGGTCGATCTCGTGCAGTTTGAGGTGGTCCAGCTTTTCGGCGACGCTGTGCGAGGGGCCGGGCAGGAAGCTGGCGCGGACGCGGTAGGCCTTCGCGCCGAGCCTGAGATCCAGGCTCGCCGGCTGGATCTGGTCCGCGTCGAGCGCGCGCGTCGAGGAAAGCGCGCCGTTTTTGAACAGCGCCGCGATGTCGCGGTCGGGCAGGATGCCGGTTGTCCGCACGGTTACTCCCACAATTTTTGCGCCCGATCGTTTAATCGACTTGCCGATTGACGCAAGCGGGGCAACGGCATAAAGGCTTTTATCCCGTGGTGATTTGGCCGGTCGGCTTGCAGCCACGTTAAACAAGTCGCTAAAGGACCGCTTTCGGACCGGTACGCGACTTGAATTTCGCGGGCCGGTTTTTTGTTTTGAGGATATCCCGATGACGGATGGAGCGAACTGGAAGCCGCAGACGAAACTGGTGCATGGCGGCACGCTCCGATCGGGCTTTGGCGAGACCTCCGAGGCGATCTACCTGACGCAGGGCTTCGTCTACGATAGCGCCGAGGCCGCCGAGGCGCGCTTCAAGGGCGAGGCGGAAGGCTTCATCTATTCCCGCTACGCCAATCCCACGGTGGACATGTTCGAAAAACGCATGTGTGCGCTGGAAGGGGCGGAGGACGCCCGCGCCACCGCATCCGGCATGGCGGCCGTGGCGACGGCGCTGCTCTGTTCTGTGAAGGCGGGCGATCATGTCGTCGCGGCACGCGCGCTTTTCGGCTCCTGCCGCTGGATCATCGAAAAGCAGATGCCGGCCTATGGCGTGGAATCGACGCTTGTCGACGGCACCGACCTCACGGCATGGGAAGAGGCGATCCGGCCGAACACGAAGCTGTTCTTCCTCGAAAGCCCGACCAATCCCACACTCGAAGTGGCCGACATCGCGGCGGTGGCAAAACTGGCGGATTCGATCGGCGCGCGTCTCGTGGTCGACAATGTATTCGCGACGCCGATGCAGCAAAAGCCGCTCGAACTCGGTGCCCATGTCGTCGTCTATTCGGCCACCAAGCACATTGACGGGCAGGGGCGCTGCCTGGGCGGCGTCGTCCTTTCCGACAAGAAATGGATCGACGAGAATTTGCACGACTATTTCCGCCATACCGGCCCGTCGCTCTCGCCGTTCAACGCATGGACGCTGTTGAAGGGCCTGGAGACGCTGCCGCTTCGCGTGCGCCAGCAGACGGAGAGCGCCGGACGCATCGCCGATTTCCTGGCCGGCCACGGCAAGGTCGAGCGCCTGATCTATCCCGGCCGCGCCGACCATCCGCAGGCCGATATCGTGAAGAAGCAGATGAAGGGCGGCTCGACGCTTCTGTGCATCGACATAAAGGGGGGGAAGGCCGGCGCTTTCGCTTTCCAGAACGCGCTGGAGATCATTCGCATCTCCAACAATCTGGGCGACGCCAAGAGTCTCATCACCCATCCGGCGACGACCACGCACAAGAACCTCACCGAAGAGGCCCGCGCCGAACTCGGCATCAGTCCGGGAACGGTCAGGTTGTCGGTCGGGCTGGAGGACGTCGATGACCTCATGGCCGATATCGACCACGCGCTGTCGAGGGCCGCTTGAGCTACCGAAAGGTCCGCGCCGCCAGTATGATGCGGGCAAGCGCCGTATAGAGCGCCATCGCTGCGAACATCCATGCGATGACCGGAAACCAGCCGGGAAAGACGCAGGCGAGCGCGAAGGCGGCGATGGTCTCGGTCGCCTCGGCGAGGCCGGTGGTGAAATAGAGCGATTTCGAGCCGCGCGCGTCGGTTTCGAGCTTCCGCCGTTCCGCCACGACCGCATAGGCGAGGAAGCTGGAGCCGTTGACGTAGAAGGACAGGATGAGCGCGGCGCCGGCCATGGCGTTCGCGGTCGGATCGGCGAGCACGAAACCCATCGGCACCGCGCCGTAGAAGACGAAGTCCAGCACGATATCGAGATAGCCGCCGAGATCGGTCTTCCCGCACAGGCGGGCGACCGCGCCGTCGAGCGCGTCACCGAAGCGGCTGGCAAGAATGAGGAGAAGCCCTGTGGTAAACCAGCCATTCGCTATCGCCGCCGCTGATGCGAGCCCCACGATACAGGCACTAACGGTGATCGCATTGGCCGAAAGGCCAGCCTGCGCCGCCCCGGCCGCCGCCGGCCGGACCAGCGGATCGATATGTCTTCTCGCCCATCCGTCGAGCATCGCGTTCTCCCGAGTGTTCCCTATAGCTGCCACAACCGGGATTGGGCAGCGATTGCCGCTCACATTCGTGTCAGGCGTTGACCGGAACCGCACGCTGCGCGATTTGAAGGATTCCATGAAGGGATACGCCCGAAAGGAATAGACAATGTATCGCACCGTCACCCGAGATATCGAAGTCTGTGCCGAGCCATTCTATCTGGCCGACCGCTCCGATCCCGAGGACGGACACTATGTCTGGGCTTACCGGATCACCATCGCCAACAATTCGGACGGGTTCGTCAAGCTTCTCTCGCGCTACTGGCACATCACGGACGGCACCGGGAAGGTCGAGGAAGTGCGCGGGCCGGGGGTGGTCGGCGAGCAACCGGAACTCGAACCGGGAGACAGCTTCCAATACACGTCCGGCTGCCCGCTTTCGACGCCGTCCGGCATCATGGTCGGCCGCTATACGCTTTGCGACCGGTCGGGCGCGACCTTCGAGGTCGATATCCCCGCTTTTTCGCTCGACATTCCGGATAACACGCGCACGGTGAACTGACGCAACCGCTGCCCGCTTGCAAATCCATGGGGTCACCGCATAATTGAACTTTCGTCGTGTCCGGGCAAGAAACGATCCGCGCGCGATCTTGGGGAGGGCATTGGTGCAATCGGACTATAAATTCGTCATCGCCGACGATCATCCGCTTTTCCGGGGTGCGCTGAAGCAGGCGCTTTCGACGATCGGTACTAATCCGACGATCATCGAGGCCGGCGATTTCGAAAGCGCCAAGAGCGCTCTTGTCGCCAATGAGGATGTGGATCTGGTCCTGCTCGATCTCTCCATGCCGGGCGCCAGCGGCCTTTCTGCGCTGGTGGCGCTGCGCGGGCTGCATTCGGCGGTGCCGGTCATCGTTGTCTCCGCCCACGACAATGTCGTCACCATCCGCCGGGCGCTGGAACTGGGAGCCTCCGGCTTCATCTCGAAATCGGCGGGAATGGAGGAGATCCGGGGCGGGATCGAGACGGTGCTCGGTGGCGGCATCGCCACGCCCAAGGATATCGATCTCGGCGTGGAGGCGGATGCTGAAATATCGGACCTGATCGGCCGCATCCAGACATTGACGCCGCAGCAGACGCGTGTGCTTGGCATGCTGGCGGAAGGGCTTTTGAACAAGCAGATCGCCTATGAGCTGAACGTCTCCGAAGCGACCGTGAAGGCGCACGTCTCGGCGATCCTGCAAAAGCTCGGCGTCGACAGCCGCACCCAGGCCGTCATCCTGCTCTCGAAGATAGGCGGCGACCCGTTGCAGGCGGTAAGCTGATGGCGCGTTCGCAGCCCTTATTCGGCGGCGGACAGCACCTTGCGATAGCGTGAAAGCATGGCGCGCAGCGCCGCCGGCTTGATCGGCTTGTTGAGCACGCCGACTTCCATGCGCTCGGCCGTCGCTTTCAGTTCTTCCGAGCGGTCGGCGGTCAAAAGCATGGCCGGCATATCGTCTCCGTAAAGCGCGCGCAGCCGTGCGATCAGTTCCAGGCCGTCCTCGCCGTCCAGATGATAGTCCGCCAGGATCACGTCCGGCTCGACGGAAGATCGTTCATCGAGGACGCTCGAGCCCGAGGCCGTGCGGACGGCGCATCCCCACCCCTCGAGAAGAAGGCGCATGCCCTCCACGATGCGCGGATCGTTGTCTATGCAAAGCACAGAGAGGCCAGAAAGCGCGAAGACAGGCCCGGCACCCGGCGCGGGCTCAACGATTGCCGCCTGCGGCGCCTCGTGGGTGACCGGCAGGATGACGGAAAAGCGCGTGCCCTTGCCCTTCAGCGATTGCAGATGCAGTTCCAGCCTGAGCACCCGCGCGATGCGATCGACGATCGACAGGCCGAGTCCCAGCCCGGGTGCCTCTCGCATGCCCTCGTCGAGGCGGGTGAATTCGCGGAACACGGTGTTCAGCTTGTCCTCGGGGATACCGATGCCGGAATCGAAGACCTGGATTTCGGCCAGTTCTCCACGCCGCCTGACGCCGACCAGGATGCGGCCCTTGCGCGTATATTTGATCGCGTTGGAGACAAGGTTCTGCACCACGCGCCGCAGCATGTTGCGGTCGGTCTTCACCATTTGCGAGGAAGGCACGATGGTCATCCGGAGCCGCTTGGCCTCCGCCATCGGCTGGAAGTCCGTTGCGATCTGCTGCAGGAGTTCATCGAGCCGGAAGACGGTGTCGGACGGCTTCAGCGCGCCGGTGTCGAGCCGCGAGATGTCGAGCACCATGCCGAGGATGGTTTCCACCGATTCCAGTGAAGATTCGATATTGCGCGCGGCGTCGCTCGGCTCCCCGGAACCGGCCTTTTCGATCAGCGAGGAGCAATAAAGCCGCGCCGCGTTGAGCGGCTGGAGGATGTCGTGGCCGGCCGCCGCGAGGAAGCGCGTCTTGCCGAGATTGGCCTCCTCGGCGATCTTCTGTGCCTGCGCCAGTTCTTCGTTGACGCGTATCAGTTCGCCGGTGCGGGTGGTGACACGCTGCTCCAGCGTCTCGTTGATGCGCTTCAGTTCGGCATCCGCCTGAACGCGCGCCGTGATGTCTGCGTAGGTTGCCACGATGCCGCCGTCGGGCATCGGGTTGGAGCGTAATTCGACGATGCGTCCGCTCGTCTGGAGCTCGAGCTGCCAGGACTGGCCGAAGGTCGTCAGCCGGTCGAGCGTGGCCGCCTCCTCCGGCTGGAGGATGTCGCCGCGCCGGGCGAGGAAAGCGAGGATACGTCCGAGCGACACGCCCACCTGGCCCAGTTCGTCGGGCAGGTCGAACAGGGCGCGGTATTGGCGGTTCCAGCAGATCAGCCTCAAATCCTTGTCGAAGACCGTGATGCCCTGCTCCATCTGGTCGAGAGCGATCTGCAAAAGGTCGCGGTTATGCTGGAGCGCGTCGGAGGCGTCGTCGAGCAGGCGGTAGGCGTCCTTCGCCGAACGGTCGTTGCGCTGGACGAGGAGAGAAAGGATCAGGCGTGCCGAAGACGAGCCCACGGCGCTCGCCAGCAGCTGTTCGGAAAAGCGGATGGTCTCCATATCCGCTGGCGCGTTGCCGGGAATGGGATGGCCTTCCTGCTCCTCGAATGTCTGGAAGGAACGCTCCGTTCGCTCCATGCCGAGATAGCGCGAGATCGTATCCTTGATGTCATTGACGGTAATGGTGGTGCGCGAGCGCCGGAAGGCCGGCATCGGGCCGGCGTCGCGCGGCACGAAGATCGCCGCCTGGATGCGTTCGCGCGGCTTCGATGCCCTCGACAGCGATCCAAGGACGTAGAAGATCGTATTGAGTGCCAGGCTCCACAGTACCCCATGGTTGAGCGGCGCGGCGTCGGTGCCGAACAGCGCCTGCGGCTTGAGAGCCTCGATGCCGAACGGTCCGTGGAGGAGGAATGCCGTCCCGTGCGGCAGGATGGACGGAATGAAGAGCGTATAGGCCCACACGATCCCGCCCACGGTCAGGCCGAGCGCGGCGCCGCGCGCATTGGCGCCGCGCCAGAGGAGACCGCCGACAAAAGGCGGAATGAACTGCGCGATCGCGGCAAACGAGATCAGGCCGATCGATACCAGCCCCACATCGCTGGGCATGCCGCGATGGTAGAGGAAGCCGGCGAACAGGATGACGAAGATCGCCGCGCGGCGGATGGACTGGATGACCTTGGACCAGTCCTCGTTATCGCCGAGTTCGGGCCTCAAAAGCCGGCGCAGGAAAAGCGGGATCACCAGATCGTTGGAGATCATGATGGACAGGGCGACGCTCGCCACGATGACCATGGCGGTGGCCGCCGAAAGTCCTCCAATAAAGGCGATCATGGCGATGATGTCGCGGTCGTGTGCCAGCGGCAGCGCCAGCACATAGAGATCGGCGCTGGTGGCGTCGCCGATGCGTGTCAGCCCCGCGAAGGCGATTGGAATGACGAAGATGTTGATCGCCACGAGATAGAGCGGGAATACCCAGGCCGCCTTGCGCAGTTCACCTTCGGAGCGGTTCTCCACGATCATGATGTAGAATTGCCGAGGCAGCATGATGACGGCGGCCGCGCTCAAGCCGGTCATGACCAGCCACGATGTGATCGACGTGTGGTAGTTGAGCGCCGCCTGCACATGCTGATTGTCGCGTATGGCCTCGATAAGGTTTGTCGGCCTGTCGGCGAGGAAGAACATGACCGTCACGCCGACGGCGAGAAACGCCAGAAGCTTGACGACGGATTCCACCGCCATCGCGAGCACCAGCCCGTCCTGATGCTCTGTGGCGTCGGCATGGCGCGTGCCGAAGAGCATGGCGAATACGGCAAGCATGAAGGCGACCGAAAAGGCCGCGTCGCCGAGCGGGAAAGCGCTGGTCGCCGCCTGATGGTAATGCGTCACCATCAGGTCGACGGACCCGGAAATCGACCGCAGTTGGAGCGCGATATAAGGGATGGTGCCGATCGTGGCGATGATGGTGGCAATGGAGGCGACGGCGAAGCTCTTGCCGTAGCGGGCGGCGAGGAAGTCGGCGATCGACGTGATCTTCTCCGCCTTGACCAGCCGGATCAGGCGCTTCAGCAGCGGGAAGCCGAAGACGAACATGATGATCGGCCCGATATAGATCGACAGGAAGTCGAAGCCGTGCTGCGAGGCGAGTCCGACCGAGCCGAAGAACGTCCATGACGTGCAGTAGATGGCGAGGCTGAGCGCGTAGATATAGGGGCGCGGCATGGTTGCGCTGCTGCGCCGGGCACGCCCGTCGCCGACGCTGGCGACGACGAAGAGCATCGTCACATAGGCGATCGCCGCGAGGAATATGGGCCAGCCCTGCACGCCGGAGATCCTCCGAAAACGGCACGCGTTCAGCGGATGGGTAGAACAGGCGGCGGGCGGAGTCTAGAAAATTGCTCGAAGAGAGTTCAGGCACTTCCGATCGTCGGAAGAAAGATAAAATCATGACTGAGGATAGAAAGCATTTTTTTCGATGACCTCGCCGCGCAATTTGCTAAGTTCTTGCCGTTAGGGCGCAGATTCGGCGGGAAAACAGACTACGCACCGATCCGGATGCAAAGGAGAAATCGATGCTGAAAGAATTCCAGGAATTCATTGCAAAAGGCAATGTGATGGACCTTGCCGTCGGCGTCATCATCGGTGGCGCCTTCGGATTGATCGTCAAATCGCTGACGGACGACATCATCATGCCGGTCGTCGGCGCGATTTTCGGTGGGTTTGATTTTTCCAACTACTTCATCGGCCTTTCCTCCGGTGTGAACGCGCCGACGCTCGCCGCCGCAAGGGAGCAGGGTGCGGTGCTCGCCTACGGCAATTTCATCACCGTCGCCATCAACTTCGTGATCCTTGCCTGGATCATCTTCATGATGGTCAAGGGGGTGAATTCTATCCGCCGCCAGCTTGAAAAGCCGGACGCGCCGGCGCCGGATGCGCCGCCTCCGGCCGACGTCAAGCTGCTCACCGAGATCCGCGACCTGCTCGCCAAGGGTGCGTAGGACAATTCCTGATTTCCAGGCGCCCCGGCCGGGCCGGGGCGCCTTTCCGGTCTCCTCATGAATCTCATCGATCACCTCAGGACCGAGGCCCGTCTGGCTCCGGAAAGCGGCATTTCTGCCGTTGCCAACCGCGGCAGGGGGCGGCCGGGCGTGATCCCGCTATGGGTCGGCGAGGGCGATCTGCCAACGCCGGCCTTCATCGCCGATGCGGCTGCGCATGCGTTGCAGGGCGGCGAAACCTTCTACACCTGGCAGCGTGGCATTCCCGACCTGCGCGAGGCGCTGGCACGCTATTACGGGCGGCATTTCGGCCGCGCCTTCGCGGCGGAAGAGTTTCTGGTGACGGGCGGCGGCATGCAGGCGATCCAGCTTGCCTTGCAGGCGACCGCCGGCGCCGGCGACGAGGTGATCTATCTCGCGCCGGCATGGCCGAACTTTCCGGGCGCCGCCGGCGTGGCGGGCGCGAAGCCCGTGCCCGTGCAACTCGATTTCGGCGATAATGGCCGGTCATGGGGCTGGTCCTGCGATGTCGGCCGCATCGAGAAGGCGGTGACGCCGAAGACGCGCGCGATCTTTTTCAACAGCCCTTCCAACCCGACCGGATGGACCGCCGACTGCGACACCCTCAAGGCCGTGCTCGACCTGGCGCGGCGCCATGATCTCTGGATCATCGCCGACGAGATCTATGCGCTGTTCCATTATGGCGGCGGCCGTGCCGCTTCGTTCCTCGACATCATGGAACCGGACGACCGCATCCTCTTCGTCAACACCTTCTCCAAGAACTGGGCGATGACCGGCTGGCGGATCGGCTGGCTGAAGGTGCATCCCTCGCTGCAGCAGACCTTCGAGAGCCTTATCCAGTATTCGACTTCGGGCGTGGCGCAATTCATGCAGCGCGGCGCGATCGCGGCGCTGGATAAAGGCGACGGCTTGATTTTCGAGCAGGTCGAACGGGCGCAAAAAGCGCGCGATCTTGTCGGCGATATCCTCGCGGGAACCGGCCGTGCACACTTCGCGGTGCCGCCCGGCGCGTTCTATCTGTTCTTCTCGGTGGACGGGGTCAGGGATTCGCGGGAAGCCGCATTCCGCATCCTCGATGAGGCGAATGTCGGCCTTGCACCGGGCTCCGCTTTCGGCGGGGAAGGGTTCTTCCGGCTCTGTTTCCACCGCCGGCTCGATCAGGTCGAGGAAGCGGCCAACCGGCTGGCGGAGTGGATCGGCAAACTGTAGGCGTCAGCCGCCGGACTTGGACACGACCAGCGGAACGATCCTTTCCGAAGAGGCCCGCTCCTCACGCGTCTTCTGAGCGAAGGGGATGCCGAGCGCCTCCCACGTCTCCAGCAACGCATCCTTCAGCCCGTCGATCAGTTCGTCGGTATGGAAGGGCGTCGGCGTGACGCGCAGCCGCTCCGTACCGCGCGGCACCGTCGGGTAGTTGATCGGCTGGATATAGATGCCGTGGCGGTCGAGCAGCCGGTCGCTCGCTTTCTTGCAAAGCTCCGGGTCGCCTACCAGCACCGGCACGATGTGGGTTTCGGACGGCATGACCGGCAGGCCGGCCGCTGAAAGCACTTCCTTGGCGCGCCGCGCCTGCCGCTGCTGTGCATCGCGCTCCATCTGCGAGTTCTTGAGGTGGCGGATCGAGGCTGTCGCGGCAGCCGCGATGGCCGGCGGAAGCGCGGTGGTAAAAATGAAGCCCGGCGCGTAGGAGCGCACGGCGTCGATGACGGCGCGGGTGCCGGCGATATAGCCGCCGAGCGTGCCGAACGCCTTGGCGAGCGTCCCTTCGACCACGTCCATGCGGTGCGCCTGGCCTTCGCGGTCGGTGATGCCGCCGCCACGCGGCCCGTACATGCCGACCGCGTGAACCTCGTCGATATAGGTCATGGCGTTGTACTTTTCGGCGAGGTCCGCGATCGCGGCGATCGGCGAAACGTCGCCATCCATCGAATAGACGGACTCGAACACGATCAGCTTGGCGCGCTCCGGCGCCACCGCCGCAAGCAGGCTCTCCAGATGCGCAAGGTCGTTATGGCGGAAAATCTTCTTCTCCGCGCCCGAGCGACGCACGCCCTCGATCATCGATGCATGGTTCAATTCATCGGAGAGGATCAGGCAGTTCGGCAAGAGCCGCGCAATGGTGGAGATCGCCGCCTCGTTGGAGATAAAGCCGGAGGTGAAGACGAGCGCCGTCTCCTTGCCGTGCAAATCGGCAAGCTCGGCCTCCAGTTCGACCAGCGGATGGTTGTTGCCGGAGATGTTGCGCGTGCCGCCGGCGCCGGAACCCATATTGCCCGCCGCCTGCTGCATGGCCGCGATCACGTCGGGGTGCTGGCCCATGCCGAGATAGTCGTTGGAACACCAGACCGTGATCTCGCGCTGATCGCCGCCGTCGCGCCAGATGGCACGCGGAAAACGGCCGACGATACGTTCAAGGTTGGCGAAGACGCGATATCGCTTTTCAGCATGAAGCTGGTCGATCGCTTCTTCGAAGAACCGCTGATAGTTCATGGAGTCATCCCTCAGAATCCAACCGCAGCATAATAGCCGACCATTCCGGCGTAAACGGCGAACGATCAGTCAAAATGCCACGCCTCGTGTGAGCCCGCTGCATATCGCGACGGCGGCGCTCCGACGTTTCTGCCTGTCGAAGCGTAACCCGGACGTCGCATCCAGTCGAGGCCGCCTTCGGCATCCGCGCTGCTTCTATGGCTATCTTCCGATGCGCCCGCCGAGTTCATCCTCGATATGGGAACGGATAATGGCGTCGAAATCGGTGTCCGCCTTGAAACCCAGCGCGAGCGCGCGTTTCGGGTCGAAATTCGTCGCCCAGCCGTCGACGATGCGGATGATGGTTTCATCCGGCACGCGGCGGATGAGTCCGGCCGCCTTCTCGCCGGCAACGCGCCTGAGCGCCTCGATTTCCTCGCCGACGGTGGCGGAAAGGCCCGGCATGCTGAGGCTGCGCCGCGGCCCGACCTTGGCAAGATCGAGTGTGCCGGCATGGACGAGGAAGCCGACCGCCGCGCGCGGGCTCGCGAACCAGTGGCGGACGTCGGACGACACCGGCAGGATCGCTTCATGGCCGGCGAGCGGTTCGCGCAGGATATTGGAGAAGAAGCCGGATGCCGCTTTGTTGGGCTTGCCGGGCCGGATACAGATCGTCGGCAGGCGTATGCCGATCCCCTCGATGAACCCCTTGCGGGTATAGTCGGCTAGAAGCAGTTCCGAGATCGCTTTCTGCGTGCCGTAGCTGGTGAGCGGCGTCGTGAAGAACTCGTCTGGAATGACCTCCGGGAAGGGCGCGCCGAAAACCGCGATCGAAGATGTGAAGACGAGACGCGGCTTGTAGGGTTGGCGCAAGCCCTCCTGCCGGATGGCTTCGAGAAGGAAGCGCGTGCCGTCGAGGTTGATGCTGTAGCCCTTGTCGAAATTGGCCTCGGCCTCGCCGGAGACGATTGCGGCGAGGTGGTAGATGACATCCGGCCGCGCAGCGGCGAGACGGGCGGCGGTTGCCGGTTCGGAGAGGTCGGCCGCTACGGTTTCGACCTTGCCGCCGAAGCCCTGCGGTGCCGGAGGAACCACGACATCGGCAAGCGTCAGCCGTTCGATTGCCGAGTTGCCCAGGCGCCCGTCTGCGACGAGCCTCTCTGTAAGCTTGCGGCCGATCATGCCGGCCGCTCCGATGATCAGAATATGCATGCGGGTTCCTCGGGTCTGGTGGTCAGGAGAGCGTGAGCCGGGCAACGGCATAGAGCCATGCACGACCTTTCAAAGGTCTCGCGGCCGCCAAGGAAGCTGTCAAGCATATATCTGGGCACGCATCCGGGAAGTGTCTTGAGCAATTCCAGGAAAAGTGGGAACCGGTTTTCCGGACGGACCACCGGTCCCTACTTGGAATTGCCCTAGCCGAGTACTTCGGCGACCGCCTTCTTTGTAGCGTCGACGATCTTGTCGGCCTCTTCGCGCGTGAGGCAGAGCGGCGGCGCGTAGCCGAGGATATCGCCCTGCGGCATGGCGCGCCCGATGATGCCCATCCGGAGGAGCGCCGCCGAAACCTGCGCGCCGATCTTTTTTGACGGATCGAAGAATTTCCGGTCGTCCTTGTCTTCGACGAATTCGACCGCGTTGAGCAGCCCCTCGCCGCGCACGTCGCCGACATTGGCGTGGCCGCTGAGCGCGTCCTTCATGGCCTTGTTGAAATAGGCGCCGGTTTCGCCGGCGTTCTTCACGAGGCCCAGTTCGTCGATCACATTCAGATTGGCGACGCCCGCCGCCGCGCAGATCGGATGCGCCGAATAGGTCCAGCCATGTCCGATGGCGCCGTTCTCGTCGGTGCCCTTCTCCAGCACCTTCCACACCTTCTCCGACACGATCGAGCCGGAAAGCGGGGCATAGGCCGAGGTCAGGCCCTTGGCGATGGTGATGATGTCGGCCTCGATCCCGTAATGGTCGGAACCGAACATGGAGCCGAGCCTGCCGAAGCCGGTGACCACCTCGTCGGCGATAATAAGGACGTCATGCTTCTTCAAGACCTTCTGGATGGCCGCCCAGTAGCCCTTCGGCGCCGGCACGATGCCGCCCGTGCCGAGCACCGGTTCGCCGATGAAGGCTGCGACGGTGTCCGGCCCTTCGGCCTGGATCAGCTTCTCAAGCTCGGCTGCGCAATGTTCGGAGAATTGCTCCTCGCTCATCGAGCGGTCGGCCCGGCGGTAATAATAGGGGGCTTCGGTATGCTTCACCTGCGGGAAGGGGAGGTCGAACTTCTTGTGGTAGAGTTCGAGCCCGGTCAAGGAGCCGGTCATCAGGCCCGAGCCGTGATAGCCGCGCCAGCGCGAGATGATCTTCTTCTTCTGCGGCCGGCCGAGAATATTGTTGTAGTACCAGACGAGCTTGACGTTGGTCTCGTTGGCGTCGGAGCCGCCGAGGCCGAAATAGACCTTCGACATGTTCTTCGGCGCGCGCTCCAGCACCATTTTGGCGAGCGTGATCGAGGCTTCCGTGCCGGTGCCGACATAGGAATGGTAGTAGGCGAGCTCCTTCGCCTGCTTGGCGATGGCGTCGGTGATCTCGGTGCGGCCGTAGCCGGCATTGACGCAGTAGAGCCCGGCGAACGCGTCGAGCAGGCGCGTGCCGTTGCGATCCTCGATATAGACGCCCGAACCGCCGGTGATGACGCGCGTCGGCGTCTCGCCGCGCGCATGCTGCGCCAGATGCGTCGAGGGGTGGAAGAAGTTTTCCCGGTCCCATTTGCCGAGTTGATCGTTGGTAAGCATTGGCTTGTCCTTTCAGGTATTTGAAATCTTCTCAGCGCCAGTCGCGGCAGACATATTTGACCTCGGTGAAGGCCTCCATGCCGAGCCGCGCGCCCTCGCGGCCGAGGCCGGATTGCTTCATGCCGCCGAAGGGAATGGGCGCGCCGGTGACCTTGGTTCGGTTGACCGCCACCATGCCGTATTGCAGCGCCCGGCTGGCGCGGTAGATGCGCCGCGGATCGTTGGTGTGCAGATAGGCGACGAGACCGTATTCGGTATCGTTGGCGCGCTTCAGCACCTCTTCCTCGCTGTCGAACGGGGCGATCGCCGCGACCGGTCCGAACGTCTCCTCATGCATGATGAGCGCGTCCGCCGATACGTCGGTCAGCACGGTCGGCTCGAAGAAGAGCGGGCCGGCGGCGTGTCCCTTGCCGCCGGTGAGGCAGCGCGCGCCTTTTGCCAGCGCGTCTTGGACCTGCTCGCGCTGCTTGGCGACCGCGCGTTCGTTCATCAGCGGACCGATATCGGGATCGTCCATGCCCGGCCCGACGCTAAGCTTTGCCGCCGCCTCGGCGAAGCGCGTCGAGAAGGCGTCGTAAACCGGCCGTTCGACGAAGAAGCGGTTGGCGCCGAGGCAATCCTGGCCGCTGGTTGCGAATTTCGCCTTGACCGCCTCCTCGACCGCCTGGTCGAGATCGGCGTCGGCGAAAACGATGAAGGGGGCAAGTCCGCCGAGTTCCAGAACCAGTCTTTTCACCGTCTCTGCCGACTGGCGGAAGAGCAGCCGTCCGATCTCGGTGGAGCCGGTGAAGGAAAGGACGCGCACGCGCTCGTCCTCCGTCCATGGCTTGACGATCTCGGCTGCGTGGCCGGTGACGATGTTGAAGACGCCGCGCGGCATGCCGGCGCGCTCGGCCAGAAGTGCGAGTGCCGTCGCCGAGAAGGGCGTTTCGACGGAGGGGTGCGCGACGCATGTGCAGCCGGCGGCAAGCGCGGCGGCGGCCTTGCGCGTCAGCATCGCGGCGGGGAAGTTCCATGGCGTGATGAGCGCGGCGACGCCCGCCGGCTCCCGCCACAACTCCACTTCCGCGTCGGGCAGGTGCGACGTGACGCTCTCGATATTCGCGCGCCTCGCCTCCTCGGCATAGAATTCGACGAAGGAGGCGGCGTAGTCGATCTCGCCGCGCGCCTCCGAGATCGGCTTGCCCTGTTCGAGCGTCATGATCCGCGCCAGGTCTTCGCGTGCATCCGAAATCAGCGTGAACCATTTGCGCAGGATGGCCGAGCGATCCTGCGGCAACAATCCGGCCCAGCCCGGAAAGGCGGCGGAGGCGGCATCGACGGCCGCTCTAGATTCCGCGGCGGAGAGTGCCGGGATCGAGCCGATCACGGAACCCGTCGCGGGATCGGTGACGGCGATCGCGGCGTGGCCGGCGGCATCGATGCCGATCCGTTGGCCGTCGATGAAGGAGGCGGCGCAGAACAGTTCGGTGTCGGCCAGATCGCCGCCCGGACCGGGAATCCTGTCTCTCAAGCTTGCTGTTTTCGCCATGGCGGATTGTCGTGAGGGTTGAATTTCCTTGCCGTCACAATAGCGGGACGCAAGGAGAGGCGTTCGCCAAACTCGGCTGCGAAAACCGATGGATGAACTGTTTCCGGCAGGGGCGCCGAAAGGATCGTCTATGCGAGAGCGAGTTTCGTCTGGTCCTCGCCAGAAAAAACGCGCTCTACGGCTGGACGAGCAGGCTGACCGGCATCGGCTCGTTCTTCACGGCCGAAGTGACGACATAGGAATAATAGCGGCGGATGCCGATCTGGTCGCCCAGCATCTTTTCGATCAGCATCTGATAGTCGGTCAGGTTGCGCACGACCACCTTGCACAGATAGTCGATGCCGCCGCCGACCGCCCAGCATTCGACGATTTCGGGGATGCGCCGGACGGCCTGTTCGAAGTGGGAGAAATCCTCCCTGCGATGGCTCTCCAGTTCGATCTCCACGAACACGATAGCCACCGGTCCGAACGCTTTCAGCGAGACTTGCGCACCATAGCTCTCGATGATGCCGGCTTCCTCCAGCCGGCGCAGCCGCTCCCAGCACGGCGTAGCCGACAGGTTGACGCGCTCGGCGAGCGCCGCCTTGGGAATTCTTCCTTCACGCTGCAGGATGGCGAGAATCTTGATGTCCCGCGCATCGAGTCTCGGTGTCTCGGATCTGGTTTTGGTCAAGCCGGTCCGGGCCCCTCTCGATAGAAGGGGCGATTTTAGAACGTCGACGGTGGTCGCGTCCATATTCCCCGCCGATATTTTACCGCAACCAGCAATGCGCGGGCGCTTTTCTCGCTCACGATCAGGCAGGAAACGCTCCTGCGGCCCGCTTTTATAGTCCTCGATCGATTGTCAGCCTTCCAGCACGGCCTTGAGGAACTCGCGCGTCCGCTCCTCCTTCGGGTTGGTGAATATCTCTTCGGGCGTGCCCTGCTCCCTGATCCGGCCGCGGTCGAAGAAGCAGATACGGTCCGAGACCTCGCGAGCGAAGCGCATTTCGTGCGTCACCAGAAGCATGGTCAAATCGTGCTCGGCCGCCAGGCTGCCGATGACGTTCAAGACCTCGCCCACCAGTTCCGGATCGAGCGCCGAGGTCGGCTCGTCGAAGAGCATGATCTTCGGCCGCATGGCGAGCGCGCGCGCGATGCCGACGCGCTGCTGCTGGCCACCGGAGAGCTGCGAGGGGAATTTATGTGCGTGCTCGGTCAGGCCGACCATCTTGAGGAGTTGTTCCGCCCGGTCGCGTGCTTCCGCTTTCGGCAGTTTCAGGACGTTGACCGGAGCTTCCGTGATGTTGCGCATCACGCTCATATGGGGGAAGAGGTTGAACTGTTGGAACACCATGCCGAGCTTGGAGCGCATCTTCTTCAGATGCGCCTCCGATGCCGGCTTGAGGCTGCCGTTCTTCTCTTCGTGCCAGAGCGGTTCGCCGTCGACATGGATGATGCCGCTCGAGATTTCCTCCAGCGTCATCAGGATGCGCAGCACGGTCGACTTGCCGGAACCCGAAGGCCCGATGATGGTGACCTTCTCGCCGGGCTTCACGTCGAAATCCAGCTCGTCCAGCACGACATGGGAGCCGTACTTCTTCACCACCTTCTCGAACTTGATGATCGGCTCGGTCATTTGAGCGGTATCCCGGTTTTCGGAAGCTTCATGTCGACATAGCGGACGACCCCTGAGCAGACGATCGTCAGGATCAGATAGATCCCGCCCACCATCGTCAGCGGCACCATGTAGTCGAATGTCTGGTCGCCGATGATCTTGGCTACGCCGAGCATCTCCAGCACCGTCACCACCGAAAGCACCGGCACGTCCTTCATGATGGACACGAGGTAATTGCCGAATGCGGGCACGACGCGCGGAATCGCCTGCGGCAGGATGATGTGGGTGAAGGTATGCAAGGGGGAGAAATCAAGCGCGCGGGCCGCTTCGCTCTGGCCTTTCGGGACGGCTTCTATGCCGGCGCGGTAGACCTCTGCCGTATAGGCGCTGTATTGCACGCCAAGCGCCAGGCAGCCGGTCAGGAAGGCCGGCAGGATGACGCCGTGATCGGCAAGCACATAGTAGAGGAAGAAGAGCTGGACGAGGAGCGGCGTGTCGCGGAAAAACTCCGTGATGAAAGTCGCCGGCCATGAAATGAAGCGCGAGGGCGCGCCTTTCAGAACGGCGAAGATCAGGCCAAGCACCATGGCGACGGCGAAGCCCGCGATCGAGGCCTCGATCGTCACCAACAACCCCATCAGCAGGATGGGCAGGATGGAAATGGCGAAAGCGAGTTCGCCGTGCGAGGTGTCCCATGTAAAACCGAACAGCATGGGCTAATGTCCTACCGTGCGCCAGCGCCCGACGGCGCGTTCGAGCAGGCGCATCAGCCCGGCAACGACGAGCGCCATGCCGAAATACATGAACAGGATCATCGTGTAGACGGTCGTGCTGTCCTGCGTGAAATTACGAATGCGCTCGGCAGCGAAGGCAAGGTCGCCCAGGCTGATCAGCGAGGCGAGCGCCGTATCCTTCAAATTCTGCACCGCCAGATTGCCGAAGGCCGGCATCATTTCGGGGATGGCCTGCGGCAGCGCGATGCGCCAGAGCGCCTGGCGCGACGAGAAATTGAGCGCCTTTGCGGCCTCGTACTGGCTGTAGCGGACGGACTGGATGGCGCCGCGCACCACCTCCGCCCCGTAGGCGCCGATATTGAGGCCAAGAGCCAGCACGCCGGCGGCGACCGGCGGCAGGCGCAAATTGATGCCGATGGCGTCGCCGGCGATGGGCAGCGCGAAATAGAGCCAGAAAAGCTGGACCAGAAGCGAGGTGCCGCGGAAAATCTCGATATAGGCGACGGAAAAGCCCTTGATCGCCCAGTTGGACGAAAGCTTGCCGATGCCGAAGGCGAAGGCGCAGATCGCACCGAGAATGGTCGAGTAGACGGTGAGTTGGACCGTGATCCACGCACCCTGCATCAGCGGCTTGACGTATTCACTCCATTCCATCGGTGAATCTTCCCCTGTTCACCAGGATAAGGAACCGAACGCCGTGGCGCGAGGCGGCAATCGGTTGATGAGCTGTTGCCAGCTTCCTTGGGTGTTAGCCGCGCGCCTGCGCGGCTTCACCATTGGTCGGCCTGCTATTGGGCAACCCCCTCTGGGAAAGGGCGGCGCGGATATCCGTGCCGCCCTCCCATAATCGCTTATTTTTCGGAGCAGAGTTCCTTGGTCGTCTTCTCGGAAGCCCCTTTGATGTCTTCCGGCGTGAAGCCGTATCCGACTAGGATCTTCTTCCACGCGTCGGTCTTCTTGAACTTCACCAGCGCTTCGTTGAACTTGTCGCGCAAATTGGCGGAGTCCTTGTTGAAGTTGAAGCCGCCCCAGCTCCGCGCTTCCTTGCCGTCGATCACCGGGTCTACGAAGCCGGGCGCGAGCTGGACCTTGTCGCTTTTCTTGGCCAGTTCGCTGGCCGTCAGGCCGGTCGCCGCATAGGCGTCGGCGCGACCGGTCGAAACGGTGGAGATGGCATCGGCGTTGGAGGCGATGGTGACGATGTTGCTCTCCGGCACGCCGAGCTTCTGCATCATGTTGAGCTGGTCTGCGCCGGCCATGACGGCGACCTTCAGTCCGTCCTTCTTGAAGTCGGAATAGGTATGGAGACCCTTCGGGTCGCCTTTGACGACAAGCAGGCCCTCGCCATAGGAAGTGTTGGGCTCGGTGTAGGCAACCTTCTGGCAGCGCTCCGGACGGATGGCCATCTCGGATGCAGTCAGGTCGAAGCGGTTGGCCTGCAGGCCGGGGATGAGCGAGGAGAAGTTCGTCACCACCCACTGGATGCTCTCGGGCTTCATGCCGAGTTCCTCGACGACGGCCCTGGCCACGTCCGGGCCGGCGCCTTTGGCTTCACCGCTCGGGTCCATGTAGCCGTAGGGGATCTCGTTGGCGACCGCGATGCGGATATAGCCGCGGTCCTTGATGTCCTTGAGCGTCACCGCGCCGGCGACGCTTGCCGACATGGCGGCGATAGCGAGCGCACCGACCGTGCCGGCCATCAGTTTATTCAGTGAAAAGCTGGATTTCTTTCCCATTTTTCTGTCCTTCCAGAGGTCTTGCAGAAGATGATATGCCGGCGGCGGCCGGTCTTTCGAACGGGCTGTTCAAGGCGTTCCGATATGCCTGTCGGCCGGAATGAGCGTGAAGTCCGGATATTCCCCATATTGTTGTTTTTGTTGCCTCTCAGGGTTGCGGAGAGTGCCCCCCGAGTCGAGGGAGGATGTCTCTTTTTATCGCCCGGCGGACAGGAGGATCGGCTGTCCGCTCCGGCCAGATTGGATAGAACCACTACCGTTGCCAAGGCATAGTAACGCAAGCACAATTGGCGGGCAAAACCCCCGGCGGGAAAAATCCTGGCGCGACCGCGCGTCCAGGATCAACCGCTTCTCCACATGTCCGGACGTTCGTTATGGCGATAGCGTTCACCGAAATTCTCGCGGCGCGCAAGCGGATTGCCGGCCGTGTACTGCGTACGCCGATGCGGCGCTCGCCCGAGCTGGAGCGCATCGGCGGTGTATCCGTCCTGCTCAAATGCGAACATCACCAGACGACCGGCAGCTTCAAGCTGCGCGGCGCGACAAACGCCGTGCTCTCCTTGTCGGAAGAGGAACATTCGCGCGGGGTCGTCACCTTCTCCACCGGCAATCACGGCCGCGCGCTTTCCCATGCGGCGATCGCGGCGGGCACGCGCGCGGTCGTATGCATGTCGGCGCTGGTGCCGGATAACAAGGTCGCGGCGATCCGCGCTCTCGGCGCCGACATCCGCATCGTCGGCAAGAGCCAGGACGAAGCGGAACGCGCCGCCTCGGAACTGGAGAAGGCGGAAGGGCTGAGGCGCGTTTCTCCGATGGACGATGCGGCGGTTATCGCCGGGCAGGGTACGCTCGGCATGGAGGTGATGGAGGATGCGCCGGAACTGGAAACCGTCCTCGTGCCGCTTTCCGGCGGTGGGCTGATTTCCGGCGTGGCGCTGGCCGTGAAGACGCTGAGCCCGAAAACACGCATCATCGGCGTCGGCTCCAAGAGTTGCCCCGCCATGGCCGCCAGCCTCCAGGCCGGTCACCCCGTCGAGGTGCCGGAGGAGCCATCGCTCGCCGATTCGCTCGGCGGCGGCATCGGGCTGGAAAACCGGCATACGTTCGAGATGACCAAGCGCTATGTCGACGAATGCGTGCTGGTCGGCGAGGACGACATTGCCGCCGCCATCCGCTTCGCCTACGAGGCGGAAGGCGAGGTGATCGAAGGTGCGGCGGCGGTCGGTATCGCCGCTTTGCTCGGCGGCTTGGTGAAGCCGGCCGGGCCGGCGGCAATCATCCTCACCGGCAGGAACATCGCGCCCGACCTGCATCGCCGGATCGTCAACGGCGAAACGCCCAAGCCTTGAAGAGAGCGCCATGCCCGACGTGACGATCCTGACCGAGAAAGAGTTGCGAAAGCTGGTGCCGCTCGACGCCGACGCCGTTTCGGTTGTGGAGGAGGCGTTCCGCGCGCTTGCCGGCGGCGCGGTCGTCATGCCGCCGATCCTGAGGCTCGACATCAAGGAGGCCAATGGCGAGGTGGACGTGAAGACTGCCTATGTGCCGGGGCTGGAAAGCTTTGCCATCAAGATCAGTCCCGGCTTCTTCGACAATCCCAAGATCGGCCTGCCTTCGGTGAACGGGCTGATGATGCTGCTCTCCGCCAGGACGGGGCTGCTGGAAGCGGCACTTCTCGACAATGGCTATCTCACCGATGTCCGCACCGCAGCCGCCGGCGCGGTCGCGGCGAAGCATCTGAGCCGCGAGGATTCCGAAACGGCCGCGATCTTCGGTGCCGGCGTGCAGGCCGGGCTCCAGCTCGAGGCGCTGCTTCTCGTGCGCCCGATCCGCCACGCCCGCATCTGGGCGCGCGATATGGCGAAGGCTGAAGCCGCCGCCGCCGATCTGCAAAACCGCCTCGGCATCGAAATTATGGCTGTCACCGATCCCGAAAAGGCGGTTATCGGGGCCGATATCGTCGTCACCACGACCCCGGCGACTTCGCCGATCCTCGAAGCCGGCTGGATTTCTGCCGGTCAGCACGTCACCGCCATGGGCTCCGACGCCGAGCACAAGAACGAGATCGACCCGATGCTGGTCGGCAAGGCGGACCGTTACGTTGCAGACCGCCTGTCGCAGACGCGCATCCTGGGCGAACTGCACCACGCCATCGCCGCCGGCCTCGCCGATGCGGAAGCCGACTTTCCCGAACTCGGCGCCGTCATCGCCGGCAAAGCGGCGGGTCGCACACGCGACAGCGATATCACCTTCGCCGACCTCACCGGCACCGGCGTGCAGGACACCGCGATCGCCACGCTCGCCCGCCGCCGCGCCGTAGAGCTTGGTGCCGGCCAGAATTTTTCTTCCTGATCTCTCCAATGGAACCAGCAAAGATGACCCTCAGCAATCTTCATTTCTCCCGCGAAGAATACCAGGCCCGCCTAGCCAAGACGCGGAAGGCCATGGACAAGGCCGGCATCGACGTCCTCTTCGTCGAGGACCCTTCCAACATGGCCTGGCTTACAGGCTATGACGGCTGGTCGTTCTACGTGCATCAGGGCGTGCTCGTCTTCCCGGACGAGGACCCGGTCTGGTGGGGCCGCGGCCAGGATCGCAACGGCGCCCTGCGCACCTCCTGGATCGCCGAGGACCGGATGCTGCCCTACGCTGACCACTACGTGCAGTCGACCGAGCGCCATCCCATGCAGACGCTGGCCGAAATCATCCGCAACAAGGGCTACGGCAGCAAGCGCCTCGGGCTGGAACTGGAGAACTATTACTTCTCGGCCAAGGCCTATCTGACGCTCCAGCAAGAACTCCCGAACGCGAAACTCGTCGACGCCACGGCGCTGGTGAACTGGCAGCGCGCGGTGAAATCGCAAAAGGAGATCGAGTATATGGGCTGTGCGGCGCGCATCGTCGAAGCGATGCACAAGCGCATCCGCGAGGTGGCGGAGCCGGGCCTGCGCAAATGCGACCTCGTGGCCGAGATATACGATGCCGGCATGCGCGGCGTCGGCGATATCGGCGGCGATTATGCGGCGATCGTGCCGCTGACGCCTTCGGGGAAGGATGCTTCCGCCGCCCATCTTACCTGGGACGACCGGCCGATGAAGTCGGGCGAGGGCACCTATTTCGAGATCGCCGGCTGCTACCGCCGCTATCATGCGCCGCTTTCGCGTACCATGTTCCTCGGCGAACCGCCGGCCGGCATGCAGAAAGCCGAGGACGCCGTGCTGGAAGGGCTCGAAGCCGGGCTTGCCGCCGCCCGCCCCGGCAATACCTGCGGCGAGGTTGCGAAAGCCTTCTTCGACGTGCTGCGCAAGCACGGCATCGAGAAGGATTCGCGCGCCGGCTATCCGGTCGGCATCTCCTATCCGCCGGATTGGGGCGAGCGCACCATGAGCCTGCGCCAGAACGACACTTCCGTCATAGAGGAGAACATGACGTTCCACTTCATGCCGGCGATCTGGACCGACGATTGGGGTTTCGAGACTTCCGAGACCATCCGCATCCGGGCACAAGGCCCGGCGGAATGTCTCGCCGACGTCTCGCGCGAACTGGTTGTGAAGCGCTGAGGCGCGGAGGCTTTGATGTCGCATGAACTTCTCCCCGAGGCGAAGGCGATCCTGTCGGATTTGATCGCCTTTCCGAGCGTCTCGCAGGATTCCAACCTCGAGCTGATCGCCTATCTCAATCGCAAGATCGACGAATTGCACGGCCGTACCCGACTTACTCTCGATGCGAGCGGCTCCAAGGCCAATCTGTTCGTCACGCTTGGCCCCGACGACATGGATGGCGGCATCGTGCTCTCCGGCCACACCGACGTGGTGCCGGTCGAGGGACAGGACTGGACCGCCGATCCATTCACGGCGATCGAGCGCGACGGCCGTATCTACGGCCGCGGCGCCTGCGATATGAAGGGCTTCATCGCCTGCGCGATGGCGCTCGCCCCGCGCTTCGCCGCGGCCGATCTGAAGCGGCCGCTGCACATGGCCTTCACCTATGACGAGGAGGTCGGCTGCCTGGGTGCGCAGGTGATGCTGAAGGATCTTGCCGAATCCGGGCGCAAGCCCTCGGTCTGCGTCATCGGCGAGCCGACCTCGATGCGCATCGTCGAGGGGCACAAGGGCTGCTGCGAATACACCACCACTTTCACCGGCTTCGAGGGGCACGCCTCGACGCCGGAGCGCGGCGTCAACGCCGTCGAATACGCCACCCGGTTCATCACGCGGCTGCTTGAGATCGGCGAACAGATGCGCGATCGCGCGCCCGCCGGGTCGCGGTTCGATCCGCCCTGGTCGACGATCCAGGTCGGCCGCATCGCCGGCGGCATCGCCCGCAACATCATTGCCGGCACCTGTTCGGTCGAATGGGAACTCAGGCCGGTGAACGTCGAGGATTTCCGCTTCGCCAAGGAGCATATCGGCGCCTATGTCGAAAAAGAGCTCCTGCCGCGCATGCGCAATGTGTGGACGGAAGCCGACATCGTCACCGAGATCGTCGGCGAGGTCACCGGCCTTCAGCCGATGGACCAGTGCGAGGCGGAAGCGCTGGTGAGGGCGCTGACCGGCGATCGCATGCCGGCACTGTGCGTCTCTTTCGGCACGGAGGCCGGGATTTTCCAGCAATATGGCGTGTCGACGGTTCTCTGCGGCCCCGGCTCCATCGATCAGGCGCACAAGCCCGACGAGTTCGTCGATATCGACCAGCTCGACGCCTGCCTGGATATGATCGAGAAGCTGGAGGCGCGGCTGACGCGGTGAGGGAAAAAGAGAAGTTCGACCCCACCCCGATTTGCTTGGCAAACCACCTCTCCCCCGCTCGACGGGGGAGAGGAAGCCGCCGCCCGCAAGGCCAGGCGCCCTTCCTCTCCCCTTTTGAGGGGGAGAGTGGCCGGCGCAGCCGATCGGAGTGGGGGTCTGCTGCGGCAATCCCTCGTGACGATCTGGTTTTCGCCCGTCGACACCCATGACAAATCCGGGTAGGAAATTTCCCGCACGAGCCTTGGGGATGTCGGGAAGGAACGGATGAAAAAAGGGATCATCATCGCGCCGTCGGTCCTCTCTTCCGACTTCTCCCGCTTGGGTGAGGAAGTCGAGGCGGTCGCCGCCGCCGGCGCGGACTGGATCCATCTCGATGTGATGGACGGGCATTTCGTGCCGAACATCACCTTCGGCCCACAGATCATTAAATCGATCCGCGACCGCACGAAGCTCCCCTTCGATTGCCATCTGATGATCGCGCCGACAGATCCCTATCTCGCGGCCTTCGCGGAAGCCGGATGCGACCGCATCACGGTTCATGCCGAGGCCGGCCCGCATCTCGACCGTTCGCTTCAGGCGATCCGGAATCTCGGCAGGAAGGCCGGCGTCGCGCTCAACCCCTCGACACCGCCGAGCGTCATCGAATACGTGCTCGACCGGCTCGACCTCGTGCTCCTGATGACGGTCAATCCGGGTTTTGGCGGGCAGGCCTTCATCCCGGCCATTATCGAAAAGATCGCGCGAGTGAAGGCGCTGGTCGGCAATCGTCCGATCGAGATCGAGATCGATGGCGGCGTTGCGCCCGATACGGCGCCGCTCGTCGCCCGGGCAGGGGCAACGGCGCTGGTCGCCGGTTCCGCCGTATTCACGAAAGGTGGCGAAACGGCCTACCGCAAGAACATCGCCGCGATAAGGAACGCCGCCGATGGAGCGATGGGGCTGATCGCATAATCCTTAGCGATGCCGATTGTCATGTATCGGTTTGCCGAAGCCGATGGCGTAGCTGATATAGCCGTGAATCTCGACCTTCATATCGCCGACATGAAAAGACGTCGGCGTGTCGCCGCCAGGCAGCGTGTCGGGTTCCGGCTCCGGCGGATAGACACCGTCATGGCTGGCGATCGGCTTTTGCGGCCGGACACCGGGAAGCGTATCGTTGCCGGCGTTCTGCTGGCCGGCCCATGCGGCAGACACAGCAAGCAGTATCGCGCCCGGCAGGATCGCGGCAATTGCCCTAAGCTTCCATCCTAGCGATGCCATCATGACGATCTTCCCAGCCGGCCTGTCCCGACAAGATAAGCGAGCGGCGCCGCCAAGACAAATCGTTCTTTGTAACGCCGGCACTCAGCCGAACACGCTGGCGCCGGTATCGGCCCGCCCGACATTGGCGCGCAACGCCGCGAAAAGCTCGCGCCCATGCCCGAAGCCGTTGCCGGAAAGGTCCTTCACCGGCAGCGGCCGCATCGCGAAGGCTTCAGCATTGCCGAGTATCTCCAATGTGCCGGCCACCGCGTCGAGCCGCACCAGATCGCCGTCCTTGATCTTGCCGATGGCGCCGCCTTCCGACGCTTCCGGCGTGACATGGATCGCCGCCGGCACCTTGCCGGACGCGCCCGACATGCGCCCGTCCGTCACCAGTGCTATCTTGTAGCCTCGGTCCTGAAGGACGCCGAGCGTGGGCGTCAGCCGGTGCAGTTCCGGCATGCCGTTCGCCTTCGGCCCCTGGAAGCGGATAATGGCTACGAAGTCGCGGTTGAGCCTGCCGGCGCGGAACGCATCCTGCAATTCCTCCTGATCGTCGAACACGATCGCCGGCGCTTCGATAATGCGCCTCTCGGGCTTCACCGCCGAGACCTTGATGATGGCATGGCCGAGATTGCCGGAAAGAACGCGGATGCCGCCGGTCGGCTGGAAGGCCTGCCGCACCGGCGCCAGCACCTTCTCGTCATGGCTTTTGTCGGGTGCCGGTTCGCGCACGACCGAACCATCCGCGCCGAGCTTCGCCTCGACCGCGTAGGCACGCAAGCCTTCGCCCCAGACCGTCTGCACGTCTTCGTGCAGCAAGCCCGCGTCAAGCAGTTCACGAATGAGGAAGCCCATGCCGCCCGCCGCCTGGAAATGGTTCACGTCGGCCATGCCGTTCGGATAGATGCGGGCCAGAAGCGGCACGCTGTCGGAGATGTCGGAGATGTCCTGCCAGGTGAGGCGGATGCCGGCCGCAGCGGCAATGGCGATCAGATGGATCGTGTGGTTGGTCGAACCGCCCGTGGCGTTCAGCCCGACGACGCCGTTGACGATTGCGCGCTCGTCGATCATCCGGCCGGCGGGTGTGTATGCATTACCAAGATGAGTGATGGCGAGCGCCCGCTTCGCCGCTTCCTTGGTCAACGCGTCGCGCAGCTTCGTGCCCGGATTGACGAAGGACGCGCCCGGCATATGCAGGCCCATGATCTCCATCAGCATCTGGTTGGAGTTGGCGGTGCCGTAGAAGGTGCAGGTGCCGGGGCTGTGGTAGGATTTCGACTCCGCCTCCAGCAACTCGGCGCGCCCGACCCGGCCCTCGGCGTAAAGCTGGCGCACGGCGGATTTCTCGTCGTTCGGCATGCCCGAAGGCATCGGTCCTGCCGGGATGAACACCGCCGGCAGATGGCCAAAGGAAAGTGCTGCGATCGCCAGCCCCGGTACGATCTTGTCGCAGATGCCGAGGAAGACCGCCGCGTCGAACATGTTGTGCGAGAGCCCGATTGCCGCCGCCATGGCGATCACGTCGCGCGAGAAGAGCGACAATTCCATGCCAGGCTGGCCCTGCGTGATGCCGTCGCACATGGCGGGCACGCCGCCGGCGACCTGCGCGACCCCGCCCGCCTCGCGCGCGGCCTCGCGGATCAGGGCGGGATAGGTCTCGTAAGGCTGATGCGCCGAGAGCATGTCGTTATAGGCGGTGATGATACCGAGATTTGGGATCTCGTTGCCGGCAAGCGCTGCCTTGTCGTTCGCCGCGCAAGCGGCGAAGCCATGGGCGAGATTGCCGCACGAGAGGGTGGAGCGCTTGACCGTCGTGCCGGCCGCGCCGGCGATGCGCTCCAGATAGGCTTCACGCGAGACCTTCGAGCGTTCGCGGATGCGCTCGGTGACCGCCATCAATTGCTGATGCGCGCTCATTGTCGTCTTTTCCTTCCTTGCGCCGGGTCCTCCCGTCCGGGCGGCTGTAGTTGCGGTTTCAGTCCTTCTCCCCGAGCTTCGGCGCCCAATAGATATCAACCGGCTCTTTCGCTGCGTCGAATACGGCGCGGATCGGCAAAAGCTGCCCGCCTCCCAGTGCTTTCTCCAGCACTTCCTTCTTGCCCACTCCTTCGATGTGCAGCGCGAGGTGCCGCGCCTCGATCAGTCTAGGCAGCGAGAATGTCAGGCGCGGTTCGCCGGCGCTTTGCGCATGCACGGGCAGCACGATGCGCTTGCCGGAAAGGTCGAGCGGCCGGGCAAGGTCGGGATCGTCGGGGAAGAAGGAGGCCGTATGGCCGTCAGGTCCCATGCCGAGCACGACGAAATCGAACGGATAGGGAAGGGAGGAAAGCGCCGTTTCGGCCTTCTCCGCCGCTTCCTCGACAGTCGGCGCAGCTTGATAAAGACCGATGAAGTTTGCCGCCGCCGCCTTGCCACGCAGGAGGTCCGCGCGAACCAGCCCTTCGTTGGAACGCGGCGAAGTCGGCGGCACGAAACGCTCATCCACCAGCGTGATGGTTACGTGTCGCCAGTCCAGATCGATCCCCGACAGGGTTTTGAACAGGTGGACCGGCGTGGTCCCGCCAGAGACGGCAAGCAGCGCCTTGCCGCGCGCCTTGATCGCGTCGGCCAGCACATCGACAATACGGCCGGCGAGCGTCGCAGCCAATATCTCGGGCGTCGCGAATTCATGCCATTTGCGTTGGCTGGATGTCATTTCCGCCCCCTAACTGCTCTCGTGCCAGGTGCGGCCGTCGCGCTCGATAAGCGCAATCGACGCCGATGGCCCCCAGGTGCCGGCCGTATAGCCTTGCGCTTCCTGTCGCGTGTCCTCCCAGGCCGCCTGGATCGTATCGATCCAGTTCCATGCCGCCTCGACCTCGTCGCGGCGCATGAACAGCGTCTGGTTGCCGCGCACGACGTCCATGATCAGCCGCTCATAGGCATCGGGGTTGCGCACCTCGAAGGCCTGCGCGAAGCTCATGTCGAGCGGCACGTGTCTCAGCCGCATGCCGCCCGGCCCCGGGTCCTTGATCATGATCCACTGCTTGACGCCTTCGCCCGGCTGCAGGCGGATCACGAGTTGGTTGGCGACCGGCCGCCCCGCGCTTTCGCCGAAGATCGAGTGGGGAATCTGCTTGAATTCGATGACGATTTCCGAGACGCGCGTGGCGAGCCGCTTGCCGGTGCGCAGATAGAAGGGCACGCCCGCCCAGCGCCAGTTCTCGATCTCGGCCTTGATGGCAACGAAGGTTTCCGTGTTGCTCTGGCTGTCGCCGAGTTCTTCCAGATAGCCCTTCACCGGCCCGTCGGCGGAGGCACCGGCGCGATATTGGCCGCGCACGGTGTTCTTCTGCGCGTTGCCGTTCTCGATGTGCTTGAGCGAACGCAGGATCTTCAACTTCTCGTCGCGCACCGCGTCCGCGTCCATCGACGCAGGCGGCTCCATGGCGACGAGGCAGAGGAGCTGCAGCATGTGGTTCTGCACCATGTCGCGCAGCGCGCCGGCCTTGTCGTAGTAGCCGGCGCGGCCTTCCAGCCCTACCGTTTCGCCGACGGTGATCTGTACATGGTCGATATGGGCGTTGTTCCACAGCGGCTCGTAGAGCGCGTTGCCGAAGCGCATCACCATCAGATTCTGCACCGTCTCCTTGCCGAGATAATGGTCGATGCGGAATATCTGCTGCTCGTCGAAGACCTTGCCGATTTCGTCGTTCAACGTTTTTGCCGAAGCGAGGTCGCGGCCGATCGGCTTTTCCACGACGATGCGTGAATTCGGCGTCAACAGGTCGTGCGATTTCAGCTTCGCCGCGATCTCCCCGAAGATCGCGGGCGCCACCGCCATGTAGAAGACGCGGATGCACTCGCTCTTGCCGATGGCCTTCTTCAACTCGTCGAAGCCGGCGCCGGAGGTAGCGTCCGCCGAAACCCAGGAGAGGCGGTCGAGGAAACTCGCCAGCGCCTTCTTGTCGATTTCCTTGGCGTCTACGTGCTCCCTGATCGCCTTTTCCGCGAACTCCCGATAGGCCTTGTCGGACATCTTTGCGCGCGACACGCCGATGATGCGGGTCGGTTCGGAAAACTGGCCGGCGATCTGCCGCTGATAGAGCGCCGGCAGAAGCTTGCGCTCGGCGAGGTCGCCCGTACCGCCGAAGACGATGAAATCGAAAGGTTCGACGGGGATGGTCTGGCTGGTCATTGTCTGTCCATCTGCATGGCGATCGCAGAGCGATGCCGCTCTGTAGTCTAATCGATTGAATTTAGCCAGTGCGACATTGAGTCTGCCATAGCCTTGACAG